>NZ_JQKS01000008.1:0-167154 GCF_000746145.1 Methylobacter sp. BBA5.1
CGCTGCCTAACTCTCTCTACCGTGCGCGTTGAAATGCCGAAGGCTTCACTGATCTGGCGATCTGTCCACTGACCTCCCAAGGGACTGACATCCGCTTTCAGGAGTATTTCCGCATGAAGCCTCTTGTAAGCCACCGCTTTTCCTCGCCGTACCAAGCCTTCCAAATCATTACGTTCTTCTTTACTTAGCCGGACTATATATTTCTTTGCTGCCAATTTCTCGGTTCCATTAACGGGGAAAGCAACAGATGTGGGGGCAATATCCGACATATCAAGTATGACTAAGTACTAGTAATCAGTCAATGTATTTATGACGAGTAAAATTCGTACAGCATTCGTGCCATGCGAATAGTACGAATACCTCAAAGGGCACAAGAGAATTCGCACCTGCAATTTACTCGTCATAACAAGACTGACTAAGCACTAGTCTCTTTCGATATTTTCATAAGCTGTTGCCTAGCTATCATTAAACCCAGGCGTTGCAGCGGGTTTCGATTTCCCCAGGGGCGCCAGGTTTTCGCCAGCTTGTTCCGGTAGGCATCAAAATGCAATCCCCATGGCGCCGCCACAATTCTACCCCGTTGCAATAAAATCCTTAGCGCCTGAGTTGCGGCAAAACCGGCACAGATCTCGCAAGCCATTGGTGTGGAAGGACCTTTATGATTAATCAAATCCACGCCGCTCCGATCGGCAAGATAGCCGACTTGCAGCATGGCGGGCGACAAACCGAGCAGAAAATGTAAAATTTTATCCGCTTCCGATTTGCCCTCTAGTTGAAAGTATTCTTCAAAAGTCATATTTCCGGGCATAAAGTTTAATAACGCGGCCCCCATTCCCAACGGCGCGGCAGTGACCGCCGGCACACCCAGTTCCGCGCAGGCTGCAAAAAGCCTTTCACGAGCGGCAAAGGCAAAAAAATCCAGGCCATCCACATACACATCAGCATCCGTTAAAAACTCTGACACATTATCCTGATTGACGCCCTCGGAGAATTTTTTGATATCGAGCGTAGGATTGATGTCCAGCGCCATTTCTGCCAGCACATCAACTTTAGGCTGCCCCAGATGAGACAGGGTCGCGCCTGCCTGCCGGTTGAAATTGGCCAATTCAAAGCGATCGAAATCCGCAATGTTAAATTTTCCAACACCCAAGCGCGTCAAGGTGAGCAGATGACTGCCGCCAACGCCGCCGAGGCCCGCGATAGCGATCCTCTTGGCGCAAAGAATCGCCTGCTCGGCTTCCGTGACCCAACCGATGTTTCTAGAGAATGCCAAATTGTAATCGAATGGTTTATTCATAGAGTTAAGTAAACATCAT
This sequence comes from Methylobacter sp. BBA5.1, assembly GCF_000746145.1. Lineage (NCBI taxonomy): Bacteria > Pseudomonadati > Pseudomonadota > Gammaproteobacteria > Methylococcales > Methylococcaceae > Methylobacter > Methylobacter sp. BBA5.1. Next base: position 1,317 of record NZ_JQKS01000008.1, read on the forward strand.
CAATGGTTAGAAATAGCGCCATGATTCAAAAAAACCTCAGCCATCCAGTTCGATGTCCGCCAATCTCACAAGAGACTGCGGTAAACGCTATTTAATTCACCACACTGATCGCGTTTTTAGCGTTTATTTAGATTGAGAATATGAAATCGTGCGGTTTTTGAAATGATCATTGAGAAGTGTTACCAGATAAAGCCGTGATAGCGGAGCAACAGATGAGGGATAATTTATCGAAGCCGTATTGCAAATCACTCGGCATGAATTGCTGAAAGCCGGCCTTAGCTTATTCGGGGCTCATTGTCGGGAAAATGTTCGAATGCTTTCGATAAAACATTGATTAAAATAGATTACGCGGAAACTGATTGATACTTAGGTTCGGCTCTTTATCGCCATCATTGCAAAAAATCATGCAAGACCGCGTGCTAAAAAAATCTCAAAGAATATCCAAAAATATTGACGGGATATTTATCAGAGTTCACATTAAACTCGATAATTTCTTCAAAAATTTAAGCATTCTTTCGGATTCCTGACCCATATAAGCGGATTAGACAGGCACGGCCTCATGTTGACAGCAAACTCTAGTAAAAATAATGAGCGGACAAGGGAAAAGATCAGTAGATTTGCAATATCTCTCGGGGACTATAACAGCAATGCTGTCAAAATCGCCGGAAAGGCACAAACTTGTTCACAAAGTGTCTGGAATTTCACTTTGTATTAAAAAACCCTAAAAATTATAGTGTTAGAGTCACTGACAATATGCCTTTCCGAAAACTTTCAATCATTCCGACATGGACTTCCTGGTCCGACATATCAGTACAATTTTCGTAAAAAGTGAACCTGTCACTGATTTTAATAGATGATTGGCTATGGCCTGTTTTCAGATTGCAAAAAATACCCTTTGTTAATTTTGGCTACGCAGCATTATGGTATTGCCTGCTCCAACTTAACGAAATATGTGGTTGATCAAGTACAACAGTATCATTTTTAACTCTGAAAAAAATCCGGATTTGTAAAAAGCAAATCAGTCTTTCTTGCAATAAATAGCTGACTCTCTGCTTAGTGCCCCATGCAAAGAAAACTTTCGGCGAGCTGAAAGTTATGATGAGCTATCCGGTTCAGCCTCCAATAGAATGCTATCCGACACGTCTATATTCATGCTTGCATATAAACCATGCGCGTAGCCAAAAGAATTAGATAAATAATAACGTCAATTTATTATTTATCTAAACCTGATATCTGACTCGTTTATTGTTGGTTTTTGATATTTCCATATCCGAATAAAGGCTGTAGCCTTTCTTGAAATCATTGAGCCAGATTGAGTTTGAAAGTATTTCGCTTAAACCTATTTCAAACGGTATGCGCTCTCCATTAAGACTGCAGGGTTCGCCTATACGCTCCATGCTGAAACCTTCTTTGGCAATAACCCGTGCTAGCGCGTTAGTGCATAAAAAATACCATTTCTTGATATTATTTTCAGCGCTGTACTCTGCCGCTGCACGAAATAATCCCCAAATTATGCGACGTTCGATATTTTTACGACTTTGAAACGGAATGACATTATCGGCTCTTTTAATGCCGTTATGCTCATCTTCCAAGCCTATTGGCGGATCATAGTCGGTATTGCGTCTTCTAATTTCCTTAATCAGACATAATCTGGATATTTCAACCGAATGATTAAAGACGTTATGGTGGATCGGTTTGTTAATAAGACAATGCTCTTCCAAGGGCAATGGTTGTTCGTTCTTGAAAACCATCCTCATGGCGGCAATCCATTGACCCGTATGTTTAGCTCGGACGATAAAATGAGCGGAATGCCCGTCCCATTTATCATACTCTTGCTCTGCGACAAAATTATCCTTGCTTTCAAAGCCCATTTCCTCGCAATAAACCTGGTATCGGATTCCGTAATGCTTTTCCTTGCTTTTCTGGGTATCGGCCAAAAAAACTTCAAAATGTTCATCAAACATGATTTATCTCTCTCTTGAGGTAGTTTATGTTTTAAATCAAATAAACCCAACCGTTAAGCGCTGGGTAAAACCGGATAATTGTTCAATGCATTTAACGGATAGCCAAGCAGTTAGATTTTGATTTATAGTGTTCATGCGGACTGAAGCTTATTCGACTAATGTTAAGTAGAACTTAAAAACGCCGATTTCAATAGTCAGGTCAATAGGTAAAAACGCTTAGTGATGAAGATGGAACAGCCTCAACGGCAGCGCCTGACGGGATAAAGCGGGGCTTGTTTCCTGTTTTTCTCATCGGTGTTATCTATGGTATCCGGCGGCAAAGTCGATCCGAAAGGCACAAGACATAGCCAATGCGCCAGCTCAATTAAAGAAGACAACTCTATGAATCTAATTGAGAATTTCAGTTTCTACAGTTACTTGACGGCGACAGCGGCTTATTTTCTTTTATTGCTTTTAACGCTTGTTAGAATTAAAAAAATTCCTTTTGCCCTGCCTTTTCTCATCGCTGTTTTCTGCTCATTGGTATGGAGCGGTTATACCGCGATCAGCATTCAAGACGATCAATTATTTATTTCGGATACGTTGTCATTTGAAACCGTGCGCAATGTATCCTGGTTCATTTTTTTAACAATCCTTATTTTGAATCAAAGAGTTAATGCAAATTACTTAATGTTTGCCAAGTCCAGGCCGGTCTATGCGATATTGTTTCTGATTGTATTTATTTTTATTCATGAAACATCCGCGGATTTTCGCTATCAGGTTAACGCGGTGCTGGACATGGACCCCCGTCTTTTAGCGCATGTCGTATTTGCGATTATTGGCCTGATCCTGATTGAACAGCTTTATCGAAATGCCACTCAGGATCAGCGCTGGACTGTTAAATTTCTATGTCTGGGCCTGGGTTCGTTATTTACTATCGATTTTTTCATTTACAGCAAGTCTTTGTTGTTCGCAAGACTGGATGCTTCGCTCTGGGATGCCAGGGGCATGCTTAACGCCATGGTAATCCCTCTGCTGGCTGTTTCGACTTCCCGGCTGAGCCGGAATGTCAGACCTATTACCGCACCCAGGAAAGTCGTGTTTCATACCACCGTGCTGTTCGGGACGGGAATCTATTTAATATTAATGGCCCAGGCAGGCTTTTATATCCGCGATTACGGTAGTAGCTGGGGAGAACTCGCCCAGATTGTTTTCATTTTTTTAGCCGTGCTGCTGCTATTGATTTTATTCGTCTCGGGGAAAACCCGTGCCCTGGCCAAAATTTATTTTAATAAACATTTTTTTCACTATCGCTACGACTATCGGGATGAATGGATCAAAATGAGCAAGTCGATTGCTCGATTGACGTCTATCGAGGAATTCTCGGGATTTGTTATCCATACCATGTCCAATCTGGTGGAAAGTTCCGGCGGCGGCTTATGGCTTAAAAACCAGCAGGGCGATTTTTATCTGGCGGAAAACAGAAACCTGGGGTTTGAACCCCAACAACAGCTGGCCGCGGACGATTCGTTAATCCAATTCCTGATTAACAAGCAATGGGTCATCGACTTTGTTGAGTTTGACAATGATCCTGAAATGTATGACCAAGTCGATCTGTCTCAATGGTATGCCGAAGAAAAAAATGTCTGGTTGATCATCCCGCTATTTCACCAAAATGAAATGATGGCTTTTGTGGTGCTCACTCAGGCCAGAGTACCCAGGCAGCTTAATTGGGAGGATCACGATTTATTAAAAACGGTAGGCATGCAATTAACCAATGCCTTGGCGCTAAACCGTGCCAGCGACGAATTGTCCCGCTCCAGGCAATTTGAAGCTTATAACCGGCTTTCGGCCTATATCGTTCACGACCTTAAGAACTTGGTGGCGCAAATTTCCCTGATTGTCAAAAATGCTGAAAAGCATAAGCACAATCCGGAGTTTATCGACGATTCCATAGAAACGCTGGAAAACGTCGTCAATAAAATGCAGCATTTGGTTGGGCAATTCAGGAAAGGACCTATAACGCCCTCTCAGGAAACCATAATTAATCTGTCGGAAGTCATGGAAGATGTCGCCTTGCAGCAGGCCGGCAATAAACCGGCCCTGGAAATATTGACCGATGTGCATGACTGTCGTATCTTCGGAGAAAGAGAAAAAATGACCGCGATTCTCGGGCATTTGGTGCAAAATGCACAGGAAGCGACCGATGACGAAGGACACGTCAAAATGCATTTATCCAGCGACGAGCGGCATGCTATTGTGCAAGTGATCGACAATGGCATCGGAATGGACAAAAAGTTTATTGCCGAACGATTGTTTAAACCTTTCGACACTACAAAAGGCAATGCCGGCATGGGAATCGGCGTCTATGAAGCGCGGGATTATATTTTAAAGTACTCCGGCCAGATCCTGGTTGACAGTACCCCCGGCAAGGGGACAACCTTCACCATAAAGCTGCCCCTTGCGAACTCAAAAGCTGATGCGGAGGAGCATGCATGAAATAACCCGAGCATTGTAGGAGCGGGAATGCAATAAAACCCGCGATTGGGGCAGGATTTATGTTCATGCTCAAGACTCGCTAACAGGCGCATGGCAAACAATGTAACTGTTTGCCATGCGCCTCGGATTGACGGAAAGCCAGGCCGGTTGCGGGAACTGTAAAATTCACGTTCCTCTTCCCGGCCCTGTCGGCGATCACTGCGTTAATCAATGCAGAACATGCATTGCGTCTGGAGGGCGCGCACCAGGCATGGCTTACCGCTCCTGCATTGCCTGCTTCCTGCTCGGCATCCGGGCTGGAAAAGGAGCAAGAGGCGGAAATTATTTTTTGATTATTCCTGGATCTGCATTTCGCGATTGCTTAATACCAATAGAGAGGGTGATAAGTTGGACAACAATAACGTTTTACTCATTGTAGAAGATGATCCCGGATTGCAAAAACAGCTGAAATGGTGCTTTGAAAACTACCAGACTGTTATCGCCAGTGACCAGAACGAAGCGATTGCAGCCATCCGGCGGTATAACCCGGGTGTAGTAACGCTTGACCTGGGTCTGCCCCCTGATCCGGCCAACGCCAGCGCGGGGCTTGCCACGCTTGACGAAATACTGAGCATCGCGCCCGCCACCAAGGTCATCGTCGTCACCGGCAACGACGACCGGGAGAATGCTGTTCGCGCGGTCGCAATGGGGGCTTATGATTTTTACCAAAAACCGATCGATATTGACGTGCTGCGCATGATCATCGACAGAGCCTGCCATCTGAATCAACTGGAGCAGGAATACATAAAACTGCGGCAAAAAACACAAGAGCCTTTGGCCGGCATCATCGCCTCCAGTCGCAAAATGCAGGAACTTTCCCGGGTAGTAGAAAAGACCGCGCCTACCAGTGCCAGTATTTTATTACTGGGCGAAAGCGGTACCGGCAAGGAAATACTGGCCAAGGCCATCCATGGCTTAAGCAGCCGCGCCGATCAGCCTTTTATTGCGATAAACTGCGCGGCCATTCCCGAAAACCTGCTTGAAAGCGAACTTTTTGGCTACGAAAAAGGCGCGTTCACCGGCGCGGTCACGCAAACAAAAGGCAAAATCGAATATGCCGATAAGGGCACTTTCCTGCTTGATGAGATAGGCGATTTGCCTTTTTCATTACAGGCCAAGTTATTGCGCTTCCTGCAGGAAAGAACTATAGAGCGCATTGGAGGAAGGAAAGAGATTCCGGTCGATGTGCGCATTATCTGCGCGACGCATCAGAACCTGCAAGCATTGATAGATGAAGGCAGATTCCGCAGTGATTTATATTATCGAATCAGTGAAATATCAATCAATATCCCGCCCCTGCGAGAACGTGAGGGCGATGCCATCACAATCGCCACCGCATTATTGAACCGTTACAGCCAATTAAACGGCAAGAAATTAAAAGGCTTCAGCAAGGAAGCTGTCCATGCGATTGAATCTTACCCATGGCCGGGAAATATCCGCGAACTTGAAAACAAGGTCAAACGGGCCGTCATCATGGCGGATGGACCAGCGGTAACGCTTGAAGATCTCGAAATGGAGCAGGATAGCGACAATTTAATACCGCTTAATTTAAGAGAGGTGCGGGAAACCGCGGAAACGACAGCGATCAAAAGAGCGCTAACCTATGCCAATAACAATATCTCAAATGCCGCCAAATTGCTCGGCGTAACGCGCCCGACACTGTACACGTTATTCGATAAATACGACATTCAGATTAATGAATAAGCCAGGGGTAAACGTATCCGAACTCTTCTTGATCCAAGTCAGTAAACGAGCATTTCTCGATACTTTTTATTTAAAAGCTAATGTCATGATTTTACACTGATAACCAACATTCAAAGGGATACGCGGCAGCGAAGGCTGAACCTGGGAATTATCGAATGCTGATTTTTTGCTCAAAATACTGGTCAAATCAGGCGACATAAAATAAAAAAGAAAAGGGAATGAAACAGGACCCGCGATTGAGGCTGGCTTTCTGCTCCTGTCCATGCAGTCGTGTTCACGCCCCTTGCCTATATTCCTGTAGGCAACGCCGAAGAGGGACGGAAAGGCAAGCCGGTTACGGGAATCATAAAATTTACGTTCCTGAATACCTGCCAAATAAAGCATAAAGACTTGCCAACGCTATGCGCCATACGGATGGTTTCCGGTTTTAGATAACTCTTTAAAGCAGGTAGAATAGCAATGAACAGTCACACTCTAAACACCCACCGCGCCAATTGTGATATCGCTTTGGAATCCAGGCACTCATGGATACTCTGGCTGGTCTCCCTACAATTGATTGTTTTATACGCCCCGACACTGGCATGGCTTTGGGAACGCTGGACAATGGGCGTCTGGCATAATGGCCATAGCCTTCTTATTGCGGCGGTTGTGCTTTATCTCGTCCATAGGGAACTGCAGAAATGCAGCCATCTGCCACGTAGTTCAAACCCGTGGGGATTCGCTGTTCTATTCCCCACGTTGGCCCTGCATATGCTGGATACAGGCATTCATTCACAACTGCTGTCGGCGGTTGCCTTTTTTTTGTCGCTGCCCGGCTTCTCCTTGTTATTTTTAGGCACCAAAAGAACAGCCGCCATATTATTCCCTTTGGGAATGTTGTTCCTGACTTTGCCCATTCCCCTGGTTTTCACCGAATCCTTGCACCTGATACTCCGTTATATCGCCACTGACAGCGCCACCTGGCTGTTGCATATACTCGGAATACCGGCTTATTCCAGGGAAACCTTAATCGAATTGGAGCATGGCACGCTGCAGGTTGCGGATGCATGCAGCGGGTTTTCCACGCTCTACGCCACCGTTACGGTTGCCATAATGACCGCTTATTATTGTCATGACATGCTCAGAAAAATACTGGTGCTGCTGATTGCCGTTCCGCTCGCCATTGGCGTCAATGTCGTTAGAGTCCTGGCGCTGACCCTGCTCGTTAACGCGTTTGGCCTTGATATTCTGGAAACATCGGCGCACGAAATGTCAGGATTATTGACATTTGCCATAGCGCTCCCCGTTATTTTCTGGCTGGGACAGCCCCCGATTTCTGCCGAGGCTCCGCAATGATTTCCTCACGCTATGCCCCGATTGTCGCGCTGCTTCTGGTGCTGCCGCTTATTCCAACCATTATTCACAGCTATCTGGAATTGAAAACGGACGATGGCAAGTCGGTAGCTCAAATAGACCTTGTCCTTAATGACTTTACCTCGCAACCAACTACTCGCAATCCCGGCTGGGGGATGGATGTTTTTGGCACCGAGGACTGGATTGAGCGTGTTTATACCGATAAACAAGGGCATAAAGTCCAGCTATTCGCGGCGCGTTCTTATGATCATAAACGTCTTTATCACCATCCTGAGCTTGCGGTGTCATATGGCCGCGATCTCAGGAGGGAAAAAAACGTTGTGTTGACAGGCACACGAGACATACCTGTCAACCTGCTACGAAACAGCAATGGTTATGGTTTTGTTGCCTATGCTTTTTTATACGATGACAAGTTTATTGACGATCCCATTGCTCATCAGCTCATGGATTCACTTAACCTGCTCGTTAGCGCCAGAAACCCCATCACGCTGTTTTATGTATCGGACACCGATACCGCTCCGAGCGCCGCATTCAACAGCACCAACGCGGCAATGATCCTCTCGGAGGCGATCGATAGCTTCGAAAACAATTCTTCATCGAAGCTTGAAGACTGAACCAGTACATGACATAGAGCTGGCATTGTTTTTTACTTCGGACATTAAAACCGGTATGAAAGCCCTATTGGAAGATAAATGGACAATACAATCGCCCCACTTTACCAAGGAACAGACGCTGATACTCAAGGGCGTGGGCATTCTTTTAATCGTCTTGCATAATTTTTTTCATAATCTGACGCCCATTATCGGAGAAAATGAATTCAGCTTTCAGGCTCAGACTTCCTGGAGATTTTATCAAACCGTTCAGAGCCATCCGGCTGAGTTATTGCGGGCGACATTCACTTATTTTGGCCATTATGGCGTCCAGATATTCATTTTTTTCAGCGCTTACGGCTTGACCAGGAAATACAATAAAGAACCGCTGGTTTTTGGCGATTTCTTCAAAGGCAGGCTGTTCAAGATTTATCTGTCTTTTTTGCTCTGCCTCAGTATTTATATACTCCTGGGCCTGGTGAAGGCGGCATTCATGTCGGATGAAAAAGTGTTTTACTGGAACAGTCTGCTCTGGAAAGCGTTATTGATATCGAATTTCATACCCAGGCAGGCCTTGATACCTGTCGGTCCCTGGTGGTTTTTACCTTTTATTTTCCAGTTTTATCTGTTTTATCCGCTTTTTTTAAAACTGTTTCAAAAATTCCGCGTTAAATTTCTTATTCTTACCGGTATCGCCTTCATCTGTCTGGAGCGGCTTATCAATCCGTTCCTTATTGCCAACGACATGAATATAAACTATATGATATTCGGCCATGTCCCCGTCATATGCCTGGGGGTGTACGTAGGCGCGCGGGAAAGCATAAAGATCCCCGCCATATACGTCGTGCTGTCTTTTGCTCTGTTTGCGATGGCCATGGTCAATAGCTATGCCTGGCTGATTTCCGACCTGACTTTCACCGTTTTAATCCTGATAGTCTTCATAGCCGCATTTAACTCCCGGTTACAACAGTCGGCCATGGTTGCCTTGCTGATTTTCTTTGGCGATCTTTCCTTTCATTTATTCATGGTCAATGGCTTTTTGAGAACGCCCTTCCATAGCTTTGCCGAAACGTATAACGTCTGGTGGATAGATAATCTGACCGCCCTGGCCAGTCTGTTCTTTTCCACGCTCTTTGCCTTTATTCTCAGCCGGATCGATCGAAGTCTGCGCCTGATTTTTCACTCATGAAAAATTCGCGAATAATTAACCTCATTTTCGCGCGCTATTCACCAGGCCGAGGTTTATAAACTTTCCGCCTCCTGCCAGCGCAACGCCTCCCACTCCCTGATCAGAGACTCCACTCTTGACTTATGGACAGGCTCCAACAAGGCTTCCTTATATGGTTTCCATAATTGTAAATCGCTCAGGAAAACCTGCTCGGAACGGAAATCAAATACCGTGCGCACTCCGCCCTGTTTTACATGCGCGATCAACAAAGGCTGGGATAACGTTCCGACTATTTGAAAGACCGGCTTGCCGTTATCGGCCCATGCATTCGTTAACCCGAGCGCGGAGCGGATTACGATTTCCGCGACATCCACTTGTCCTATTGCCTGATCGGCGAAAACATGGGAATCATTGATTATTAATGGTATTTTTGTCTGCGAATCATTGATCGCATGGCCGTGCCCGAGAAACTCATCCTCAAACAAGGATTCGCCATGATCGCCCAGGATCATGAAAGTGACATTATCAAGCAGCTTTCTGTCCTTAAACGCATCCAGGACCTGTTTGACCGCCCAATCAGCACTGGCTATCGCATTCCAGTAAGTGATTGCAAGCCAGTCCCTGTTTTCTATATTGATTTCAGATCGTGGGATTAACTTGTCGGTAAGCCGTTTTTTCATTTTGGGATGCGTATAAGGGAAATGCGCCGCCTGTATATTCAGATAGATGAATTGGGGCTGGCTAAAATCCAGCTCATTCATGTGTGACTGAAACTGTTCTATAACGCGCTCTTCGCTAAGACGCAAACTCCCCTGTTCCTTGCTGGGGAAAACCCGATCATCGATTGCAGTCCGGGCATCAAAGTAATAAATCCCTTCGTTTTTCATGCCCACGTCTGACGCTACATTGCCAAAAGACTCATCCTGTCCGGATATAATCGAGAGCTGGTAGCCTGCGGACTGAAGAAAATCAATCAACGTGATTCTGGCGTGATCCCTAACCAAGCTTCTGTTAAAAATCGCTCTTATGGAAGTCGTGGTATAGCCTGTATGGCTATAGGCGTATTTTATGGCCGAGCCACGGTCGGCTATAGTCTTTAACGTGGGAGCTATGTAATCACCGTCAATTTTCTTTTCCAGCAAATCGGCCCGCGCGCTCTCCAATACGATCAGAACAATGTGCTTGCCTTTTTGCGGTGCTATTTCGGCTAATCCATCCTGCTGCCGGACAGCCTGCACCGCATCCCCCAGAAAACCGTCTTCATCAATCCCATTGCCCGGAATATCCAGCGCCCCGGGATAAATATCGGCATTAAACACCGCATTGTCCTTCGGATAGGAAAAAATACCGAAGCCGTCGAAATCGATATCCGATAGTTTATCCAACCCTTGGCTAATGAGCGCATAAGAGGTTTTTTTGCTCAATCCATACCTTAACGCATCGGCATTGGACACAATGAAAGTCAGCAGAGGGGTCAGCACGGCAATCAAAGCCAGCAGTGCGCGATTATCAGCTTGCGAGGTATGTTGGCTGGGCAATTCGATCATAAAACTGCTTTTATTTAGCATTTTCATGCTAAAAATAAACGCGGCTATGACAACGGTGATTATTCCTATATACAAGGCCAGTTCATCACTGGCATAAAACACCGCCTTCGTTATGCTGCCTCCGCCCAAATGCCTGATTAAGGTGAGGTTTAAAGTATCGTTAAAATAGGAAAGAACCTTAAACTTAAAATTAAGCCAGATTCCCATCAGTAATAAACTGGTAATAATAAAATTATAGGCGATCAGTAATTTATTTTTTTTTAGCTTATTGGCTATATAAAACCATAATCCCGCCGCGAGCCCAAACAAGGCAAAATCAAACCACAGAGCGGTGGTAATAAATACTAAACGGTCGGAAAACGTTTTATATGAATAAGGTTGTAGAAAGCCCCCTGTAAACAAATCATATTTATAATTCAGCAGCGTTAACTCGAAAAAATTAATAATGATGATAACTACAAATACCGCTATTAACTGGCTATATCTCATTATATTTTTTCTTGTTTCAAGCATGATATCTGCCTTTCCAATTACTTTGTCAATGCTCGGCATCGGTGTCATCCGGTTAAATGAAACTAACCTATCATCTAAGCGGCTTTATTTTCCATAAAAGACAGATTGCGAACTGTCCTAATTCAATAAAATGCTCCCGCACGGATAAAAAATCCATGAATGATCCATGCCTTAAATCGGCATTATTAATAGCGGTAATAGCTTTCGATGAGCGCAATAATTAAAGGGCTGGCCAAGGGGGCGGCAGGTTTTGCCTGTTTCTGTTGTATCGGCCTATCTTGCGCCTTTGCCCCATAAAACCACTTCGACTGTATTTATCATAATAGATATATCCAAAAACAAGCTGTAGTTTTTAACGTAGTACAGGTCGTATTGCAGTTTCTGAATTGTATCGTATTCATCCGCGCCATAGGGATAGCACAATTGCGCCCAACCGGTGATTCCGGGCTTTACGCGGTGTCGCTCCCGGTAATAAGGGATCCTTTCGTTAAAATCCTTAACGAACTCTGGCCGCTCGGGCCTTGGACCGACAAAACTCATCTGGCCTTTTAGTACGTTGAATATCTGCGGTAATTCATCTATCCGGTATTTTCTGATGAAACCACCGACCCGCGTTACCCGACTATCCTGTTGCCGCGCCCATTGCGCGCCGTTTTTTTCCGCGTCAACGCTCATGCTCCTGAATTTGAGCACATTGAAATTTTTGTTTTTTTCCCCGACCCGAACCTGTCGATAAAGCACGGGCGCCCGAAAGCCGCTCTCCAGCATTATCGCCAAAGCCGTCAGCACCATAATGGGCCAGGATACCACCAATAATAACAAGCTTGCCGACAGGTCAAAGCATCTCTTCCCTAACGCCCTTAAACCGCTTTTTGCAAAGCCGTCTGAAAACACCAGCCAGCTTGGGTAGACGTCCTCCAGGGAAATTATGCCTTTCTCACGTTCATAAAAAGCCATCATATCCATAATGGTCAAACCGGACATTTTACAATCCAGAAGATCGTCAACCGGCATGACCCGGCGTTTGTCATCCAATGCGATGACAATTTCATCCACCCTAAACTCCTCGGCCACCTGATTAATGCCTTTGTCCGGAGAGATTATCATCGACTGATCCACGGCCGGCACTTCGTCATCCAGTGCGATAAATCCGACGATAATAAAACCTTTATGGATAAAGGATTCATTAAGCGATATCAAGCTATGGGCTTTTTTACCGCTGCCGATAACCAGCACCCTTTTTTGAAGCCGTTCAATATTTGCGAACCGGTAAAATAAAAACCGCGTAATCATCATGCCGGTAAAGGCAAAAACCAAGGCATATATCAGTATATTTCGTGACGTCAAAATCTCAGGCACCAAAAAATAAAGCGTAACCACTGCAAAAATCGCAATAATAAAACTGATGCATGTACGAGCCATCAAATTGTAGTCATCCCAGCTTAAGCTTCTTCTATATAAGCCAAGGCCCGAGCAAGACAGGGTCAACAAGCCCGAAAAGATAATACTGGCCTCGGTAAGATCCTGTTCCGTATCCCAGGATTCGGTATTTAAAAAATGAACATTACTTCCGAAATACATTGAGGTAAAAAATACACATACTTCAATCACAAGCAGCGAGAGATACGCTCTGGATATATGATGATGAAAAATGCGAATCATATTGTCCCCTTGTTTTTTCTATTTAAAGTTTGTTTCACTGTTACATGTTGCAAGTTACCTATCAATGTTAAGCAAGTTCTGGTGGAAATTTGGCGACAATGTCCTGGAAGTATTTCAATCATAATTGATCGGCTGTGATAAACACTGATGTTTCGCACAATCCCAATGCCTTATGATGAATTGTCGTTTTTTATTGATGTTAACCACTTCGCGAACCATCTGCTCAGCGTTATAAAAAGTGCTGCATGAAAAAGCGCCGCCTCCAGCCCATCGCGCATCCGGATCGACTGTCGGCTTAACCGGATGGCTGGCACAGCCTGGCGCAAATTCATTAATCCTGAGAAATCGTTTTCATGATTATCTAAAGCCAAGCGAGCGGCTAACGGTATTTAGCGGTTTCCACAGGCTTGCATCATGAAAATTAGCATAAGCTTTTAAAGTAAAACTTTTACTCTGCAAAAATTTAGATGGAAGAACTTTTAAAAGATTCCGCTTTTGAGGACGTGAAAGAAAATTTAAATATTTCAATCACATACACAAAGCCAGCCATAACTCAATTCATTACTTTGCTTTTCATAAGAATTTCAACATAATTCACGGGAATGGCGTACGTAATGCCGCTAGGCTTCGACAAGACATTTTCTTTGCTCTCCTGGACAAAGACTTTATTGATGACGCCGATAACCTCTCCCGTATCAATATCGTATAGCGGGCTGCCGCTGTTTCCGGGATAAGCCGTCGCATCCAATTGAAATACATCATACGGCTCCTTTAACCGCTTGAGCAGCTTGGCATTCAACTGTTCCGACTTCAGCATCGGAATAACGACCGGACTGATGGCGGAAATGATGCCGCGATGCGTCACGGGATAAAGCCCCAGGATCATACCGATGGGATAGCCGGTAAACGCATAAAGCTGCCCTTCCCGCACCGATGAAACGTCACCTAATTTGACCGGCGGCAGCTGACCTTCGGATAATTTTAAAATGGCCAGGTCATGGTCCTTATCTAACGCCAGTTCTCTGGCAAGCACCGCTTTACTGGCACCGCCCCGGCGGAAAAAAACCGCTAACTGTTCCAGGTGCTCGGCATCCAGTTTCGGCGGTATCACATGGGCATTAGTCACAATCACGCTACCGTCGCCCACGGCGAACCCTGTCCCAAAAAAAACCGCCCTGGGATTGCGTTTGGGCATGTATGTGCCCACTGCCACGATTCCCGGTTTTATCTTTTCCAGGGTATTGGCCAATACCTGATCGGCACGGCCGATATCCGCCATGAAAGGCAGTAGCACTAAAAGCCATTTAAAATTTAAATTTCTCAATAAACCATGCATTAATACTTTCATAACAACGGCTCCATGGTTAATACACAATAATCGATTGCTCGGCGTTTTCCGCAACCATCATACAGGTCATCATGACAAAAGCCGATAAACTACCTGAACGACCTGTCCGGCGCTTGCCAGCCAGCAGACCGCCTGAAGCGGCCGCGGACGAATTCCCAAAGCCGATAACCCAACAAAGCGCCAATGATTTCTATGACAATATCGGTATTGTTCGGCGACCTGCCCGGCAACGCTATTTGTCCCAGTTCGATTCCGGTCGCAACAGCCGCAATCGACACAAACCCCACCCATTTAAGCAATAGCCCCACCCGCTCATGGCGTGCCGCCTGAGCGATAACCGAAACCATCCCGCCCAACGGCATAAAAAAAACAATTTTTTTACACAGTTCGGTAAGGGCTCGAAACTCGGTGCTGTAATAATAGGCGGTAAAAGGAACGTCCCAAAAACGCGCCAGGCGCACAGACACATAATCACGCTCGATCCGAAAATCAAACGGATACCAGAACATGACGGTCAATAAAATGCTCCAGACTATAAATCCGGCGCAGCCATAGAACAGATACGGCACCGGCTGCGCGTAAACCCGTGTATGCGCCATCTTTTCAGGTTTGAACATTTTATTCAGCCGTGTGCCCAGCCATATGCCCGCGCCCGCTCCGACCGAGGCGGTAATCAGATCCGTGATGTCGGTGATCCGGCTATAGACGAACAGCTGCGCCAATTCGATCAGCAAGGCGCACAGCAGCGTCCAGGCGAACGCCTGCAACCGGCGATTGGGCTCGTCCAATACGAATAACAGGGCGACAGGCACCCAGATCAGCACATCGGTCAACAGGTTGTATGTCAGCTGAAAGGAGTCAGCGACCTGAAACCCGAACGGAATCAACACAACCCGACCTTCACGCCATTTATGATAAAGCTCTACGGGACTGATGGTCAGGTCCAGGGGCATGACGTTATAAATGAAAAGCAGCACGACATAGGCCTGAAGAATACGCTTAAGCCGGCTGCTTTCATCCCTGGCCAGATGCCATTGGTTCAACCAGTTCATCAGGCGCTCTCCGGTCATCCACCACAGCATTATGCCTATCACGGCCCCTAAGCTTTCGGCCAGAATATCATTGACCGAGACTGTGCGCGGGGGAAAGTACAACTGGGTGAATTCGATGGCCAGGCACAACGCAACACTGACCAGCCAGACAATCGCAGAGCCGATGATTTTCAGGATCAGGTTGGACCGGTGCCATACAATACCCGTCCAGCAAAATGCCAGCGGAATAAAAAGCAGAATATTGGCCACCCAATCGGCACGGGAGGCAATACCGAGCGGCAGGTAACGTATCTGACGGATTCGCGCCCAGGCCACATCGCTGGGAATCGGCCTGTAATCAAGCGGCACCAGGCTGCCATAAATCACAAAAGCCAGATAAACCATGCCGGAAACAAGCAGGATTTTTTTAGAATACATCATGATGAATGCGATAGCCGAATCATCGTCCCTAACCTTTCATGACCGACAGCAGCATTCTGAAGCTGTGCAAGGAAGCATTATCGGCCAGGGCCGGCAAAAAAGACGCAATTGCTCTCAAGCGCTTCCTGTTTCGTATCAAAGCCACCGCCAGATCAAACCTCGCATTCATCAACGCCTTTAAAAACCCCCGTTTCACCGGCGCGGGCGCCTGCTCCAACTCATGCTTCAGCGATAACAAGGTTTCCACGTTCCTGACCTGGGCGGAAACGGTATCTGAACGCATCAGGCCCGCATCATGCACGCAATAAAACGCCATCGGTTTGCAAACGATACCGACTGACCGGCTGCGGGCACAGGCGCGAATCAGCAGGTGCAGATCCTCGCCGATGCTAAACGATTCCGCATAACCGCCCAACCGCAGGAACGTCCGGCGCGGCACGGAGAAGGTCGATGTATGGCCAAAATAAGACGGAATGAATTGCGCCATGTCATCAAGATCGACGATAGCCGTGTCATGCTCATCGGCCGATGCCAAAACCATGGCGCCAAAACCGCTGCTATCGATCGCGCGACGCATCACCTCGCCATTGGCCCGCCCGTAATCATAATCGCCAATCAGAAAGTCCAGATCGGGCTGTCTTTGCAGCAACCGTGCGTGCCAGGCCAAACGGTGCGGATAGTACCAGTCATCGACATCAAGAAAAGCCAGCCACTCGCCCCGCGCCAGTTTTGCTCCTGTATTGCGGGCATTTGAAACGCCCGAGTTAGACTGATGGTGATAGCGCACTTTAGCGCCGTACCGACGGATAACGGCCGGCGTATCATCGGTTGAGCCATCGTCGACAACAATGATTTCGAAATTTTTATAGGACTGCGCCAGCACCGAGTCAACGGCGCGAGAAAGCGTAGCCGCGCCATTATAGGTGGCGATAATGACTGAAAATGTCGGATGAGTTGAGGACATCGGCATACTTTTTCTCCAGTCAGAATAAAAACCCGGCGCCCGGTCAGGCGGATGCCGGTAAATCAGGCTTGCTGGTAAAGAAACAGATCTTATACGCAACGCCTTCGCAACCCACTTTTTTTAAGGGAATTTTTATGTTGCACAGGCGGATAACTCTCTATAATCACAGCCGACTGGTTATTAAAAGAGTCCGGACGCTTGTCCGGATTGCCGCTGATTTTTAGCGGAGCAACATTTCCAGACGCACAAAACCTCACGCCGGGACGCCTGATCATGAGCTTAAACGCTAGAAAACGCATTCTCTTCGTTGAAAACGGCATAGGCTATGGCGGCGCTATTATCTGTTTGCGGCATCTGGTCAGAAACCTGGACCGCAGCCGGTTCGTGCCCATGGTAATCACGGGGCGCACGGGGCTTCAGTACCAGGAAATCGCCGCTGAAGCGGAATGGCGATATCTACCCGACCGGCACATTGACATTGCCGGCGCGCATCTGAAGCTGGACTCGCAAGGCTGGCCTGACAAAATTCCCGGGCTGCGCTTTGTCATCAACCAGCTATTAGCCCGCACCGATGATATTGCCAACTTTCTACCCTTCTTTGTGCAACTGCTCTGGACAGCCTGGCGCTTTAAAGCCGATTTGATTCATGCCAACAACGAACCTTTATGCAACAGAGCCGCATTACTGGTCGGGAAAGTGTTAAAGCGGCCCGTGGTGTGCCATGTGCGCGGCAATCAGACCGGCTCCCGTTTAATGAACTGGGCGTTCAGCCTGCCGGATTATTTCATCCCCGTCTCGCATTGGGTCGCCGACAACATGCAAAACCAACTCGGTGTTCCCGCCGAAAAAATGCGCGTTGTTTACGACGGCATCGAGCTCGAAAAGTTAAATGTGCAGGCGAACGGCCGGCAATTCCGGACACAGTACAAGATATCCGCGGACAGTTTCGCCGTAGGATTGGTGGGCTTGCTGATTCCCTGGAAAGGTCAGGAACTCTTCCTCGACGCCGCCCATCTACTAAAAGACAAAATCCCCAATCTGAAAATGCTGATAGTGGGCGGCACACCGGATGATTGCCTGGCTTACGAGAAGATGTTGCGTCAGCGCGTCGACAGGGAAAACTTGCAGGACCTGGTGACCTTCACCGGCCATATAGCCGACATGGCGACCGCCTATAATGGTCTGGATATCGCCGTCTCGGCCTCCACCAGTCCTGAGCCGCTGGGCACGATGGTGATCGAATCGATGGCCATGGGCCGTCCGCTGATCGGCCCCGATCATGGCGGCGCGGCGGAAATGATCGACGATAACGAAACCGGGCTGCTGTTCGCCCGGAAAGACGCGCACAGTCTTGCTCAGGCTATTTGCAAATTTTACGGCAATCCGCAGTTAAGGATTCAACTTGGCACGGCCGCCAGACAGAAAGCGCTCGATACTTTCGCCGTGGAGCGACACGTTGAGCTTATCCAGAACCTATACGATACGCTGATTTGAGCCCATACCTATGATTACGATCGCCAGAAACCTCTACCAATACCGGGAACTCATTACCGCCCTGGCCTGGAAAAATATAGCGATCCGCTATAAGCAGGCCTATCTGGGCATTTTATGGGCGGTGCTGAAACCGGTCATGCTGATGCTGATTTTCACCCTGGTCAGAAGTTTTGTCGGCATAGAGACCGGTGACATACCCTACCCCATACTCACTTTTGCCGCCCTGCTGCCCTGGGTATTCTTTCAGGAATCAGCCTCGGAAGGGGTAAACAGCGTCACCTCCAATGCCGCATTGATCAAAAAAATATACTTTCCACGCGAGGTATTTCCGCTGACAGCCATGGTCACCAAACTGGTGGAACTGACCATCAGCTTTTTCATACTCGCCGGCATGATGATGTACTACCAGGTGATGCCGACGATCCATGCATTGTGGACGCCGGTCATTGTCCTCTACACCATGGTCGTCGCGCTCACCATCAGTTTCTTCGGGGCCGCCATCAATGTCTATTACCGCGATATGTCCCAAGCCCTGCCGGTCGCCCTGTCCCTGCTAATGTACGGCTCGCCGGTCATATACCCGCTGAGCCTGGTACAGAAAAAACTACTCGAGGAACAGGCCGCGGGCGAATGGTCGGAAAGACTTTATACGCTATACACGCTCAATCCCCTGGCGGGTATTATCGACAGCTGCCAGCGGGTGCTGCTGAAAGGACTGCCGCCGGACTTTGATTCACTCCTGCCCGGATTAATCCTGACAATGCTTATCCTGCCGCTCAGTTACCTTTATTTTAAGCGTGCCGAAAACTGGTTTGCGGATATCATATGAACGCCTGACTGGACCTGAAACCGGTGATTATGTGTAAAATAGCCCTGTTTACAGCGATATACGGTGTTGGACGGGCTATCCTCGTAGAAAATCAAACCGTACCGTATCTACAAAAATCTTCAAAAAATACCGGCCTTTCATCAACGACGGCCAAAATGAATCTAACTTGGGAACCAAGCGTCATCAGATTTGACAAAGAAAGGCGTAACTCAGGAACTAGGAAATGCGCGGAGTGCCGCTCCACTCGAATTAGGTGCTGTCATAAACATTGAATATTTGATACTCAACTGGCTGAACATAACGAGACTTGAAAAACATCATGCCTATTATAGAAGTCAATCACCTAACCAAAGAATATCAGCTCGGTCATATCACCAGTCTGAAGGAAAATGCGCTTAACGTCTTAAGGCGGCTGAGCCGGAGACCTATCCATGAACGGGAAAAATTCAAAGCACTGGACGATGTCACCTTCCATGTCGAGGAAGGCGAAGTGGTCGGCATCATCGGCCATAACGGCGCCGGCAAGAGCACGTTGCTTAAACACCTGGCGAACATCTCCAAGCCCACCAAAGGCAACGTCATCGTACGCGGCAGCGTTGCCCCGTTAATCGAGGTGGGAGCCGGCGTCAATCCGGAACTGACGGGACGGGAAAATATTTTTCTCAACGGCTCCATACTCGGCATGCCTAAAAAAGTCATTCAGCAGAAACTGGACGAGATTATTGCCTTTTCCGAGCTGGAACAGTTTATCGACACCCCGGTTAAACGTTATAGCTCGGGGATGGCCGTTAAACTCGGATTTTCCATTGCCACCAGCATCGAAGCCGACATCCTGATTGTGGACGAGGTTCTGGCGGTGGGCGACATTGCCTTCCAGCGCAAGTGCATAAACCGGATGGAAACGCTCATCAAGAATGAAGGCCGAACTGTTTTGATTGTCGGGCACAATGTCAGGCAACTGGAGCGCATGTGCTCCAGGATGATATTGCTCCGGCAGGGTCAGGTGGAACTGGATGGCACGCCGGGACAGGTGTCCAAACTGTTTTTCGATGAAAGCACCGCTAAAAGTCAATCTCAGCTTCAGCAACAAGCCCAAACCAAATCCCGCAAGGGCCCCGAGGAAGTTGAAGTGCGCGAGATCGAATTGGCCTCCTGCCAGGAAATCAATGGCGTCAAGAGCGTTCCCTTGTTTTCCGATCTCAATTTCCGCATCAAGCTCTATTGCCGCCATGCCATCAAAAATGCCGAGATCAATATCGGCCTGCACAACGCCGAAATGATCTTTGTCGCCAAGGCCAGCTCTCTCATGCAGGCTGATCCCGTCGATCTTGCCGCTGGCGAGAATATCATTGAAGTAACCATCCCCGGCATCTCGCTTTCGCCCGGCCCTTATGGCCTGGGTATCGGAGTTTATGACTGGTCGCGCCGCCCCTTGGGCGGGGGCACCAATTTAATTACCCTTTCCATCGACGTCAAACCTGAACATCTTCCACAGTTACCGGAAGGCACACTGACCTATCTGCCCGTAACCTGGAATTTCGCCACTAGGGAAAAGCATGAACAATACCGTAGTTTCCACAATACTTATAATTGGGTTTAGTCTCGTTCTGGCCGGTATTGCACTGCTGGCGTTAAAGTTGAGGCAAACCTTATGGAACATGCACGAACAACTCAGCACCGCGCACAGTCAAATGCAAGCAGCACGAGGGGATCTAAGCCAGGCAAGGCAACAACTCAAGCAAGTGCTGGCGTCCCTGAACGTTACCTCCCAGGAGACGCAAAACGCTGTTTACTTGACCCAACTGGACTTGCAAATGCCCGTGTTTCTGGGGGGCTGGAGTATCGATACGTTCCTGGGTAAATTCCTGATTCAGCACTTAGTCGAGTCGCGCCCGAAAACCATAGTGGAACTCGGCTCCGGCACTTCCACAGTCATTATTGCGCGCGCCCTGCAAATTATGGATATCCACGATTATACTCATATAGCCGTCGATCATGAGGCTAAGTATTTAGAAATCTCACGGAAATACGCGCGTTTTAATGGGCTGGCCGATCGCGTGACCTGGCTGGAATGCCCGCTAGGGCGGTTTGACTCACTGGATATGCTCTGGTATCAGGGCCTGACTGAGAATTTACAGGGAAAAAAAATAGACTTTCTGGTCATAGACGGTCCTCCGGGCATGCTACAGAAACACTCGCGTTATCCCGCACTGCCCATCCTCGCCCCCTATCTCAGCGAGCATTGCACGGTGGTCCTTGATGACGCGATCCGTAAGGAAGAGCAAGAAATTGCTCGCCGCTGGGAAAGCGAAATCCCTGGATTCCGGCTCGAATTGAGCCTGGCCGGCCACGGGATGGCCGTACTGGTTCGGTAACCGGGGTACACACCGGAATGCAGTAAAAACTCCATGCTAATCAAATCATCGTACTGGAAAATACAAGAGAAAATCAGGGATGCGTTTCGACGATACTACCGCCGCCTCCAGGCGTTATATCAGGGCATGGCTCGTATGGCCAGGGATGTATCGGAACAGCTTTTCGTGCTTCAGCGGCTTGTTCCCCTCCGCTTTGCTGGACGCAAGTGTCAGTCACGGACAACGGCGCCGAAGCGTAGCATTCTTGTCGTCAGTTATTTTTCCCCGCCCTACCGAGAAGCTTATGGCACCCAGCGCATTAACAAGTTCATGAAGTTCCTGACGCGATGGAGCTGAGATGTCGCCCTACTCACCACGGAGCCATCCATGCCTGAAGAACAGGATGTCCAAAGCAAAACGGTAAGTTCCTGCATTCATGTGGCCCGTCTGCCGGCACTGGCGCCGCTCACCGCCATTTCCTGGGATGACATAACCGTCCCGGATGGTTTCATACAGTGGATACGCCCCGCGATCGCCCGGGCGCAAAGCCTGATCCGTGAAAGAGACATATACGTGGTCCTGGCCACCGTGCCCCCTTATTCCAACTTGGTCATCGGCTCGATATGCGCCATCCAATGCCGACTACCCTTCATTCCGGACTATCGCGACCCATGGAGAATGATGAATACGCCCCCGTGGCACATCAATAAACCCGGACTAAGCAATGTTTTATATTTTTGTTGATTTCTAAATCCGACAGTCTCCTAGCGGGCATCATTGAACGGGAAAGGATTCCTGTTGTTCACAGCAACAAGGTGACTCAAATTGATGGCGCGTTGGCCGCTTATGCCACACACCGTGCGCATATATGGCACATTCACGAAAATCTCATCGGCAATACGGACCTGACTTTGCCGCTGCTGACACGAACAACGATAGAACGAACTATTTCCCATTTATCGAATCGAATAGTCGGAGTTTCAGAGACGTTGCTTAGGCAGGAATATCCTTAACTTATGGAAAAGCGACCAGGCCAAGAAACAGCTTTCCGACGAGTTAGGCTTTAACGCCAATACGCCAGTGGTTGCCATAATCGGCGGGTTACGAAAGGTAAAGAATCAGCCGATATTTTTGAAAGCAGCGGCCTTAATGAAATCTAAAGCTATTTTCCTGATAATCGGTGAAGGCCCAGAGCGTGAGTATCTTGAGCAAATGGCAATGGCGCTTGGCATCGGCTCCGCTGTTCGTTTTCTGGGAGAACGCGATGACATCGCCCGGATTATACCGGCTATGAATTTGCTGGCTGTTTCATCAAGGAGCGAAGCCTTTCCCAATGCGGTTATCGAAGCCATGGCTGCCGGTATACCGGTGGTCGCGACGCGTTGTGGCGGCATATCGGAAAGTGTATTGGATGGCAAAACAGGCTTGCTTGTAGACATTAACGCAACTGAGGCCATGACCTTGACCATGGATAAGCTCCTCCAGAATCCGGAACTGGCGGCTCAGTATGGCAGAGCGGGACGAGAACGTGCTGCTAACCTTTTTTGGGATGGACATATACACATCGCGCATAGGGTGCGCTCTAATTGAAGCGACGCAGGCAAACATAACATAACCTAATACAACCAAGACTTTTGGAAAGGTATGAAAATGAGCAACTTGCCGAATGTAATAGTTGTTATCCTCAACTGGAACGGTTGTGATGATACCTTGGAATGCCTGGACTCCGTTGTACGGGTTGACTATGCGAATTTCAAGATAGTGGTGATCGATAATGGCTCAACCGATGGCTCGATGCATGCCATACCACAGCGATATCCCGAAGTAACGTTTCTGCAGGCCGGCGCGAACTTCGGCTATGCGGGCGGCAACAACAGAGGCATAAGCTGGGCGCTTGAACATGGCGCCGATTATATATTGATACTGAATAATGACACTATCGTCCATCCCGATTTAATCAATGTTTTCGTGCAAGCCGCGAATTATTTGCCTATCGGCTCCATATTGGGCGCCAAAATTTATTTTTTTCACAGGCCCGACACGCTCTGGTTCGCCGGCGGACGCTGGAACCACCGATTACATGCATTTGAACACATAGGGCAAAATCAACTGGACGGGGCCGACTATGCCCATAGATTGGAAGTCGATTACATCACCGGCTGCGCTCTTTTTTCCAGCGCCTCAACATTCAATGAGGTCGGCCTGCTGGACGAGAATTTTTTTCTTACCTATGAGGAAACCGACTGGTGTTATCGTGCCAGAAAAATGCAGCATCGATGCTTTGTCATCCCTGAAGCAAAACTCTGGCATAAGGTCGCGGCCTCTTTTGGCGGTAGGGAGTCACCTCTTTATAGCTACTTCTTGACGCGAAATAAATTGCTATGGGCCAGAAAACACCTGCCTCTTGCAACCCGGATCAATATCCATAAAAAAAGCATGCAAACCTTGCGGCATATATTACTGCCCCGTTTTTACCTGTCATCTTCAAAGCTACCGCTTCCCAAAAATTTACTGTGGTCTTTTTCCAGTTGGCTAAAAACCATCAAACGAAATATGGCTGTTCCAACAAACTGCGCCATCTTACTGGGGCTTCGTGATTACTATATGGGCAGATTCGGTAATTGTCCTGATCAAGTCCGCTCCCTCGGCAAACAATCCGAAAAATTGACTCTTTCCGGTTAAGCCATGACTGACACGATAAAAATTGCGAGCCTGCCTGGTTGGAACGATCCTTACAACCCATACGTCGATCTTTTCTATGGTGCTTTAGCACACCATGGAATCGAATTGGCTGACGAGTTAAAAATGGATATTGACTGGCTGCGGGAAAACGGCAATCATCTTGACGGTATCCATTTACACTGGCCGGAAGTCTTGTGGAGAAGCTTCAAGCCCACAAAACCAAATCGCATTCGCCTATTCCTGCGAAACAAAGTGCCCGGTGCCTGGCGGCTTATTAAATATACAGATCAAATACAAAATCTGTCCTGGTATCAAAAATTTTTATCCTTAGGCGACAAGATCAAAGGTTTATTATATTTTCGAAAATTCCTGGCAATTGTCCGGCAATCAAAGATACGTATTATCTGGACGCTCCATAATGTCGAAAACCATGAAGGCCATGATGTAATAGACCGGCTCGGCTATCACTGTTTGTCCAAGGCGGCCGATCTCATTATCTTCCATAGCGAGATTTCAAAAAACGAGTTTAAGGCTCGTTATCGGCTCAAGGCGCGGTCGGTGATCATGCCCCATGGTAATTACGACGGCGTTTATCCTGCACCTCGACCAAGAAAGACTGTTTTAGAAGAGACAGGCCTGCGTCATGACCTGCCCATCGTCAGTTGCCTGGGCATGCTGCGCAATTACAAGGGGTTGGACATAGCCTGCGAGGCAATCGCTGCATTAAACGGCGAAGTGCAGTTTCTTTGCGCCGGATTGCCGCATTCCAGTTTTAATATTGATGCCTTGCTGCATCAAATCAATAAACTACCCCATGCCGTTTTATTACCGCGTTTCCTGTCCGAACAAGAGTTCGCGGATTATGTTTCGATAAGCGACGCACTGCTGCTGCCCTACCGCAAAATTACCGGCAGTGGCGCGCTTCTTGCCGCGTTGACGCTGTCAAAAGGTGTTATCGCCTCTGACTTGCCTTATTTTCAGGAAGTTCTAGGGAAAAAAGCTGAGGCGGGCGTTTTGGTGCCTCCGGAAAACGCATCGGTACTCGCAGAAAATATTCGAGAATACCTATCGATTCCAGCGGAGGTAAGAAACCAGGCAGCCAGGTGTTTGGCGGAACAATATAATTGGGCAAAAGTGGTGGCCCCCATTGTCGAAATAATTATCACGTGGCATAAGCATGCTGCATAAGTATGACATTTTTTTCAACCTGTAGGTGTTAGTAAGAGGCATATTTGCCTGATATTGACAAGGAAGCCTGAAAAGTTGGTTTTTTGTAGTTATCCGCATAAAAGCAAATTAACTTTGGGCAAAAAAATGACAGCAAAAAAAAATATTGTTCTGTTCTGGTTTATGAATGACTGGGGCAAATATGGAAGAGCTTACGAAGAAATTGCATTAGCGCTTTCCAAACATCCCAATACGGGCCTGGTTACCTGCGTGCTTCCGCCTGTCAAAGCCCATGACCAACAATTCATGGCGGCAATTCACAGACATACCAAAAACCTGATGGTTATTACGCCATTTTGGCAGTCCATTAACAAAAGCGGTATCGGCTACCGTTTAAGGACATGGTTCAATAAAAGATATCCACCGCTCACGTTGATACGTTTATACCTCTATTTCAAGGGATACAGTAAGGATAATACTGTGCTATGGATCTATCCACCGCACCAATTTATTCCCGAATTAATAAATAATATTCCCCATAAAACACTGGTAACCCAGATAGTTGACAATAACAGTTTTAGAACAGATGCAAGCTATAAGATAGCGTTCTCCAAATTGCAATATGACGAATTGAGCCAATCGGCCAATTTGGTTATTACCTCCTCGGCTGTTAACTATTCGATATTCTCCAAACTTAATAATAATTGTTTGTTTATTGAAAATGGAGTCAGTGAAAGGTTTATATCCACTCCCTCTGATTTTCCATTTAAAAAAAACAACACCCAACCCAGGCTGGGTTATTTAGGGTTTATTTCTCAACGCACCGATATCGAACTAATACGACACGTCGCTCTTATGAGACCGAATTGTTTGTTGCTTATCGCGGGACCTGACGAGGGAATAGTTGAACCTTCAGGCATCACTGAGCTGCCGAATGTAAAATATATCGGCCCTGTTCCTCATATACAAGCACCTTCTTTCCTTCGAAATCTGGATATTTGCCTGATACCACACAAGGATAATGAATACAGCCGCTCCATGAGTCCGTTAAAGCTGTTTCAATATTTGGCCTCTGGAAGGCCTATCGTTTCAACCAGGGTTGCCGGCACTGAAAGATGGGGAGATCTTGTCATGCTGTCAGAATCTTACGATACATTTGTCCGCAATATTGATATGACATTTGAAACAGATAACCTGGAAAAAAGCGCTATGAGAATTGAAGCCGTAAAAGCCGAAAATTGGAACAATCGAGTTGATCACATGGTAAACAAGTTAATGGAACTGGACTGAAATCAGCAACGCAGAAGCTATTGCCGAGGACGCGAACGCCTTACAGGGTGGAGGCGATGAAATTGCGCCTGGAACTGCAATTAAAAGCACGAAGTTTAAGCCATGGATTAACTTAATTTTCATCTTCGTGATGAATAAGGTTTTTATAATGTTTTCACTAATTCTTTCACAGTCTCTTTAGACTGAACATTACAGCGGCGCCTGTCAGTGATAGAAACATATATTAAATGTTAGTGCTTTTACCTATTCGAGATTACTCGAAATAATTCTGTCCAGGCTTAATTTCTGCTCTGGTTGAAATAAATATGTCAACAGGACAACAAAACCATGAAAAAAAAATCACAGCCTCATATTTCAATTATCGTTTTAAACTGGAACGGCAAGGAAGATACACTGGAATGCCTGGCTTCTCTCCAGGCTGTCACTTATCCTTCTTTCGATGTCATTGTCGCCGATAACGGCTCGACCGACGATTCTGTCGGCGTTATACGGAAAGCCTATCCTGATATCCATATTTTAGAAAATGGCGCTAATCTGGGTTTTGCGGAAGGCAATAACCGAGCCATGCTATATGCCTTGGATCATGGTGCGGGTGCGGTCGTCATTTTGAATAACGATACGATAGTTGATCCCAACTTTTTGCAAGCTTTTAATGATGCTTATGCTTCCTTACCTGATGCAGGTATATTAGGCGCAACCATTTATTATTATGACCAGCCTGATGTAATTTGGGCGGCGGGCGCTAATTGGGATTTTAAAAATCACCGGCAAAATTTTGTTTGTCTTGGACTCCGTGAATCAAGCTTGCCTGACACCAAACCTTATGAAGTGGAATTTGTTTTGGGATGCGCGCTATTTGTCCACAAAGAGTTGATTAATAGAATTGGGGGCATGGACCCTCTATTTTTTTTAAATTGTGAAGAAAATGATTGGTGCCGGAGAGCAAGAAAAAATGGGTACAAAATTTACTCTGTTCCTGACGCTAAAATTTGGCACAAAATTTCATCTTCATTTGGAGGCCAATCCCCTCTTTGGAAGTATTTTATAACCAGAAATCAGCTTTTGTGGGCCAAGCGCCATTTGTCAATGAAAGAATATTATTATGTTCTAACAAAATTTATTAAAGAATTCTTTCCCCTTCTATCCATATCTAAAGAAACCGGGGAAATCAGCTTAAAAACTATCTATTGGGGAATTAACACATGGCACAGACAATTCTTTAACCGGTTTTACCAACCCTATTATCTCGCATTGCTCTATGGTTTATTTCATTATTTCTCAGGAACTTATGGTGATTGTCCGCCCAAATTAAAAGCGCGGTTAACTCACAAGACGAATTGATTTTTATGCCGACCGTTTCCGCACCTGATATCAGCGTCAACCTTGCGGTTTTTAACGCGGAACCGTTCCTGGTTGAGTCCATTAATAGTGTTTTGTCCCAGTCTTTTCAGAATTTTGAATTGATTGTCGTTGATGATGGCAGCACCGACGGCAGTCTGGAAATTCTGGACAAGTTCGCCCAGCAAGACCCCCGAATTAAATTATTCAGGCAGGCCAACAGCGGAGTCGGCGCGGCCCGGAATCTGGCGTTAAAAAACAGCCGGGGACGATACATTGCCGTTATGGATGCGGACGATATATCACTGCCCGGGCGATTCGCCCTGCAAAAGGATTTTCTCGACACGCATGCCGAAATCGATGCGGTAGGCAGCCAATGGTTAATGATCAAGCCTAACGGGGACGAAGCGGGCATTGACACCCATGCAACCAAACCCGCCATGATTCAGGCGCTAATGTATGGTTACTATGCCTTGCATCATCCGACTACCATGATCCGGCGCAGCTCGATGGAGGCGGTCGGCGGATACAGTGAGGAGGCAGGCCGTCTTTGCGTCGATTATGATTTGTTTATGCGCATGCAAATGCAGGGCGGCAAATTCTCAAACCTGCCTGTTGCCCTTTTCAAGTGGCGGCTGAACCCTGACGGGATTACTCATGGCAAGGCCAGGCGTCAAACCGAATTTGTGGTAAAAACACGTACTGAAGGTTTTACGCGGCTATCGCACACTGATCCGGACCTGGCCTTGCAATCGGCCCGCAATCTGCTGATGAGCTTTCCCGAAGGCACCTGGTTTGACGAAAAACTGCGGCAGACCTTGCCGGGTGAAGACCGTTCGTATTTGCTTCAGGCACTCAAATCGACACCCCAGCCGGAGGCTTATTTTTCAGCGCTTGAATATCGGATTCTGGAGTGGTTCGAGGGCCGGTTACCGGCTGCCGACGCATTGGCGGCGGAACTGCGAAACAGCGGCCTGCCCTGGTTCGCCCATCAGCTTGAAGCCCGATACGGATTAGCCTCCGCCGACGATTCGCCGCCCGCGGATTTCAAGCCGGCCAAAGCCCGATCCAATCAACTCAGCGTATTGCTCCCCTATTCAACGGCCGACAGCGATCTGCTTGAGCGCATCGCCAATATCCATGAATGCATCCCCGGCGCTGAAATCGTGGTTTTTCCGACCGAACCGGGCGCCGTGGACGATAATATTCCAGCGCCTCGCGGCGTAATCCTGATATCAACAAAAGCGATCCTCAGAACCTCGCCCTGGGAAGCCGCTTTAAAAGCCGCATCGGGCGGTTATATCGCCTATCTGGAACCCAACTGCCGCTTTGATGCTGTCAGTGCCCTGAACGCCCTGAAAAAACTGCAGCTGGGATTCCCCCTGGTTTACGTCCCGTCGAACAGATATTATCTGGAGGCGCTGGATGAACACGGCCTGCCTTATAAGGACCCTGCGCCGCATCCGAAATGGACGCAAGAGACACTGTTAGGCCAAAATCGGATTATTTTAAGCGGATTCTGCCATCAGCGCAGCCTGCTTGAAAAACTACAGCTTCCGGCAAGCGAATGCGGCAGCGCATTTTCAACCGCCCTGGCCATGGGACTCGCGCATCGCAATGAGCTGGTCCTGGCCGATGGCCGCTATCGGCAATACATACCCTGCCTCTCCCTGAAAAACCGTGTGACGCATCGTTTCAAACAGCATATGCTCATCTGGTATTTCGATTCGGCGCTAGGCACGCTTCCGGATAAAGCCGTTTGGGAAAAGCTGAATGCATCCGGGGCCGAAGTGATTGCGAGAAAGCTGGATGCCATCGCGCGCGCCGGCGCTTTTTACCCTCATTGGAAAAACAGAACGGATTTCCGGGATTTTTTCGTGAACAAAGTGCCTTCACCCATTCGTTTTGCCTTATTCAGGCAGCTGATTGAGCGCTATGGACCAGAGATAAACGACGCGCTGGCCAGAGCAGGGCGAAGCGGAGAACCATTGCTTTGCTCGGCCTATTCTGTGATAATCAGGCTCACGCATCAATTCCGGCTCAAATAATCAAGCCGCTTCAACAAGTTAGCCGTTTCACTCTTTAAGAATATTGATCTGACGAGGAGAAATACCGTGCGAACTGGTTTCATTGCCCTTCCTTTTTCTTCCTTTAAACAGCGACGCCTCACTTTATTGCCTGGAATCGGAAACAGCGGCCTGCGCTCGAGGGCTCATGCCTGTGTATCGCCGGAAGCATGGAACAGACGGTTCCTCTGCGTCATTCCCGTTCGACCGTTATTTCCGACAGCGCCCTTATCCGCCATCTCGCCTTGCAAGTCCCGAACATCGTCAGGATATGGCGCATAATGACTCACGAATGGCTGTCGTTCAGGCCATTTGCCCACCGTGAACATGAGCAAACCGGTTTGGCCTATGAAAACACTGCATATTTTTCATCACAGCGATTTAAAAAACGGTGTCGATAAAACCACTTGTACTTTATTATCCACCCTAAAAAAAATCGGCGGCGATCCTATTGCCGTTATTCCTGAAACGGGCGATGTCTCGGACTTTCTTGCGGAAAACCGGATTCCGTACCGGATAATCCCGTTTTCCTGTTGTTCCAGCGAAGCCTGGCGGGCCGGATTCAGGTTTTTTGCCGAGTCCTTCAGCCAAAGCGATGAATTACTGAAACTCATCAGGCAAGAAGCGCCTGATGTCGTTCATATCAATACCGGACATTTGCTGCATGCCGGATTAGCCGCCGCCCGATGCAAAGTGCCGGCTATCTGGCATATCCACAGCCCTTTCGATTTCGATCTCAAGCGATATGCCGCCTCAATCGGTTCCTGCGGCTACGCCGGACTGCTTGAGCAATTAAGCACGCTGCTTATCGGCGTTTCGGACGATGTCAATCGCTCGCTGCTGGAAAACCTGCCCAATGCCCGCATTACCACTTTATACAACGGCATAGATGTAGACGGTATCAGATCCCTTGCGCGGCTTTCCTCAACGGATATTCGCTCGGACCTGGGACTGCCGGACAAGGCGACGCTGGTCATGGGCATAGGCCGGATTTCCGCGCAAAAAGACTTTGCCGGTTTTGCACGTGTTGCTCATCGTGTTTGCCGGCATCGCCCCGATACTTTTTTCATTATCGTCGGCCCCAAGGAAGAGTCCGATGCGGTAAAGCAGCTCGAACTTGAAATTGAACGATTAAATCTGGCGGACCGGTTATTCGTACTGGGGCCTAGAAGTGATGTGCCCGGTCTGATCGCGCAAAGCGATATTTTTCTATCAACCGCTGTATTCGAAGGCCAGGGGCTTGCCGCGCTGGAGGCCATGGCCCTGGAAAAACCGGTCGTAGCCATGGCGTGCCAGGGGCTGCGGGAGTGCATCATGCATGAGCATGACGGACTGCTGGTTCCTCCGGCCGATGAAAATGCCGCGGCGGATGCCGTCGTTCGCTTATTGAATGACCCCGTTTTTTCCGCGAAACTCGGCGCCATGGGAAAAAAATCAGTGTTAACCAAATTCTCCAGCCTTGAATATGCCCAGCAGTTTCTCATGATCGCCGAAACCGCCAGACAGTTAGGACCGCCGCCCATTTCCGGACACGAGCTGGAAATGCTCAGAGGACTGCTGGGCGAAATCAACACCGCTCACCATAAATTACTGGAATTTGAACAACAATCGATAAAGCAGCGGTTCAAGCTGTTGATATGGTATAGCTTACAACCCTTTAAAACTCGTTAGACGACTGAGCGGGCAGCCGGCATGAAATAATTTGAACGCTTGGCCAGTCCCAGGGTCAACTGGTCAATTGCTTTTGTACGACACCGATGCCTTTAAGGCGACGGGCCGGATACGGCTTTAAGTTGCCTGCTTGTTTTTTTAGTAAAAAACGGCCCCATTCGATATGGGTGCATTCCTTACGATTTGATATACGGCAAAGTGACCTGTTATGTATATTGATCCCTTGTCAACAAAGCTATTAAGCGGCGCCGGGCGAAACGGCATCATATCGCTGATGTACCATTCGATCACGCCGGGCAAGACCCGGCCGGACTGGCAGTGGGCCTTGTCTTTTCAAAGCTTTTGCGAGCAACTCGATGTATTGCAGGACAACGGCTGGACAACGGTCAGCGCCTGGCAGCTGGCAGCCGGTAACGGGAAACTGCCCGCCAAAACGGTTCTGCTAACTTTTGACGACGGTTACGCCGATAACTTTCCCGCCTTTGAGGAACTGGCCAGACGCCGCATGACCGCCACCTGGTTTGTGGTCACCAAAGACTTGGGGCAGATGCCTTCCTGGATTGACGACGACGCTCCCTCCTGTCAGTTACTCACTGCCTCGCAACTGGCGGAAATGCATGCGTCCGGCATGGAAATAGGCTCGCACACGCATACTCACTGCCGGCTTCCCGAACTGGCTGCCAAGCAAATCGATGAGGAAT
Source organism: Methylobacter sp. BBA5.1 (assembly GCF_000746145.1). NCBI lineage: Bacteria > Pseudomonadati > Pseudomonadota > Gammaproteobacteria > Methylococcales > Methylococcaceae > Methylobacter > Methylobacter sp. BBA5.1. The sequence continues at coordinate 33,711 of NZ_JQKS01000008.1, forward strand.
TAAACCGCTCGAAAGACTATCTGTCCCAACTGTTGAATGAGCCCGTCACCAGTTTTGCTTATCCCTATGGCTTGTATGACCGGCGGATTTTATCCGCGACAAAATCCGCCGGTTATCAGACTGCCTTCGCCACGCGCTCCGGTTTCGGCGTGGTCAATGACAACCTGCTGGAAATCCGGCGCGTTGCTGTCATGGCCGGCGATTCCTTGTCGGTTTTCGCCCGCAAGCTGGCCTTTGCCGATAATGATGTGAGCTGGCCCAAAATGAAGTCCTACGTTGCCGATCGCCTCAAGGCGCGCCTGGGAGTGTCATGATGGCCGCCAGACCACTGATTTCCGTCGTTATGCCCTGCTTCAACGCGGAAAAGCATCTGGCCGCCAGTCTCGCGAGCGTGTTTCGCCAGTCTTACGCCAATCTGGAATTGATCGTTGTCAATGACGGCTCCACGGATGGCAGTTGGAGCCTGCTCCAAAGCATTGGCGATCCCCGGCTTCGTGTTATGGATCAAGCCAACGCGGGCGTCTGCAGGGCGCGCAATCAGGGCATCAAGGCGGCGAAAGGCGAGCTGATCGCGTTTCTGGACGCCGACGACACCTGGCATGCCGAATGTCTCGAGAAGCTGTATCAGGGCTTATGCGCGGCTCCGTCGGCGGCGCTGGCCTATTGCGGCTGGCAGAATGTCGGACTGCCCGGCGGACAGGGCGAACCCTACGTGCCGCCCGACTATGAAACAGCCGACAAGCTGGCGTTATTGTTCGAAAATTGCTGCTGGCCCATTCATGCCTGCCTAAGCAAAAAAGCCTTGATTTTCGAGGCCGGCCTGTTCGATGAAAGCCTGGTCACGTCGGAGGATTTTCTGTTATGGCTGAAAATCGGCACCCGCTACCCTATCCAGCGGGTGCCGGAAGTGCTGGCTTTCTATCACTTCCATGACGGCCTGCAAGCCACGCGCAACAAGGAAAGAGCCGCCCTCAACCACTGGAACGCGCAACGGGTTTTCCTCGACCGGCACCCCCTGGCCGCCGATAAGCTGGGCGCCCGAAGGATCAGGCGCTTGATGCATGGCGAGCTGCTGCGCCGCGGTTTTGAATGTTACTGGAAACGCGACATCCGCTCGGCCCGCATCATTTTCAGGAAAGTCATGCGCCACGGCTATGGTTCGATACGGGACTGGAAATACATGCTGCCGTCGCTGTTGCCATTGCCCCTTCATCAAACCCTGCTGCAAAAATTCAGCCAATGAATGCTCCGGCCGCCGTCAAAGACCAGATTACCGTCGCGATATGCAGTTACAATGCCTCGCACTATCTGCCGAATCTGCTCGAAAAGCTGATCGCTCAGGACTGCCCCATGCCGTTTGAAATCCTGATCGTCGATAACAACAGCACCGATCATACCCAGGCGCTGGTGCTTGGCTTCTCCCCAGCCAACGGCATACCGATCCGTTATGTCAACGAGCCTGAGCAAGGCATCGCGTTTGCCCGCAACCGGGCGATCGAGGAAAGCCTGTCCAGCCGCTATCTGGCCTTTATCGATTCGGACGAGATGCCGGCGCCAAACTGGCTGAAATCGGCGTTAAAACAATTGGGCGATCAAGACATCGATTGCGTCGGCGGCAAAATATCCATTGCCCTGCCCCATCGCCCCGCTTGGCTCAGCGATGATTTGTTGCCATTCTATGGCGAAGTCGACCACAGCGACCGGGCATTTCGGATCACCGATGCCGCCACCCCCATCTGGAGCGGCAACATTGCCTATAACACGCGCGTATTCCGGCAAGGATTACGCTTTGATACGCGCTATAACCGCAGGGGAAAAGGCATCGGCGGCGGCGAGGACGCCAGGATGCTCGACATGTGCCTGATGCGCGGCTTCAGCCTGGTATACGAACCGGACATGGAAATTCTGCATCTGATCCCGGCGGAAAAAATCAGACGCTCGTATTTTTTGAAGCTGCATTATCTCAGCGGCAAAAAAGCAGGCCTGCATGAAATACCCGATTTCAATCGAAGCATCCTGGGCGTTCCGCCTTTTATGATTCTTCAGTTCATGCGGCATTTTCTGCTGGCTGTCGACATGGCCGTCAAGGAGCAATCTGGATCTCTGCGGCAGGCGATGAATGCCTCGCATGCGTTAGGCAGCATCTGGGGCAAGTTTCTTTGCTGGAAAAATCAACCTCTCAAATCCTGACAAGTGGCTATTATGACTAAAATATTTTTTATCCTAATCATAGCAGCATCGATCACACTTTCTAAACCAGGCATGGCCATTACCATCTGGCCCAAGAGCGACAAAGACTGGAGCATGCTTCCGCCTTTTTGCAAGGCAAGATCATACTCCGATAAACATCCGACTTATAAAAGTTGGCAAAGAAGACTGGGTGGAGACTTTATTCATGTCCATCACTACTGCGCGGCGCTACTTACCTTTAACGACGCGCATCGCTATACCAAAAGAGTGGATATTGCCGAACAATTAAACGCGGCCATGAGTGAAATAGATTATGTCGAGCACAGTTCACACCCCAATTTCCGTCTCTTGCCCCATATCTTCAAGACTAAGGCTGATATTTTCCTCGAATTGAAAAACGTTACCCATGCAGTGATGTATCTCAATAAAGCGATTCAACTGAATCCGAAATTTGTACCCGCTTATACCCGATTAGCCGATATCTATTATGAGCGGGGACAAAACGACGAGGCCCTGAAAGTGGTCAATCAAGCCCTGAAAATCAAGCCCCATTCGAGAGCATTGAACAAGCGCTTGAAAAAACTGCAGGCGAAAAAATAGAGCCAGAACCCGGGCAATAAGCCGGCCTGTCTTTTTCAACACCTCATGCCGGCTTAGCTCATTAACTAGAGTCATTAACCCTCGAGGACTGACCAGGATTGGCGCAATAATGAAACTGACCGTCATTATCTGTACACATAATCGTTTTCAACTGCTTGCCTCGGCAATTGATTCGCTTAACGCGGCCCATAAACCGGATCATTGCGAAATCAATATTCTGGTGATTGCAAACGCCTGCACGGACGAAACCGTAAGCAAACTTCAGCAGTACCGGGAGCTGCAACCGGAATACAATTTATTACCGCTGTCTTTTGCCGAAGAGCCGAAAGCAGGGAAATCCTATGCATTAAACCGTGCCGTAAACCAGGTGCGGGAAGGTTATCTGTGTTTTATCGATGACGACCACCGGGTTGACCTGAACTATTTTGCCGCTATCGCCAAGGCTATAAATAACTTTCCTGATACCGCGCTGTTTTGCGGTCCTATCTTTCCCGACTGGCAGGGCGATGAACCCGATTGGATACATGACACCAGCAAATACAAAATATACCCCTTGCCCATTCCGTATTTCGATCTGGGTCAGCAGCCCTTGCGATTAACGGAAAAATCCCATGCGCCGCTGCCGGGCGGCGGCTGGGTCGTCATCCATAGAGACGTGTTTAAGCGGGTGGGACTGTTTTCCGAAAAGCTGGGGCCTACGGGGCACAACCTGGTAGGCAGCGAGGACACCGATTTCTTTCTCAGGGCGTTAAGACAAGGCGAAACCTTCTACTATATCCCCGATATCGTTCAATACCATTATGTTGATAAAAAACGCCTGCGGCTGAATTATTTAATGGCCAACTGCTTCCAGCGCAACCGCTCTTTCACCCTGACCTGTAACCCGATGCGCCGCGCCGTGCCCTTATATTTATGGCGCCAATTATTCAATCATATGATCGGGACTGTTTTTTCCTTATCCCTCAACAGAACCCGGTTTTATCTGATGCGGTGCGCCTCTACTTTAGGGGAAATTTTCGGCCTGCTTCAGACCAGAAAGCTATAACGAATGACTTTATTAGATGATGGCATTTTATGAATCCGATGCTCCGTAACATTTAAAACCCTATAACGATTATGCGTGATATCGTCGTACTCATATTCTTAACCGGCTGTATTGTCGCCGCCCTGAAAAAGCCATGGTGGGGCGTTTTATCGCTTGCCATTTTCAGCTATTTAAATCCTCATGCTTATGCCTGGGGATTTGTCAGAAGCCTGCCGGTTTATTATGTGCTTTTTTTGGTGGTCTCGGTCAGCGCCTTTCTGACCAAGGATAAGCAACCCCTTCCCAGGGACTGGCGTATTCCCGTATTCCTGATGCTCTGGTTTTATTACATTATCAGCTCCTGGCAGGCCTACTTGCCCGATATTGCCTGGAGTCGATTCTGGGTTATCACGAAAATCTACCTGCCGTTCATTTTTACCCTGATTCTTATCAATACGCGCCAAAAGTTGTATTACCTAATCGTGACTATCGGCGCTTCCATTGCCCTGGTTGCGGTCAAAGGCGGCATCTTCGCTATTTTGACCCGTTTTTCCTATCGCGTTTACGGTCCGCCCTCCACTCAGTTCGAAGAGAATAATTTATTTGCCCTGGCCGTACTGATGACAGTGCCGCTGTTGTTGATCTGGCGCAGAGAAACGGCGAACCGCTGGATTAAACTGGGAATCTACATGGCAATTCCCTTCATCTATACCGCTTCGTTGAGTTCCTGGTCGCGCGGCGCCCTGCTGTCCCTGGTCGCCCTGGGCTTCATATTGATCTGGCATAGCCGGCGCAAGTACCTTGTGGTTCCCATGATGATGATCGGGGCTTTTTTCGTTAAGGATTATTTGCCTGAAGAGTGGTTCAGCCGCATGCAAACCCTTGAAACCTATAATCAGGATGCCTCGGCAATGGGTAGAATCATTGTCTGGAAGGATGGCTGGAACCATACGCTCGACCATCCTTTTACCGGCACTGGATTCGATGGCTGGATCTATCTCACCGAACGCGACTGGCACAGTTCCTATGTCGAGATGTTCTCCGAACATGGCTTTATCGCTTTCGGCCTTTGGCTGGCGCTCATCCTGGGCACTTTAATAACCTTGACCTTGCTGCCGCGCAAAACGCGCCATGTCGAAGGCATGGAATGGGTAGCGAATTACTGCTACATGATACGCGCATCCTTGCTCTGTTTTATGGTCGGCGGCGCTTTTTTAGGGCTCGCTTATTTCGATTTTCTCTACCATCTGATCTTTATCACCGTGCTGGTTAAAAAATTTGCCCTGGAGGAATTGGCAAGCAAGCAGGAAGAAACCGTCAGGTTTCCCCTGGGCGTGCCTCAGAGCACGTGAGTATCCATAACCGGTCTGTGCCGCTTATGGTCATTATCAATAAACTGTAAATAAAAGGCATGTAGAACAATACGTTTTAGGATTTTCTCTTAAACAGTGCGTTATCAACGGACCTAGAGTTTACTATGAATTTTCGACGCCTATGTTTCAACACATTCGCTTGCTTATCGTTGATTTGCTTCATTGGTTCATCGCTTTGTTACCTGAGCTATAAAAACGATCTGGCATACCTGAAATCAGTCATACAGTCTCAAATTGGTAAGGAGCATTCGCCGCATTTATTCGCCGCCATCAATCATTGGGTTTATCAAAATCAGGGCTTCAGGAAAAATCACGACTTTTTCCTGTTCAAGTCGCTTGGTCCCACGCCCATCCAGGTTCTGGAGCGGGGCGGCGATTGCTCCGATAAATCCCGCTTGCTGATGGCCATGCTCGACTCGATCGACGTGGATTCCACACTGGTCATGTTATATGACGCGGACAATAAAACGCCGACTCACACCACCCTTGAGGTGCGCGACAAACAACTGAAAGCGGTTGCCGATCCTGTTTTCGATCTTGTTTTCCCGAACCCGGCCAACGGATTCTATGGATTGCAGGACTTACGGGACAACCCGGCGATTTTACCTGACAGGCTGGATGAATTAATCCGATTACGGGGGCCATCGAACAAGATCGCTTTCTATAAAAGGGAACAGGAATCCTACCAGTACGCCACGACCATCAATTGGAATAAAAATGGTTTTTTACGGTTTATCGCCGACGGCTTAAAAAAAGCCGGCATTGAACCCAGGAATATCCGCAGGCCGCATTTTCTGGACGAACCCAAGCTGTTAATCAGCCTGATGCTGTTGTTGACGGGCAGCCTCTTGTTAATGCCGGTGTTAATGATCGGCAGGAAAGCGTCCGTCCCGGCATATACGCCCGGCTCCGCCCGGGTGATGCCTGAACAGCCCCGGCATCCGCTGCGGGGATAAAAACCGACGTCTGACTAGCAAGCCAAATAAGTCTGTCAATGGTTAACCCGGATATTTCATGAAACCACAGAGAACACGAAGAACACGAAGAAAATCATGGCATTATCATTTCTCACAGATAACTTCATGAGCTCATTATGAAATATTTGCAAGTAATTGAATTGAAAAGCCTTCGTGTACTTCGTGTCCTTCGTGGTGAAATATTCAGGTTAAGGGGCACTGATTTTTTTACCAAGGGGATACTATGAAAGATATCTGGATGTATTGGGAAAACATGGGCAAAACCAGGCCGGAGTATATCAATTTGTGCATTCAAAGCATCATGACTCATAAAGGCGATCTGCGGCTCAACTTACTGGATCAGGACAGCATCAATCAATACATACCCGATTTGCGCCCCGAATGGCACCGGCTAAAAAAGGCCGCCCACAAAGCCGACTATGTCAGAACCCGGCTGGTTTATACCTATGGCGGCATGTGGATCGATTGCGACATGGCGGCCCTGGACAGCATCGAGCCGTTATTCGATTTTCCCGATTGCTATGACTATGCCTGCCAGGATATCGGCCAGAGCATCGGCTGTTTTATCGCCCGTCCCGGCTGCGCATTGTTAAAAAATGTCATCGAAGCGCAAGACCAGGTCCTGGATGAAAATTGCAGCGATTTTCAATGGAACGGCATCGGCAATGAGCTGCTGGCCAAATACGGAAAAGACTACGATTATTTTCAATGGCCCAAATGGACCCTGGACGAAATCCCCGGCAATGCCATCGCCAAATTGCTGTCCCCTCGTGAGTCCTTTGAGGATAATATCGATCACAATGCCGTGATCTTTCATTTCTGCAATGAATCCATAGGCCCGTTGATCCAGAAACACGTGAAAAGCCGCCGGCTTACCACATCGAACAAGCTAATTTCCAAAATTTTCAGAAAAGCCCTGAAAATCGATGAGCCCGTTGCTGAAGAAGACGCCAGACTCTTTCCCTTTTTAAGAAGAATCCTTCGGCAGCCCTGAAACAGACCTGTAGTTCAATCCAACATTAAAATTCACGGCGGGACCTACGATGAGCTCTATTTACGGCTGGCTGTCAACAACGAACACCAACGGCTTGGCGCGCGCGATCAACGCCCAGCGAGCGGCTGACCCCTGTTTAACCGCAAACGCCCAGCAGGTTTCCTGCCTGCGGCCGGCTACCGAGATCGCCGGCCACGGCTCCACCGTGGCGCCATGTATTTACCAATCGGAGTCATTACTGGCAATGATCGAAGGCTCGCCGCGCTGGCAGGACAGCGCGCTGGCCGGGATTGCCGAACGCCATGGCCCGGCCCAGGCGCTGGCCGAGGGCTTCCAGCGTCACGGACGTGCGGTGCTAGGCAGGATACGCGGGGCCTTTGCCTGCTATGTGTCGGAGCCCGGACGGCATTACGCCTTGCTGGCGAATGACCGGTTCGGTATCCGGCCGCTGGCTTTTTATGCCCGGAAAGACTTGCTGGTATTCGGTTCGCAGCTTGATCACATCATCGCGCACCCTGGCGTTCAAACCGGCCTCGATCCGCAGGCGATCTTCGATTATTTGTACTTTCACATGATTCCGAGCCCTGGCAGCATCTATGCCGGCGTTTCCAAACTGCAGCCCGGCGAGTTCGTCGAATTCAACGACGGGCATATCCAGCGCGATTTTTACTGGCAAATCAGCTACGCCGACAGCCAAGATCCGGAAAAGGACCTGCGCGCGCAATTGCACGACCAGTTGACCCGATCCGTCTCAGCCTGCGCCCCGGATCGCCACACCGGCGCCTTCCTGAGCGGCGGCCTGGACAGCAGCACCGTGACCGGCGTGTACCAGACATTATCGTCCGACCCGATCGACGCGTTTGCCATCGGTTTCGATGCCGAAGGCTACGATGAAATGGCCTACGCCCGCGCCACGGCCCGGCATTTCAAGGTCAACCTGCACGAATACTATGTCACGCCCGCGGACGTGCTCCAGGCGATTCCGTTGATCGCGCGGACCTATGACGAACCGTTCGGCAATGCCTCGGCGATCCCGGCCTATTACTGCGCCCGATTCGCCCGCGAGCATGGCATGCGGCAACTGTTGGCCGGCGATGGCGGCGACGAGATATTCGCCGGCAATACCCGCTACGCCAAGCAAAAACTGTTCGACCTGTACCGCCATGTGCCGCTGGCGCTCAAAAGCGGCCTCATCGAACCGGTCGCCCAAATCACCCCGCTGCTTGGCAAGGTCAGAAGCTATATCGAACAGGCCGGAATCACCATGCCCGCACGCATGGAAACCTATAACTTCCTGCACCGGACACCGCTCGCCGATATTTTCACCGCCGATTTTCTGGCCCAGGTCGATGCCTCGGCGCCGCTGGCCAGTCTGCAGCGGACTTACGACCGCGCCGGCACCGATGACCTGGTCAAGCAAATGCTGTTTCTGGACGCTAAAATCACCTTGGCCGATAACGACCTGCGCAAGGTGAACCGCATGTGCGACCTGGCCGGCGTCGGCGTGCACTATCCGCTGCTGCAGGACAATCTGGTGGAATTCGCCGCCAGCATCCCCTCCGGCTTGCTGATGCAACGCTTTCAGTTGCGCTCTTTTTACCGGAAATCGATGGCCGGCTTTCTGGCGCCGGAAACCCTGAGCAAAAGCAAGCATGGCTTCGGCCTGCCGTTTGGCCTCTGGATGAGCGCCGATCCGGGACTTCGGGAATTCGCCGATGTGAACCTGCGCAGCATGGCGAACCGGGGCATCATCCATCCGGACTACATCAAAACCATTATCAAGGCCCAGCAACAAGGCCATGCCGCCTATTACGGCGTGATGATCTGGATCCTGATGATGCTGGAGCAGTGGCTGGTCTCACATAACCAGTGAAGGCTCATGGCGCGACATGGCTGACGACATAGCGGTACTTGCCGGATTTTTCCCTGGCAATTTCATCGAGGTACTCTATGCCGACACTGACTCCCGCGCCCAGGCGTTTTTTGAATTCACGCACGATGATCGCTTCGGCATCGGGCCGGTAATCCCGGTTCCGGACGATCTGGACCGTCGTGCTGTCAGGGCTGTTCTGTATGATCTTGAAAGAGGCAACCCCCGGCAAATCGCGCAGCACGTAAATCAGCGCCAATCCGTGCAGCACCGTGCCATCCTGGGCGATCACGAAATCGGTCGCGCGCCCCTGGATTTCCCGCAACAACGGCAAGCCCCTTCCGCACGGGCAAAGCTCATCGCCCAGCACGCCGACATCGCCGGTCCGGTAGCGTATGAACGGGAAATCGCGCGTGGCCAGATGCGTGACCACGATTTCCCCGGCCTGCCCGTTCGGCAACACCCGGCCATCCCTGTCGATGATTTCCACGATGATGTCCTCGGCCGTGATGTGCATGCCGCCGGCCGGGCATTGATGGGCAATAAAGCCGGCATCGCGCCCGCCGTAACCGTTGGCGACGGGACAGCCGAACGCGGCCTCGATTTTCTCGCGCTGATGGTCGTACAGCCGCTCGGAGGTCACGAAAGCCACTTTAATCCCTAAATCGTCGAGTTTTTCACCGGTTTTGCCGGCATGGTCGGCAATATGCGCCAGCGCCGACGGATAGCCGAACAGCATGCGCGGCCGCCGGGTGCGGATGTCGCGGATAAAACCGTCGAGCTTGGCCGGCGACATTTCAAAGGCCGGCAACAAACGCGTGCGCAACAGCTGGTCACGGATCAGCTTGATCCTGTCCTGTGCCCCGAGCTCTATCGGCGAGCCCCAGATCACCATTTCCGGATCGCCGATATCGACCCCCCACCAGCGCGTGGCCCGCCACTTTGCCGCGACATCGTGGCTGACCCTTTGTTTGCCGATATGGAAAATCAACGGCTCGCCGCTGGAGCCGCCGGTATTGAACCGCGACAGCCCCACGGCGTTGTCGGCTTTTAACGCCTCGGTATGGGCGCGGATGTCCGGCTTTCCCATCAGGGGCAGCCGGCGCAGATCGGCCAGCGAATCCAGCTCGGCCGGCACGAAGCCGAGTCTGCGAAACAGCTGCCGGTAATAAGGCACATGCCGCTCGACGTCGCTCAGGAAGCGTTTTAAATTCTGTAGCCGCAGTTCCCGGAGCGGTTCCGGCGCCAGCCACTGCGTCCGCTCCATGTCCCTGTGCACGTCGACGGTCGTGTGCCGCTTGAGCCGCTCGTGCAGGGGAAAAATCACATTGGCTGTCAGCCGCGTATAAAAATCCATCCGCTTCTCCTCGACGATTGGTATAAATCCAGCCACAGGTTTTTAACCTCCGGCCAGGCGTATTGCCTGACTTCCCGCTGTCCGTTTTCGATCAGCGCCTGATAAAGCCCGGGCTCATTCAGCAGCCGGCGGATCTGTTCCGCCATCGAGCCGGCATTGCCGGCCTCGGCAAATAACGCCGTCCTGTCATGCTCGACAACATAAGGGATGCCGCCGACGCTGGTCGTCACCACGGCCACGCCGCAGGCCATGGCTTCGAGCACGGAATTGGGCATGTTGTCGACGGTGGTGGGATTGAGCATGATGTCGGCCTGCCGGTATAGCCGGGCGATTTCGTCCGGCGTCAGCTTGCCCGTGAACACCACGTTGCGCTCCAGGTTTTCCGCTGCCACCAGCTGCTGCAACGCGGCTTTTTCAGGGCCGCTGCCGGCGATCGTCAAAGTGATGCCGGGCACTGTCCGGCGCAGCAGCGCCAGCGCTTCAATGGCCGTCGCTATGCCGTAGATGGCTTCGAGATTACGCGTTATGACCAGTTTCGGGCTATCGGCATTGAGGCGCCGGTCTTTTTCCGCCGCAACAAAGCGCTGCAAATCGATGATATTGGGGATCACCCGCGCTTCTATGCCGAAATCCGCAAACACCTGCTTCAGGTAACCGGACGGCACGACGACCGCGGCGGCTTTCCTGATCGAGGGACGAACCCAGCGCATGGACTGGTTGAAATAGCGCCGGGCTTCGCCGCCGCGGTAATTGATGATGACCGGCGTGCTCCTGAGCCAGCCAATCCATAAGGCCGGCGCCGCGAACAGTTGCCAGGACCAGCCCGAATTCGCCAGCACATGCATGACGTCGACCTGGCCGGCCAGCCGCCACAACCTGACCAGATAGGGCAGCAGGCGAAACAGCGCCCTGACGCCCCGGAGCTTTTCGATCCATTTCGCGCCATAAGGCGCGTTGGTCCGCACCAGACTCACTTGCAGGCCTTCCCGCGACAGCAGCCGGTGCAGCTGCTGCGTCTGATTGGCCATGCCGCCATAGGGCGGCGGCATGGGGCCGACCAGTCCGACATGCAGCGTATGCTCTTTGCGCATCATGGCGGGCTTAATCGGGAAAATACGTCCTGATAATGGCCGACGCTTTTCGCCCAGGTCCGCTCCTGCTCGACAAACCGCCGCGCCTCCCGGCGAAGATCCTGCCACTGCTCTTTATTGTCCAGCAAATTGATTATGGACCCCGCCAGTGCCGCGGCATCCCCGGCTTTAAACAGCCAGCCCGTTTTCTTGTCCTGTATCAATTCCTTATGCCCGCCGACATCGGAAGCGACGACCAGCTTGCCCTGCGCCATGGCTTCCAGCGGTTTCAGCGGCGTCACCAGATCGGTCAGGCGCATCGATAAACGCGGATAGACAAAGATACTGACCTGATTGTAATAGTCTTCCACCTGGTCATGCGGCACGCGGCCCGTGAGGATCACCTGTTGCTCCAGCCCCAAGTCGCGCGTTTTCTGCCTGATCAGCTGTTCCTGCGGCCCGCCGCCGACCAGCAACAAGCGGGTTTCCGGCTCTCTGGCCAATATCATCGGCAAGGCCTCGAGCAATAACGGCAAGCCTTCGTAAGCATAGAATGAGCCGATAAAGCCGAGCACGGTTTTGTTATGCAGACCCAGGCGGGCTCTGAGAATCTGGTCCGGCTCCACGCCTGCGGTGAAGCGTTCTATGTCGACGGCATTGGGAATGACGGTGATTTTGTCCGGGGCAATCCCGCGGCCGGCGATATCCGAACGCAGGCCTTCGCAAATGGTCGTGATCGCATCGGCCTGCCTGAACACGTGGGTTTCCAGGGCTTTGGTCAGGCGATAGCGGGCGCTGCCCTCGCGGGTCGTGCCATGGTCGACGGCTGCGTCCTCCCAGAAGGCGCGGCATTCGTAGACCAACGGGAGCTTGTGTGTTTTCGCGGCGTTCAGGGCGGCCAGGCCGTTCAAGGCGGGCGAATGGACGTGCAGGAGGTCGGGCTTGATTTGCGGGATGATTTCCTCAAGCCTTCGCGACAGGGATCGTATTATCGCCCATTGATCAAGGACCGGCATTTTCTTGAGCCATTCGGCCGGCCGGCCGGAACGGTAAAACCTGAGGCCCTCCACCTCTTCGATCGGCGCGATGGCAACGCGATGCTTGGCGGAGGTAAGATGAAATGTCTCCCAGCCCAGTTTGCGTTGCTGCTCCAATATGGCCTTGGTGCGGAACGTATAGCCGCTGTGCAGTGGAATGGAATGATCGAGGATATGCAGGATTCTCATCTTAATTTTTAGTCACCACGAAAATTTCAAAGTCATGTGCAGGCAGACTGGAGCTTTGGCGGAAACCCGCTTGGGCGGCTTGAAATGCCGGCTTTAACAATCCGGTCTACAGCCTTTCTCCCGCCAAACGTTTATATCCCTTTCGCAGCAGGTGCGGCACCAGTAAATAAACAGGCATTCTCAGCCAATGGGAGCGGACGAACAGCAGCCACCGCGCCAATCCCGTCCATCGGTCATTACAGCTGGCATGGTTCGGCATCAAGGCTCTGACGAACAGAAAATCCATCAGCCGGGTCCTGGTTTTACCGGGAGCTTGCCGTTCCAGTACCGTTTGCACGTCAGCCGGCACCGGCGTGGCCAGTATTTTGTCCACATAGCGGCAGGCATAAAACAATGCCCGCAGCTGGTTGAGTTCAACTGAACGCTGCAGCAGTTTCTGCCAGAAACCGTCGATTTCCGAGAATTCCCTCAGCAATAAATCTATATCGGATATATCCCGAAAACCATGATTCAGCTCACCTTCGTGAAACAAATGCGCGGCGCTGTGCAATATCCGGTCCTCGGGCGCGAAAACCCGGAAATTCTTGCCCGGAATCCCTACCGAATTGCCGAACAGTCTATCGGCGTCGGGACACGACTTGCAGGTCTTGGGCAAGATGTTATGGTGCACGTCAAGCGATGTCTGGCGTTTCAGATGGCGCAGCGGCGGTATTTCATGCATCCACTGGCGGTAATATTTCTGATCGTAGGCATCAAACGTGCCGGCCATCCAGCCGGCCCTGATCAAGGCCTGCTCGACCTCCGGCAAGCGGGCTTCCGGCACCATCAGGTCAATATCGGAAAACAGCCGTCCCCTGGCCGCCTGGTTTTCCGCCAGAGCGTAAGCCGTTCCCTTCAGCAGGATCAAAGGCACATCGAGGGCCTGCAACGCGCTCTCGATACAAGCCAGTTCCCAATGCAGGGAATGCCTGAAGCGTTCGGCATGGATGCGGGCAGCCCTCAAATGCGCGCCAGGCCTGTCCGGCACCCGCGCCAGCAACCGCCGGCTTTCCAGTAAATGACTCAAGCGGGCCAGCACATTGGCCCGGCGCGCCTGCCTGATCAACAGGTCCCATTCAGACAGGCTGAAGCCGAGTACGCTTTCAGGCTCAATGAAGGCCCGGCGGATCAGCGGCTCGGCCGTCAAGTCGCCAGCTCCGTAAAGACGGCTATCGCCTCGTCCAGTCGGCTATACTGGAATTCATGGCAGTCGCTGTCTTCGATCAACCGTGCCAGGCTATTAAAGCCATGAGCGCCCAAGACGCTGTAGTTGAAACTGTTTTCCGCCGCCCGAAGCAAGGCCCGGCCTTTGCTCAGGCGGGTTAACTTCGTGCCTGAGCGCTCTTTGTAGCGTGGGAAAACCAGCTGCGCGGGCCTTACGGGCCGCTCACCCAGTTCAACGCTCTGTAGCGGCGGCCGCATATGACCGACGGTGCCTTTTGCCGTGTCCCGCACCACAGGCCCCATGACCGAATCCGGGGAAAAAGCGCTGATGACCTCCAGCGACCGGTTTTTCAGGCTGATCGGCCGGGGAACCGGATAGAGTCCGCCGTCATCGACCGACAGCAAGGCCATTTCATCGGAAAGCAGCCGCCATCCTTCACAGACCAGCGCCGCGCACAGCGTGCTTTTTCCGCTTCCCGGCGTGCCCGCCAATACCAGGGCCCGGCTGTCCTTCGCCACGACCGCGGCATGAATAATCAGGTATTGGTTGGCGTGCCGGGCAATACACCAGTTAAGCCCCCATTCGAACAGGGCGCCGGCCTGCCCGTAAGGTAGCGGTTTGAAGGGATATTCGCCATCGAATGAAAAATTGACCTGCGGCCGCACATAGCGCCGCACGCCGAAAGGCGGCATCAATGCCACATGAAAATCACAGAAATCAGGGTCTGAGATTAATTCAAAATCCTTGTACAAACGGCGCAGATGTTCACTCACTTCACGGATTGAAGAGGATAAACAGACGCTGAAACGCCCGATTTTTATCTTAAGCCCTCCGGCTGAAGATAAACACCGCCTTAATTCGGATTCAGACAAGCATGAAAGTTTCAAGTGATTAGCCTTCCCCGACTTCCAGCAAACCCGACTGCCCGCACTTCATGAGCAGTTCATCAAGAAACTGTTCAATTTCCTGGTCAGTCAATGACTTGAGCGAGGCCGCCAGCCTCTTCAGTAATGCGGCCCGCGAAAGGGGCTGCGCCGATACCGCCAGAATCAGGTCCGCACTCGCCTGGTCGAACAGATGCGTATCACCTGTTGCCGGATGGTAAAAGACATATTCATCACCCCAGCACCGATAAAGCAGCCTGCCGTTATCGGGTACGCGGATTACAGGCTCCTGCCGCATGGCGCCGGGCTGATCACCCGAACCGCCAGCGCCAGGTGGATTCAAGAAATTCATTAATATTGGTAATGGTTACGGCCATCGGAGACATGCCGGACCAGAGCTCCAGCACCTGCCTGGCGGTCAGCACATAATTGGGCACGTATTGCGCGTTCAACATGGCGGCCACGAAATGGGCTTTTATGGAAGCCGGCTCTTCATGCAGAATTTCGCGCATTGTAATCGAGCGTCTGGTCAGGCCATAATTTGCATCGAAGCGGCCGAAAGCCGGAAACACCTCATTGAACTTCGTGCCGCCGGTATAATCGTCGGGTTTGTCGGGCGTCGACTGGTCTGGCTTCGCCTTGAATTTGCCGAAGATAAAGCGTCGTTTTCCGGCCCATTGAAATACCTCTCTTCCTTGTTCGGTTCCGAATACGCGCGCCAGGGAAAAGCCTGTGTCCTCATTCCATTGAAATAATCCTCTACCGAGGCCAACCTTGCGCGCAACCACATCGGAGCCAAGCAGCGGCGCATTGGGATTGGACCAGGTTTCGATGCCAAATCCCGGTTCACAACTGCCATCGCCAATCTGGGAGACATTCCCCGACATCATCTGCGACAGGCACTGCGCCCCCAGGACAGGCCGGCTTGCCAGCGTTAAAAACACCGGCGCCGCCATGCCTGCCCGCGTGAAGGCTCGCCGGGACTTGTCAACGTGTTTCGCTTTGCCCTGAGGCGTCCGCCGATCCTGGGTTTGATTCTTTGATTCAGTATCCATAGGAAAACCTCATTGCGTTAATAACAAACAAGCCATTAATTCCCCGTCATCCGCATGCGCATCATGCATTCTGCCGCAGGAAGGCATCAAACATCAGCAAACTCCAGATCGGCGCGCTGTAATCCCGTAACCCGGACTGATGCTGGTCCACGATTTTGCGCAGGACATCGTGGTTGAAATAACCGCTTTCGGTCATGGCCGGCCCCAGCAAGGCATCCCGCACTCGCTGCTTTAAAGGGCCTTTGAACCATGCCGATAAAGGCACGGCAAACCCCATTTTCGGCCGGTACAGGATATTGTCGGACAGATAATGTTCCAGCGATTTCTTGAAAATGTATTTGCCGTCGCGCCCGTTGAGTTTCATGTCCGGCTGCAGTCCCGCCATCCATTCGACCAATTGATGGTCCAGCAACGGCACTCTGACTTCCAGGGCATGGGCCATGCTGGCCCGGTCGACTTTGGTCAGGATATCGCCGGGCAGATAGGTTTTGATATCCAGATACTGCACCAGCGACAGCGGGTTGTCGGCCGGTGCCTTGTCGACATAGCGCCTGAACACATCGACCGCCTGGTAGCCCTGCAGATCCTGCTTCAATTGCTTGCTGAACAGCTGCCCGCGCAGGGCGTTGGAAAGAATGGAAACGCTGTGAAAATAGCCTTCCATCGAATCGCGGGCGATGGATTCCAGGGTCGATTTGGCCCTGAAAACCTTGGGCGCCCAGTCGGCTTTCGGGTAAGCCGCCCCTAACAGGCCGAATACGGGCTTTCTGATCGCATCGGGCAAATAGGAGCGCATGCGGTCTTCATACGTATGCCAGCGATAGCGCCGGTAGCCGGCCAGGTTTTCATCGCCGCCGTCGCCCGACAGCACCACGGTCACCTGTTTTTTCGCCAGTTCGCAGACCCGGTAGGTCGGCAAGGCCGAACTGTCCGCGTAGGGTTCGTCATAAAGGCCGGCCAATCGGTCTATCAGGCTGAAATCGTCCGGATCGACCTGCTCAACCCGGTGCGCCGTGCGGTAGCGTTCGGCGACTTCCGCCGCGAACTGCGATTCGTTGAAGGCCGGGTCGCCGAACGAGATGGAACAGGTGTTGACCGGCTCGGCCGACAAGCCGGCCATCATGGCCACGACGGCGCTTGAGTCGACGCCGCCCGACAGAAACGCGCCCAGCGGCACATCGGCCATCATGCGAATGCTGACGGCTTCGCGCAGCCGCTCGATGAGTTCATCGCCGGCGGCTTTTTCGTTCTGCCCCGGCCGAACGGTAAAGTCGACATCCCAGTATTGCCGGGGCTGACACAGACCGGCGCCCCGTTTCAGCGTTAAGCAATAGCCAGGCTCGAGCTTATAAACCTCTTTATAGATGGTCTTGGGATCAGGCACATAGCCGAAGCCGAAATAATCTTCGATGGCGCTGGCATCCAATGTTTTCGGAAACTCCGGATGCGCTTTCAGGGCTTTCAGTTCGGAAGCGAAAATGAACTGGCCATCAGCCAGCGGCGCGTAAAACAGCGGCTTGACGCCCAGCCGGTCCCGCGCCAGAAACAGCGTTTGCCGGTTTCTGTCCCACAGCGCGAAGGCGAACATGCCGCGGAACCGCTCCACGCAGGCCTCGCCCCAGGCTTGCCAGGCATACAGAATGACTTCGGTGTCGCAATGGGTCTGAAAGCGATAGCCCTGCCCTTCCAGCGCCTTTCTTAAGTCAAGAAAATTGAATATCTCGCCGTTATAGGTCAGGACGACGCTGCCGTCCCGGCTGACCATGGGCTGCTGTCCGCTGGACAAGTCGATAATCGACAGGCGCCGGTGCCCGAAACCCAGGCCGCTTTCGATATGTATCCCGCCTTCGTCCGGCCCGCGGTGAAACTGGCTTTCGTTCATGCGCGACAACAACTCGCGGTTGATTTCCCGTTTGCCATTGATATCGAAAATACCGACAATCCCGCACATAGCTCATTCCCGTATTAAAGTGAATCGTAGACCGCTTGGTATCGGTTGACCATGGCATTCAGCGAAAACTCCCGCAGCACGCGTTCGTAAGCGCGCTGCCCGTGGCGCCGCCTCAGCCCTTCGCTGTTGGCGTAGTCCAGGATTTTTTCCGCCATCGCCATGAAATCCTCCGGCTTTGTCAGACGGCCGGTTTCACCGTCGATGACCAGTTCCGGATTGCCGCCGACCGCGGTGGCGATCACCGGCAAAGCCGTGGCCATGGCTTCCAGGATCGTGTTGGAAATGCCTTCCGCCCGTGACGGCAGGATAAACACATCGAGCCGGCGCATGATGTCAGGCACATCGTTACGCTCGCCCGGCAGCCAGGCCAAGTCGATCAACTGTTTTTCCTCGAGCAGCTTTATCGCCTGTTGCCTTAACGGCCCCTCGCCTATGATGATCAATTTAAGCGTTTGCTTCAGCGCCGGTTGCCGTTCGCAGGCTCGTATAAAGGCTTTGGTCAACGTCAGCTGATCCTTGACTCCATGCATTCGACCGACGGTGCCTATCATCAATTCATTTTTCGCGAATAAAAAAGGACATCCGGGCAACGGCGCCCTGGCGCCCTTGGGCGGATAAAAGACGGATGTATCGACGCCGTTGCAGATGCGGGTGATTTTTTCCGGCGGCACCCGGATTTTGTCCCGCAGGTAGTTTTCCAGATGACTGGAAAGCGGAATATAGCGGTGCACGGACGGCTTGATGCAACGCCGCAGCCATTGGTATTTGATATTAGTGCCGTCGGGATCAAACACATCCCAACCGTGTTCCCCGTGTACTCTGCCCTTAATGCCTGCCAGCAGCGCGGGGAGCTGGTACTCGATGGTCGCCAGATTGCGCGTATGGACGATGGCGGGCTTAAGTTGCCTTAGTAATTTATATAAGCGGACAAAAGAGCCAAAATCCTGGCCTTCGCGTTTATCGAGCGGATAGATATCCACGTCGTTGCGCTTCAGCCGCTTTTTGAAGTCCGTACTGTTTTTAAGGCAGATGATGGCATGCCGGTAGGCGCCGGGCGGCATGTGATTGACCAGGTTGATCAAACCGTTCTCCAGTCCGCCCATGCCCAGCTGATATATGATATGGGCGATCAAAGGCGGTTGTTGGCATTGAGATGCGCGGTCGGTATTCATCGGCATCACGGCTGCAACAGGGTGGTCAGCTGCTTCAGGTTTTGCTCCCAGCTGAACCTTGCTTTAATGAATTCCCGGTTAGTTCGCGATCCGAATGTTGCGGTTTCCCCCTGCAGTACCGCATCCGTGCACTCGGCAATCTTCTCGGCTTCATCCGATACCAGAACGTCCAGTGTCCGGTCATAGGGTATGCCTTCCATTGCCGCAGCGCTGGCGATGACGTATTTGCCCATCGCCATGGCTTCAAGCACCTTGTTTTGAATGCCCCGGGCGATTCTTAGCGGCGCCACGGCCAGTCCGGCATGGGCTATGTAAGGCCTGATGTCGGCAACGGCGCCGGTAACGATAACATGCCGGCTGGCCAGCGCCCTGACTTCCTTGGCGGGCCTGCCGCCGACGATATAGAATTTCGTCGCCGGCCGTTTTTTGACGATATGCGGCAACGCGTACCGTGCAAACCATTCGACCGCGTTGACATTGGCCCAGTAATCCATGGCGCCGGTAAAAACAATAACCGGTTCACGGCCGGGATAAGGCGAGGCGAACAGCTGATCCGGAGAAAAATATTCCGTATCGACGCCGTTATTGATATAGGTGATTTTTTCGCTCACGGCCGGCGCCAGTGTTTTAAACAGGTCGGCTTCCTGCTCGGAGACAAAGATGCCGGATTTGGATTTTTCCGCCAGTTTTTTCTCATAACGGAGCAGATAATCCGACTCGCGCCGGTAAATCCATGCGCGCAGGCCGCTTTTTTTATCGGCGTATTGCCGCCATTTATCGGAGTCCACATCGACATAATCGACAATCAGGTCGACCTTATGTCTGTCATGGATAAACTGGGCCATTGCCGAGGAAAAGACCAGCACTGTGTCAATGCGGTATTTTTCAATGACGTTATCGACCCAGTCCTGCATGGCCTGGCTCTTATAATACGGCAAGCTTAGCGCCTGGCCGGTCACTAATCCCTGCAGGCTTTTTATCTTGGCGCGGAAAGGGTTGATGCCCAGAAAACAGGTTTCCGCGCATAGGGCGCCAAGTTCGCCGGTATATTGCCAGTCATTGCTGTCATCAATAAAAGCGCCCAAGTGGACACGGTAGTGTCCCGCCAAATACTTTAAAAAATGATAGGAGCGGATTTTATCGCCTTTATTCGGCGGGTAAGGGATTCTGTGTACAAGGAAAAGCAGGTCTTTCATGACCAATACCCTGAATAGTTAATCTGAAACATTAACCCAGATCTTTCGCCAGCCAGGGGCCGATCATCTGACTGACAGCCAATGGCAAACGCTTCCAGGCGGCTATAAACAACTGGTATTTCGGGTTTAGCGGATTGATGTCGGGCAAGGTGTCGGACTTGACCAAATGGAACTCATAAAACAGCGGCTCCGGCTGAAATCCCCAGTTTTTCTTGAAACTGTACGATCCGGTCCCGACTTTGCTTCGCCCGTAGTCAAATATTTTGATGCCTTTTTCCACGGCCCGGCGCATGACTTCCCAATACATAAAGTCATTGCCTTTAATATCCCTCGCCTTGGCGGTCCCGCCGCCATAATATGGCAGCACTTCATCCCTGTAGTAAAAGTTCATCACGCTGCCGACCAGTTGCCCCTGGTGCTCGACCGTCAGAATTTCGCATTGGTCTGCAAAAACATCCTTGATAATCTGAAAGTATTTTTTCGGAAAAACCGGCGTGCCCAGGTTTCTGACGCTTTCCGAATACGCCTGATAAAACCGTTCGACATCGCTGTCAATAACGCTGGTCAGCCCGGCCTCGATGCCTTTTCTGACCATGGCCCGCTGCTTGCGGGGAATTGCCAGCAGGTTTTTTTCCACTTCCGGGTCCAGCGCTTTTCTGAAGGTGACATATAATTCCTTGTACGGTTTATCGGGATATTTGCGCACCCGGTTCCTCATTTCCAGATAGTCCACGCCCAGCGCTTCCGCCAGTCGGCAGGCTTCTTGATCAAGCGCCGCATAGGCCGGCTCGTCGCTGGCGACAATACCTCCGTAGACGCAAAACGCCGACGAAAGCAAAGCATTGCCGAACAGCGGGCTTTTTACATGCACTAACGGCAAAATACCGGTTATCCGGTTGTTGTCCTCAGCATAAAGGTAATAGGTTTTATGGCCAAAAGCCTTGTCGATAATCTCTTTCCATCCGGACTGATGAAAGAATGTCGCTTCCGCCGCCGCGTCAACAAAACTGTCCCAGCGGGAGTAATTTTCTCTATCCAGTGTTTTAATCATAGGTATTGATCGCCTCTTGTCTGGTTCCAGTCTGGCCGACTCCCTGCGCATGCTTTACTTCAGGAACACATTTTCCATGGTATCCCAGCTAAAGTCCTTCAACAGCCTTTTCACCCTGTGTTCCATCCGGTCAAGATTCAGGTAATGTCGTGTCCGGGCTTTCCAGCTTAAGCCCGCTTGCCGGGGCTGCTCCGGATCGATTTCCCAGGGGTGAAAATAGAAAACACCGGCCTGTTTTTCATCGTTGTTGACTCTGTTAAATGCCCATCTTGAAAAGGCGTAGGGATAGAATCTGAAAAACCCCCCGCCTCCGCACGGCAGGTTTTTATTGCCCAATCTGACCGTGGTAATCGGGATCTCCTTGAACCCCTGATTTTTGAATGGCTGATAGGTAAATCTCGGGGCCTCGGGCATGCCGTATAAATCATGCTTGACCGGATAAATGCTGGAACTGTATTGAAAGCCCTCTTCCTGCAAAACCTGCAACGCCCAAAGATTGCTTGCGCCGATTGAATAGCTGGCGGCCCGGTAGCCTTTAACTTCGCAACCGCCGATATCCTCCAGTATTTTTTTGGCCCTGGCGATATCATGGCGAAATTGCACCGGGGATTGTTCCGTCACGCGGACATGTTCATAGCCATGGCAAGCCAATTCATGGCCGTTCTCGATAATGCGCCTGACCAGCTCCGGATATCTCTCAGCAACCCAGCCTAGTGTAAAAAAAGTCGCGTTTATGCTGTTTTCTTCGAAAAGGTCCAGGATTTTGTTGGTATTGGATGCAACCCGATGCGGCAAAGCATCCCATTGGTTTTTTGAAATATAAGGCTCGAAGGCGGAAACCTGAAAGTAATCTTCCACATCGACTGTCATGGCATTTTTCTTGGCATTATTTATTTCCGACATACGGCAAATCCTCCAGAACAGTCTGTTATAAATAAATTCTTTTGATTTCAGCCAGAATCCGCTCGGCGGCCTTGCCATCCCAATATTCCGGAATTCGGCCCGATTTGCCTCCTGTCGTCAAAATATCGTCCACGCAGGCTTGAATCTTTTCCGGATCGGTACCCACGACAGTATTTGTCCCCTGCTCGACCGTAATAGGCCGTTCGGTATTTTCCCGCAGGGTCACGCAAGGAATGCCCAATGATGTTGTCTCTTCCTGCAAACCTCCAGAGTCGGTCAACACCAGTTTTGCCGACTGCATCAGCCCTAACATCTGCAGGTAGCCGACGGGCGGTAAATCGATAATGGTCGGGGAACCGATGACATCCAGCAATCCTTGCTGCTTGATCTGGTTGTGCGTGCGCGGGTGAATGGGGAAAATAACAGGCAATTTGCGGCTGATACGGGCAATGCTCAGCAGCAATCGGGTTAATGTCCGCGGATCATCGACATTCGAGGGCCTGTGCAGGGTCAGCAATGCATATTCCCCCGCCTTGACAGGCTGCGCCTTGTCGTAGCTTTTCAGAGTTTCCGCAAAAGCAATAGCGTGTTCCAGGTTAGCCCGCAAGGTATCGATCATGACATTGCCGACGAAGTGGATGCGCCGGCTTTCTATGCCTTCCTTAAGCAGATGCTCATGCGCGCTTCTCTCGGTCGTGAACAGCGTATCGGAGATCTGGTCGGTCAGAACGCGGTTGATTTCCTCGGGCATTTGCCGGTCGTGACTTCTCAGGCCGGCCTCGACATGAATGACCGGTATGGCTTTTTTGACCGCGACCAGGCCACAGGCCACCGTTGAATTCACATCGCCGACCACCAGCACCGCGCAGGGCTTGACGTTATCGAGCACAGGTTCAAACCGGAGCATGATATGGGCGGTTTGCTCGCTATGCGAACCCGATCCCACTTCCAGATCAATATCCGGCTCGGGAATATCCAGTTGCTGAAAAAACGAAGCTTTCATTGCCTGATCATAATGCTGACCGGTATGTACCAGGTAAAACGAAACATGTTCTTGCGTTTTTTTCAGGGCTTTGATGATGGGGGCAATCTTCATGAAATTCGGCCTCGCCCCAACCACGCATACGATTGTTTTCTTGGTCATGCTATTTCGTTTCACCTCTGCTGATTCTTCAGTTATAAACGCTACCCCTGTTTAACGGGGTAAAAATAGCCAAACGCAATAATGGATGTTTTTACGGTATTTCGTATAAGTTAAAACCTGCTCTCGCGACTGATGCTTTATGAATGATTGGCAAGGGTTGGCCCTCGGTTGGCAATCAATAGTACAAACCGCCCTCAACATCATCAACCACTCTCTAGTAAGTGATTGCGTTAAATCAATAAAGTTTAATCTTTATGCTTGTTGATGGGTCTGAATCAACATAATTTCCTTAAAACAGCTCTTAACCGGCACTCGGCTTTGCAAAAACGCTATCAGGTTTCTTTCGATTTATTAAATTCAGCTGTTTTATTTAAATAAGGAATGCGCATAAAATAACTTCCTCAAGTGCGCGGATGCATTTCCGGTGTAGGTGCGGATTTATCCGCACAGTGCGAATACCCTGAAGGGCACAAGTACCCATAGGGCATAAATGAATTCGCACCTACAATTCCCTGATTTATTTCATGCCCGTTCCTAATCATCAAATGGCCCGTGCTCAGTCAGAATCTCATATTCACACTGGCAGTCGCGCGATTTTCCCGATATTCGTTACTTTCAAGGTCAGATGACTGATTTATATGACGAAATTCGAGGCTGGCATTCATTCGATTGGTGATGGTTCTGTTAACCCCTATGGCAAAATCGTATCGATGATCTTTGACGGGTATGGGATTAAGCGTTGAAACAGCTCTATCGATTTGTTGCCATCTAGGCGTAACATAAGCGCTCGTTCTCGGAGCAAACTGCCATATCCATGATGCATTCAAGCCCCTGACCGTTTCCTTATAGCCGCTAACCTGGAACACCCGTCTTTCATTAAAAGCGCTGGCACTGATAGTGCTTTTTCCGGTGTTGTACGCAACAGAAAAATTCCATAGCCTTCTAACTATGACTTCATTGGTGAAATTGGGAAGAAAGGTGGCGAACAGCACGGGCTGTTTGCTTACCGGGTCCAGGATAGGGTTACCGAACGGATCCGTAATCGTAAAAGGCTGCAGCTCGAGTAAAATTTGTTGGGTTGTGGTCGTGTCATTATCATGAGTCAGTGACCAAATCGACCTTCTGGTTCGATAACTTAGCCTGGATTGCCATGTCTCGCCGGCGTTTAATCCTATGTCGCGGTTTCGATACGTTGTACTCCAGTTTACGCGCCGGATAGGTGCAATATTGACTGTCACAAATCTGTTATTGCCATAGCCCGCTTCAATGTTAAAGCGCTGGCTGGGTATCCATTGCGCGCCAAACGTGTAAAAAATGCCATTGTTGCTGCTGTCGGTATTGGACCGAAAACTGTTATTGCTATGCCCCGCCTGGGCGAAGAGATTGAATTTTCTGTGTAAATAAGCCCTGATTATGGCATTCGAACTCTGGAATTTGACATCATCCCCGCCAGATCTGAGGCTCTCATTATTGTTAAAAGATAACGCCCAGGAAATCCGTTTGAAATCGGAACCGCTGTTTAATTGGACGATTTCCTCAAGATTGATGGTATCAGTGGCTGTCCCTTCGTCGGCTGAGATACCGGTTGTTATTGTATTGAAGTTGACCCGGAACAATCCATTGGCAAAACCTCCAAAATGCGGCGTTATATACGGCGACAAACTAAATGTAGTAACCGTTGTGGTATCACCCGAGCCTGCAATATTGTCAACGGCGAGTCGATTATTATTGAAGTTTTGTTGGCTTATCGAACTTTCAGAATCCAGAAACAGTAAATTCCTGACGAATGTATTATGCGAATTATACTGTAGCTGATTTGCTATTCTCAGGCCGTCATCACCACCGGAATTGTATATATTCTGCATTCTATAGTCTAAGTTCAATGTTGACTTAGGGGATATATAACGGGCTGAAATGCCCGGACTTACAACCGTCACTAACGCCCCTTTTTCACGACCAGGCGGCAACAATTCAATATTATCGGAATAGATCTCCTGTAATTGAAGAGATGGAATGGCTGTCCAGCTACCTGCGTAAAGCTGAGTTGAGTGAGAGAGAATGTAGATAGTAATGGTAAATCTTATAAACAATAAACATAATTCAATTTTTCTTGTTAAAAAAAATACCTTAATGTACATGCTGTCTGGATCCATAAACATTATTAGTACTTGCTTTATCTTTGTTTAATAAAGCCAAGACTATCTCGCATCGATTTAATTTTTCAGCCGCTTCCATCACTGAAGACCGCAATGTTTTTTCCGCTTCGATAACCAATACGACTTGGCCAACCAGATTTACCAATACATGCGTCTGACTGGCGACTAATAAGGGCGGTGTATCAAAAATAACGATGCGATCAGGGTATCTTTGACTGAGTTCGTCCGATAACTGAACCATCCTATTGCTTGCAAGCAGTTCCGTTGAATGGCGGTGTTGCTTTCCGGCGCATATTATCCGCAGATTAGGAATATCGGTTTCCATAATAATATCGGAAAAATCCGTTTGCTCATTTTCCAAATAATCGATCAGCCCAACGCCTTCTTTTATCCCAAGATACCTTGCAATCGAAGGTCTGGCAACATCCGCGTCAATCAGCAATACCTGTTTATTCATTTCCGTTGATGTACTTATTGCCAAATTTATTGCCGAATAAGTTTTTCCTTCCCCAGGCAAACTGCTGGTTACTAAAATCAGATTCGACTTGTGAACGTTTTTTTTGCCTTTTCCGGTGGCATTATCTATCAAAGGCCTTTTGATTATCCTGTATTCCTCGGCTTTTTGTGTATGCGCATCTTCTCTGGTAAGAAAACCATTTTTTTTAAGTAATTCCCAATTGATTCGGGTTATTCTGCTCTTGCTTTTTTTTTCAACTATTTTTTCTTTATCCGCTTTAATGGAGACGTGCTCGGAATCACGGACGAGCGAAACTGGCTCTTCTTCGTGAAATGTTAAATCCGCTAAGTTATCTGTTTGATTTATCGGATCAAGATCCCACACAGAATTTTCAATTTTTGCTTTCTCTAGTGCTTTTTCGATAATATTCATCAATCACTCCTATAGCAAAAACGACAATTTCGCATAAATCCCCTGCACCAGCCCCTCTATATCAAATAGAGTGGATTTAAATGTTTCAAAAAGTAACGATCCGATATACATGATTATCAGTCCTAGAATAGCGCCACCACTTTTATAATCGATTTTATGGCCATTAGTATCGGGAGAATCAAACGACATGGATACGGTTCCTAATATAGGAATACCGGTATCCGCTCTGACCTGTTGCGTAGCGACAAAAGTAGGCCGGATAAATGTCACCAGGAGACTTGATCCCACTCCTAACAGAATAGAAACAAAAAAGACCACCGATGTTAAAAGTAATCTATTGGGCGAAGAAGGTTCCAGTGGTTTATTGGGAGGATCAGCGATTCTAAATTTGAGTGCATTGACTTGACTATCTACTTTCGTAGAAATATTGGCTTGTTCCCTGCGCTGAATAAGATTGGAATAATTTCTTTTAATCGTTTCATAATCCCTGTTGAGATTATGAATTTCCGTTTCAATGGAAAGCCGGGTATTCAGC
Source organism: Methylobacter sp. BBA5.1 (assembly GCF_000746145.1). NCBI lineage: Bacteria > Pseudomonadati > Pseudomonadota > Gammaproteobacteria > Methylococcales > Methylococcaceae > Methylobacter > Methylobacter sp. BBA5.1. The sequence goes on from NZ_JQKS01000008.1 coordinate 60,532, forward strand.
TCTTCTTGCAACTTCGCTAATCGGGTATTGTAATTATCAACGCGCGATAAAATTGATGCGACATTCGCATCAGCTTCATTCATTGCGACCTTTATCGACTGAACATAAGGATTCGCCATGACTTCCAAATCAAGCCCTTCGTTTTCTCCCGAATTCTGTTTCTCATCCTCGCGCCTTTTCAACTCTTTGATGATGTTGTCAATGTTTTTGATTTCTGGATGATTTTCCTTGTATTTAATCAGCAGCTCATCTTTTCTTTGCTCAAGCGCGCTTATTCTTTCGTTCTTTGAAGAGGATTCCGTACCGATTAAGTCGCTCCATTCATCTTCGGAACCTAACGCTTCCTCTAATTGTTCACTCAGAGCCTCTTTTCTTGACTTGGCTTCTTTTAAACTTAATTCGGCTTCTTCCAATGCCGTTTTCATTCGCTGAATCTGACTGATTTGATCCACTCCCTGACCGGGCAACAATCCCAAATTAGCGCGCTTGAAATTTTCCCGGGCTTTTTCCGCATTGCGCAGGCGGTCCTCATATTCCCGTATCTGGCCCTCAATAAATCGTTGAGCCTCGGCCGTGTCTCCTAGTGAACTTCTTTGCGTCTGTTCGGAGAAAACAGCTAACACGGCTTGTACGACATTTCTGGCTTCTTCACGATTTTCCGCTTCATAACTAATTGAAAATATTTCGTTATTTCCTCCCGAAATCTTAATATTTTCCTTTAGCCTGTCATGGGATTCCAAGCCATTCAAACCCGACAGTTTTGCTATTTGTTCAAGGTTTTGTTGAGTAAACATTAATTGTTTCATCACCCGGAGCAAGCCGTTGACATCGACTTGAATCGCCAAGCCGCTCAGCAATGGCCGTAGCATAGTCCGCGTATCAACATAAACCCTGGCTTCTGAACTATATTTATCAGGCATGTTGTAGATAAAAATCCATCCGGACAAACTAACAATCCAAGCCATAATTATTGCGATCCATTTGTATCGTAGTATGCCTTTGGCATAATAAATCACTTCAGAAATCTGTTCTTGCATTGTTTTTTGCCTACTCTGATAATTTAAACTTCATTGACCCTATATAAATCATCTGTCAGGTCAGGCTTAATTAAAAAAATGCCTCCGGTATTATGACGATATCGCCGGGTAATATTTTTACGTTCGCGCGCATGTCCGTATCATCAATTAAGTCATCAATTCTGATGCCGAACTGCTCGGTTTCTCCATCAATATCACGAATGATGCTGGCTCTGTTTCCATCGGAGTAAGGTCCCAGTCCACCGATTTTTATCATCAGATCGAGCAGCGTCATATCCCTTTCATAGGGAACGGATTTTGCAGTATATCTACCGACGCTACCACCTCCGAATCCGCCGCCAAAGCCTCCGCCGCCACCGAATCCGCCGCCACCGCTACCGCTTAACTGGCCTATGATTCTGACTTGCTGGGTAGGAATCCCTTTAAAACCACTGACCATGATGACGACCTGCGGATCCCTGACATATTTTCCCAGCTCCTTTTCCATTACTCTGGCCAGCTCGGACGGTGTTCTTCCTCTGGCCAAAAGGTCCTCGGCAAGTGGAATGGTAATTTTTCCATCAGGTCTTACCGTGGCTGTTGTCGAAATATCCGGATTTCCCCAGACAAAAATAGTAACACTATCTCCCACCCCTATTTTGTAGGTGTAATCCGTAGAGATCTCCTTATCCGCCTCCTCGCTCATGGGGGGATAGGCGCACCCCGAACACAACATAATAGACATTATCAATAATGGCTTTATTATTTTTAGACACTGCATACCAATCACCTGAGTTCTTTAAATTTACATTCAGTAACTAAAACAATCCTTGATTTTTGATTTAAAGCCGCCAGAGTTTAATTCCTTTCGGAGTCTTGTTTCTTTCAAGCTTGGCTTTAATATCCATGACGATACCGGTATTGTCGTGTAATAGATTCTCTAAATAGGACCAGTCCTTAGTCAAGAAATAATCATGTGGCACAGCCAGTAGTACTGCATGGGCCGGTTTCAATTGGTTTTCAGCTGATAATTTAATCCCATATTCCTCCATGATTTCATCTGGATCAGCCATAGGATCAAACACTTGCACATTAATGCCATAAGTCAGTAATTCTTTATAGATATCGATAACACGTGTATTTCTTATATCAGGTACATTTTCTTTAAATGTAAACCCTAAAATAGTGACAATACTGCCTCTTACACATTTTTCAGCCTTGATCAATTCCTTGACTGTCTGAGCTGCAATAAAATTACCCATACTGTCATTAATACTACGTCCGGAGAGGATGACCTGCGGGATATAACCTAAGACGGCGGCTTTATACGTAAGATAATAAGGATCAACGCCTATGCAGTGCCCCCCGACCAAGCCGGGATCAAATGGTAAAAAATTCCATTTTGTCGAGGCTGCGGCGAGTACATCCCTCGTATCAATTTCCATTTTATTGAAAATCAAGGCCAATTCATTCATTAATGAAATATTTAAGTCTCGCTGAGTATTCTCAATCACCTTTGCTGCTTCCGCGACTTTGATTGTAGCGGCTTTATGCACGCCAGCCGTGACGACCGATTCATAAACAGCGGCTACGGTTTCCAGTGTTTCGGGCGTATCTCCCGATACTACTTTAGAGATGGTTTTAAACGTGTGAACCTTATCGCCCGGATTAATCCGTTCAGGTGAATATCCAACATTGAAATCAACACCCCAGGTTAAGCCCGATTCCTGCTCCAGGACTGGGATGCAATCTTCTTCCGTAGCCCCCGGATAAACTGTTGATTCATAGACGACAATATCGCCTTTTTTAAGTTGTTTGCCCACAGTTCTTGAAGCCTTGATGACCGGCCTTAAGTCCGGCTGTTTGGCTTTGTTAACCGGCGTTGGCACGGCAATGATATGAAAATCCGCTTTTTTTAAATCTTCCGCATTACAGGTATATAAAATATCGGCTTTCGTCAAATCTTCCGCGTCTACTTCATTAGTGCGCTCAATGCCCTGCTTTAGCTCTTCGATGCGAATTGAATTTATATCAAATCCTATGACCTGCTGGTTTTTGCCAAACTCGACCGCGACAGGTAATCCGACATAACCTAAACCAACCACTGATATTTTTCTGTTATGCATAGTGATCTCCAATTTTGTAAAAACTTCGATACCACTCAACAAAATTACTGATCCCGGTTTCTAACAAAGTGGTGGGCTTATAGCCCAAATCATTTACTAAATCAGAGACATCCGCATAAGTATCGGGAACATCCCCTGGCTGTAGAGGTAGAAGATTTTTTATGGCCTCTTTACCTAAACATTTTTCGAGTATCTCGATAAACGTTAATAAATGAACTGGATTGTTATTACCAATGTTATAGAGACGATAAGGCGCCTGACTTGTGCCCGAATCAGGACTTTTGCCCGACCAGTCCCTATTTATCCGCGCCGGTTTATCAATGACTCTGATCACCCCCTCGACAATGTCATCTATATAAGTAAAATCCCGCCGATGATTACCATAGTTGAAAACATCTATCGGTTTACCCTCAAGAATATTACGGGTAAACATAAATAAAGACATATCCGGGCGCCCCCACGGACCGTAAACGGTGAAAAACCTCAATCCCGTAGTCGGCAGGTTATAAAGATGACTATAGGTGTGAGCCATCAGTTCATTTGCCTTTTTACTTGCCGCATACAATGAAACCGGATGATCGACATTATCATGGATGGAAAAAGGCATTTTGGTATTTGCGCCATACACAGAGCTGGAAGATGCATAGGCCAGATGCTCGATACCATTATGTCGGCACCCTTCCAATATATTGATAAACCCTACCAAATTCGAATCTACATAAGTGTGCGGATGAGTTAAAGAATATCGCACGCCCGCCTGAGCGGCCAAATGCATGACTCTTTGCACTTTTTCCCTGGCAAAAAGCGCCTCTACTGCTTGTTTATCGGCTATTTCTAGTTTTAGAAAATTAAATCGATGATAATTGTTTAACCGCTTCAATCTTGCCAGTTTCAAATTGACATCGTAATAGTCGTTAAGATTATCAATCCCGACAACTTCATCTCCTCGTTCCAGCAATCTAATACTAAGCGCTGCCCCTATAAATCCAGCCGCTCCTGTTACTAGTATCTTCAAAACTTCCTCCTCGTTTATAACCAGCTTATATTAGCCATCCTCTAGCCCAAGAGATTAGCCGCCTTATCTCGCGGCGATAATTTCCTGCAATAATTCTTCAGCGGCCTTTTTATCGGAGAAATATCCTTTTCTTTTGGTTAACTCAAGCGCTTGCTTCAATTCTGACATCGCCGCTCCATGATTCCCGCTTTTATATTGCGCAACGCCCAAGTGATACTTGAATACAGGCACATCCGGTTCAGCAATGCTGATTTGGTTCAATATATTTAAACCCTCGGATATATTGCCTTGCTTGACTAGCGCCCAGGCATAAGTATCTCTATAGTAAGCCTGCTTTGAGTCTTTAAATTTTTCAACCAACTGAACTGCTCTTTTTAAAGTTTCTTCTTCCTCGAAATGTTCAATCAAAATAGCAGCCAGATTATTTGCAGCCAGGTCTAAACGAGGATGTTTCCGCAGTAATGCTTCATAAATAGCGATAGCGGCATCATAATCTTTCTGTAATTCATATAATGATGCCAATGACAGTGATAACTTGATGTTATCCGGATTCTGTTTTAGCCCTTCCAGATAAACAGATATAGCGGCTTTGGATTCATTCTGCACCAATTTGACATTGGCCAGGGACATATACACTTGCGGAATTTTAGTTTTATTTTTAATCAGCTTAGTTAATACCGCGGAAGCCTTGTCAAACTCTTTATTGATTAAATATAAATCGCTCAGTACAAGGCCGGCCGAGATATTATTGGGATTCTTGGAAAGCAGTCCGTTTAAAAAAACAACCATCTCTTCTTGCTTGTTCAAGCTTTGATAACAACGCGCCATGTTGGTTATAGCATCCCGGTTACCGGGAAATTTATCTAATAATTCTTTATATATCGCGATCGCTTTGACAAAATTGCCTTGCTCTTGCTGAAGTTGTCCTTCTAAATACTTCGCCAAACGTGGGGCTAGCGGATTTGGGCTTTTTGCAATTTCCTTGATCGTTACCTGTGCATTATTCCAGTTCTTTTCAACCAGATTTAGTTTCGCCAGCTTTTCCAGCAAAACAATATTACCGGGTGTCAGCCTTATCGCTTTTATAAGGACTTCTTTCGCATACTTAATATTTTTTGCCTTCAGCGCTTTATCGTATACATAGGCTAGCGCCTGTAAATTAGCCGGGTTGATTTTCAAGGCCCTGGTAAAGCTGTCATTGGCCTGTTTGTGATCTTCTTTAACTAGAAATGATTGACCCAGCAAAACCAGCGCTTCTTCCGAATCCGGCCGATTCCAAAGTACTCTATTTAGTAAATCAATCGCCTCATCATATTGTTCTTTTACAAGCAGTAATCGGGCTTGCAAAATTTTCGCATCATCATAATTTGAATTCGCTTTTAATATTTCTTCGATAAGCTTTTGTGATTTGTCAAAATCCTTCTCTTCTAATGCCAGCTTTGCCAATAGCGTCTTTGCGGAAAGGCCAACATTCGAATGATCTTCAATTTCTATGATTCTGTTAAGTGTGCTCCTTGCCTCATCAAAATTTTTTCTCGCAATCATCCAGTTTGATAGTTCAAATAGTATCTGTGACTGATCTTTATGCTTTTCAGCGAATTGGTGAAATTGCTCCGAAACTTTGTCGCTAGCTGAAGCCGATAAAAAATCAAGCAGCAGCAATTTTAGCTTTGCCTTGTCAGGGTCGGCATCTACAAGCATCCGTAAAAGATTTTCCGCTTCTTTTTTCTTGCCGGCCTGCGAATAAATCTTCGCCAGCGTGATTTTAAAGTCCTGATTATCAGGGGATAACTCAATTAGATTCTGGTAATCATCAATAACGGCATCTATATTTTTTGTTTTCGCATCTAATTGAATTTTAAAAAGACGCAATGAAACATCATGGTCATTGGATTTTATTGCGGCATTTATTAAAGCCAGAGCTTCATCGAAGTTCTCCTTTTCCATATAAATGGCAGACTTCAGCGATAAGGCATCCGTGTAATTAGGATCTATGTTTAGAACTTTATCTACAATGAGAAGTGATTCTTCCGGCTTTTGTTGCCTTGATAAAGCAGAAGCTTTTAGCGTAAGCGCACCCACATTCTGGCTGGAATCCTGCAAAATGGTTTCTGCCTGCTCTAATGCTTTATCCACTTCGCCGAGCCGAAGCTGTACTTTCCCTAATTTTAGTCTCGCATCAATATTACCTGGGGCTAACTCAATGGCTTTTATCAAGTTATCGCGCATTGCCTTGAACTGCCTGTTTTTTTCATCCATTAAAGCCAGATAATAATAAGTTTCCGCAGCATTTTTATCTGCCTGACTGGATGTCTTTAATTCAAGTTTTGCTTTATCGAACTCTCCTTCCTTAAAAAGCTCAATCCCTCGCTGCAAATGATCCTTAGCCTCTTCTTCAGGATTAGTACATGCATTTAGTACCCATAAAACGGTAAACAATAAAGCGATAGTCAGTTTTCTGTTAATGCAAGAATAATCCATCATCTTCTTAACCTTGTTTATGTAATTTGATAACTTTACGAGTCGATATAGAATGTATTCAGCAAACCTAACACATCCAATAATCATAGTTTTTCATAGAGCTGTCCGTTAAGTTTCAGTATCTAACCTTCAGAAAATTAATTGCATCAGACTTTGGATTCCGCCTAGTACATAACGTATTGATTCACTCACAGACAGAAGTACGGCTGTACCAGCCCCTCATAATGTTGCAAGAAGGATGGCGTTTCCAGTTTGTACTCAGTGTTTTAATTAAGCACTAATGGTTGAAAATATATTCCATTCATACAATGGGCGGTAGTCTGCATAGGTATCTTCACCCGGTAATGTCTTTTGTGCCATGGCATCAACCACTCGGTATAACTTGTCCTACATCCGGTGTTTGTGGGCATGGAACTGCGAATTTCCAATATCTTCAAATACGCTTTTAAGTTTAAAGAACAAGAATATCTAACTTATTAAATCAGTTTTAATTTGATCTTTATAAAGGGATCAATTAACTCAGACTAAAAAGTTGCCATGAACCGCTTAATCATTATTTCTACTAATAGTTTGTCATGCCGATTGTTTTATTGCGCAAACTATCAAATTCAGCTGTCTGGTTTTCAGCTCCGGATTTGCGAGCCTGCTTATGGAACGGCTGTCTACAAAAATGGAAGTTTCCCTCAATATGCGTTTAAACCTTTTTCCCGCTACTCCTGGAATCATTTACGCGGCTTAACGGTTTCGATTTGGTATGGTTTGTTGTGATATAACAAAGTCTAAACAAACCTTTCCAGATTAGGCAAAAAAGTGTTTATAACCTTATTGTCTGTTTGAGCTTAAAATACTCTCTATCCCTAATTTTTCAATAGGTGATATAACGTATCTTGGCAGACTTTTTAATTTTTAAACTTTATTGCCCAGTTTGAGGGCATGCGTTGAACCAGACATACAACCAAAATTTAGCCAATCAGAGTCAGCAACGAATTTAGTAAATGAAGTAGTTATGCCGGTCGGTTTAGAACTGATTGATAATTGGATATAAAATTGAATTAATCAAATATAGGCTGGACTGTCGGGAATTACGACGCCAAATGCCCATCATCAATCATTTTATATTCGCATATCAAGATAGAGAGTGACTTAATTTAATGATATCAGGCATTTTTTATCTGCTCATGGACGGCTTCATTCCCTTCATCATAAGCACGTTGAAGTATCGAAACCTGTTTTCTCGAGGATAGCTTTATGGAACTTCTCCGCTTCGGCAATACGTTCACTCAACCCTAGATCGGGAGAAATGGTTCCTGTAAATTGATTAATGCCGCTTGTTTTTCTTTCATTCACCACTTCCAATATGGTTTTCCAGCCAATTTCATGTGTATCGGTAGCAAAAGCAAACACCATTGCCAAGTCGCAAATATTGTTAATTAGTCGAGGAACGCCTTCAGTATAATAAAATACTGCCGCACAGGCTGATTCCTTAAACACAGACGGCCTTCCGCCGGCAGCCTGGATACGATGCGCTATGTAATGCTTTGTTTCTTCAAAATTAAGGGGCTTTAAATGATATTCAATGGAGATCCGTTGTGCAAATTGAGCCAGTTCGGGCAAATTTAGTTTATCGACCAGTTCCGGTTGTCCTACCAGTATAAGTTGAAGCATCACATGCCGGCTTACATTGATGTTAGACAGCAACCTTAACTCCTCAAGCGTTTCAATATCCATGTTTTGAGCTTCATCGACAATTAATACAACACGTCGTTTTTTTTGATTTTGTTCCGTTATGTATTTAACAAAGGCTTGATAGCGCTCGGTTTTATTCTTGGCATCATGCTGTATATTAAACGAAGCCAATACCCATGTTAGCAAATCACCAAAACTACTATGCGTATTAGTGATTAATCCTACCGCGCATTGGTCTTTAATTTTGCTTAACATACACCTGATCAAGGTTGTTTTGCCCGAACCTATCTCGCCGGTAATAACTGTAATACCCGCTTGACTGACTAAACCGTAGTGGAGTGTGGTTAAGGCTTTTTTATGTTTAGAGCTCAAATACAGAAATCCAGGATCAGGAATAAGAGCAAATGGTTTTTTCTTGAGTCCAAAAAATTTTTTATACATATTTATGGCAATAAGTTCGTTTAAAGGTTTATCCAAGCTTATCATCAAGAACTCGCCGAGAGCATTTCGGAGAACAGACTACCCTGCATGATTGGATAAGCTGATTCTATGGAAATCCATGGCAGGATATTAAATGATACAACCAGGCTTTCCGCTATGTCCCATATCAGAATAAAAACAAACTACACTGCGTTCCCTGCTTTTTTTATAACACACTTCTAGAAATTAAAGTAATCATCTTAAAATGAGACTTTCGAGTGTTACTGAAACAGCATTACAACGAATAAAGAATTTTGAATTAAGAAAAAACATTCTAAATAAAAAGGCTACCGGAAATGCAGCCTTTTTGTTTTAACCAGAATAATTTAATTACCCAGAGCTCCTCCGGTTATCTTTACAGGATTAGTCTTAGATTTTATGCATTTTAGTCAAATTTTTTAGATACGCTAAAAAGTCGTCTTTAAGCTCTTTATGCAGCAATCCATGCTCTACCGTTGCTATTAAAAAACCCAGCTTGGAACCGCAGTCATAGCGTTTTCCTTCAAACTCATAAGCCAATACCTGTTCATCAAGCAATAAATCAGCAATAGCATCGGTTAATTGAATTTCGCCGCCCGCTCCCCTTCCGGTTTTTTCAATTTTGTCAAAAATAGCGGGAGTCAAGATATATCGACCTACGACCGCTAAGTTTGATGGCGCATCCACTGGTTTGGGTTTCTCGACAATAAGTTCGACAGGAGCGAAAGAGCCTGAAAACTCACCTGTCTTGACAATACCGTAACTACCGGTTTCAGAGGGATCGACTCTTTCCACGCCAAGAATAGAGGTGTGCATTTGCTCATAGAGGCGCACCATCTGTGCCATGCATCCCCTGCCGGCGTCTGCGATCAGGTCATCCGCCAATATAACGGCAAAAGGCTCATTGCCAACCACAGATTTGGCGCAATATACGGCATGGCCTAAGCCCAATGCTTCAGATTGTCGGATAAAAACACATGAAACATGGGCAGGCAAAATTTCCCGAATCATATTTAATGTTTCAAATTTACCTTTTGCTTCAAGTTCTTTTTCAAGTTCGTAAGCTTTATCGAAATGGTCCGGTATAGCTCTTTTATTACGGCCGGTAACAAAAATCATAGTATCAATACCGGCTGCAACAGCTTCCTCTACAGCGTATTGAATCAGCGGCTTATCAACGATCGGCAGCATTTCTTTCGGGCTAGCCTTGGTCGCCGGTAAAAAACGTGTGCCTAATCCCGCCACCGGGAAAACCGCCTTGGTAATCTTTTTATTCATTAATTTTTTCCTTATCAATATAATTATTTGACTGTTTATTTAATGTTGTTTTGAATTTAACAGGCTGGAAAACTTATACGCTGCCAAGGCGCTGCAACTAGAAATTATTAATCACGCCCATAAGAATCTTCAAAGCGTACAATATCATCTTCGCCCAAATAACTACCCGATTGAACCTCCACCATTTCCAATGGAATGATACCCGGGTTTTCAAGGCAATGCACCGTCCCCAAAGGAATGTAGGTAGATTCATTTTCGGAGAGTAAAATCTTTTCAGTCCCCTTGGTTACCAAAGCAGTACCTTTTACCACAACCCAGTGTTCAGCACGATGGTGATGTTTCTGTACTGATAACCTGGCTCCTGGCTTGACTACAATACGTTTAGTCTGATACCGCTCGCCGCCGTCCACTGAATCATAATGGCCCCAAGGTCGATAAACCTTACGGTGCAATTCCGCCTCACTGCGTTTAAGTTGTTTTAGCTGAGCAACAATATCCTTTACTTCCTGTACTCTGTCTTTCGGGGCGACCATCAATGCATCAGCAGTTTCGACAACAACCAGATCCCGCAATCCAATAATTGCAACCAGCTTATTTTCGGCTCGCACAAAAGAATTTTCGGTGTCCACCGTTAACACATCACCGCTAATAGCGTTGCCGAACTCATCTTTATCGGCAACATCCCATAAAGCTGACCAAGAGCCTACGTCATTCCAACCGGCATCCAACGGAATCACTACAGCTTTATCGGTTTTCTCCATCACTGCATAGTCGATGGAATCAGCCGGGCATGCGGAAAAGAGTTTTTTATCCAAGCGGATAAAATCCAAATCCACTTTAGCGGCGTTAAGCGCTTGTTGGCAGGCTAGCAATATATCCGGATTAAACTTATTCAGCTCTTGCAGAAAACTACCCGCTCTAAAGGCAAACATTCCGCTGTTCCAGAAATAATCACCACTTTCTAAATAATACTTTGCTGTATCTAAATCTGGTTTTTCAACAAAAGCTGCAACATTAAAAGCGTTTCCCTGTTGCAATTTATCTCGTTTGATATAACCATACCCTGTTTCAGGCTCAGTAGGTACGATACCAAACGTCACTAACCGCCCCTGCTCAGCTAAAACCCGTGCTTGGTCAATAGCATGATGAAAGGCTTCCAGATTCGATATGACATGGTCTGCCGGCAATACCAACAAAACATCATCCTCGGATTCCGCTGTTAAGGCCGCCATAGCGACAGCCGGTGCAGTGTTTTTGCCTATAGGCTCCAGAATCATTGCAGCTGGCTTGACACCAATTTCCCATAATTGCTCCGCCAACATAAAACGATGATCTTCATTGCAAATAGCGATTGGCGCTTGCATTTCTGCTACGCCATTGAGCCTGAGCACGGTTTCCTGCAATAAAGTATAATCAGAAATTAACGGCAGAAATTGCTTAGGAAACTGTCCTCGAGATAAGGGCCAAAGTCTTGTACCTGAGCCACCGGATAAGATAACGGGGATCATATCGCTTACTCCTTCCTTTGTTTTATGAAGAGTTTCTTAAATCCTAATTGAAAATTATTTTAACACTTCTTTATTAAGCCTAACTTGTTTTCAATCAACTACTGAAGCCAGATATCCAGAAGAAGAGGCAAAGCCATATCTGCAAAAGTTGATATTTCATTTGTCCTCATTCAGCTATGTTTACACCTATCATTAAATGGCAAATTAAAACTATTGTTGTGAACGCTTATATGACTTTGCCTTAAATAAAGTCTCGAGCATATTTTACTGCCTGCTTGAAATAATGTATGCAGTTACCATTGAGATGAAACAGGTGGCGTTTATTTATGTTCTAATGATGTGCAGTAAATACAAATAACTTAGGAACGGGAATGAAATAAGACCCGCGTGTGGCAGGATTCCTGTTCCTGTTCAACGACAGCATGGACAGGAAATGATCCCGTCATTTCTCTGCATTCACCCCATCCATGGGGCTCATGCAGAAGGTAGGTAGAAAACCGCTCCTGCGTTGCCTACAGGGATGTAGGTACTTAGCGTGAGCAGGAGCGGAAGCTGCGCCTAAAGCGCCTACTGTTGGTGCTCTACCTCCTGCAACCATGCAGTCATGCTCACGCCCGCCCCTTACCTAACTTAGTAATGGGCATGGAATAAATCAGGGATTTGTAGGTGCGAATTCATTTATGCCCTATGGGTACTTGTGGCCTAGAGGGTATTCGCACTGTGCGGATACCCTCTAGGCCACAAGTAAATCCGCACCTACACCGGAAATTCATCCGCGCACTTGAGGAAGTTATTTTATGCGCGTTCCTTCGCCAGAAGCAAAAGACAGGAATTTTTGAGGTCGTGTATGGATGGCTTGTAGAAGTTCGCCTTATCGAGAACTGCAAAAAGCCTGTAGTCATTGCATCGGCTTTATACGCATGACATAGCCAGTTGCATGAAGTAGATAATGAGAGCGATTTTTTTGATAATACTGATTTTAAATATTGATGATTCACGAATTTTTTGTGTTCATCTATCCGGGCCAACTGTTTTAGCAACATAACCGCGAACAACGCGATACCGGCCATCAATATTCATCACTGGTTTTAGACCTCGGCCTTCAGGCCGAAAGGAGCGCCCGCAACAAGCGAAGTTGCTCTCTCGGGCGCGGTTTGGGAAGGAGATGCAGACCCTTCCCAAGCATTGGCTTCATCCCGCAGGGATATTTCCTTATTGCTCGAAAATACCACTCATTAATATCAACAAATGTTAGCCGCATTCTTTAATTAAGATACGCAATCGTTGGTTTAACCGTTTTCAAAGATTGAAATTTTTACTGATGCTTTAAATGATGAGCACAGGTTCAGCAAGGGATTATCCGCACTCTTGAATTCGGATCGGCTCTGTGATTTGTCTCATTTGATAAGTCTACTTTAGATTAGGCTTAAGGAATTATTCAACGGAAATAAAAAAGCCGCGAGCATACGCGGCTTTTTTTAATATATTGGAGCGGGAAACGAGATTCGAACTCGCGACCCCAACCTTGGCAAGGTTGTGCTCTACCACTGAGCTATTCCCGCATTTCAATTTAACGAATGGAGGCTGCGAGCGGAATCGAACCGCTGTAGATGGCTTTGCAGGCCACTGCATAACCACTTTGCTACGCAGCCTTAAAAGGTAAAATAAAAAAGCCGCGAGCATACGCGGCTTTTTTTAATATATTGGAGCGGGAAACGAGATTCGAACTCGCGACCCCAACCTTGGCAAGGTTGTGCTCTACCACTGAGCTATTCCCGCGTTTCAATTTATTCGCACATTATATAGGCTTTTTTAATATTGTCAAACTTTGTTATTTATTGAACATTAATTGATAAAACCCAGCCATCTCTACCCTGGCATTCGCCTTCCAGCATTTGAACTTTGGCGAATGCATTTTTCTTTCCAGAAAAATCCTGCAAATCTGTGACAGTCACAGGAGTCCCTTGAGGCATATGTTTACAAGCCGCGTTTCTGTCATCTTCCTCTGTATCATCGTATGCGGCTATAGTACCCGGCACAGCAACTAAACGGATGGTTGCCGCTTTATCATATGTATTTGGGCTTTTTAAAACATATTTCTGTCCTACTACAAGATTCTTAATCGCAGGCCCGGAAACAGATTTCGAGGAACCGCCACCGCTCATCATGACAATTACTAGAAGGACAACGACCCCGCCAATGGCGCCAAAAAAAACTTTTGGGTTTTTTTCTTTTAAACTCGACATTGAAGAAATCAGGTTTCCTACTATATTTTTTGCCGAGCTTTCAGGTTTGTTAACATTTTCTTCCGCTTGGTTAACATTTTCTTCGGTTTTGTTAACATTTTCTTCGTTACTCATTTTCATCCTCACGATATTGTAATTTTATTTATTATATTTATTGAGACTCCGCCCAAAGTACCATCATCCGCTTGCTCGGTAATCCGAAACAAGAACTGCCTGACTAGCTTCCTGGGTTAAAATAATGAAAAACAGTTAATAAATTTTTACTTAGAGCAAGAGCTTCTATTTCATCCAGCTTTAAACAATTTTAAAAGTCAACAGTCCATTGATAGATCCAAATGAATGCACCAACTTACCATGATGAAAAAACTTTTCAAGTGCTATGTGCGCTCTTATTTTATCTAATTAAATAAAGTCATAGCCTTTTTTAGTTTGGGCCGGTTTTTCTTTTTCCGCTATACGTTGGCATTCGAATTGCCAATAACCTAATCCGACATTTTTCCTGTTCTTTAATGCAACAGGAAAGCCTTCTTCGTCGTGCACAAACAAGTGAATACTATCGCCTTCCAGCATGCAAGTCTCGGTAATGATATAGCTTTTTTCGCTTTTCTGCTCATTTCCTGTATATAGCAAGGCTTTTTGCGGCTCATCTTTTTCCGACGCATCGGCCTGTCTATAAGATACAGCGGAAGATTGTTCCGCTAACAACTGCATGCCAAAATCTATCTTTCCATTCTGCTTCGATACAACAATTTTATTGACTATCCCTAAGGAACGCTTATATTCCGGCATATCTGTTTTTCGGAAACTAACCAGACTACCCACAGATAGAACGCCGGTTTTCTTAAATACGCAGGATAACAACTGATCAGAGCTTGACTGAGCAAGAAACTCCATATTTTTTTCAGTATCCGTTTCCAATGAATTCTGTAGATCGAAAGTCGTATCCAGGCCAATAGCGATATAGCGATCCAGTCTATCGCTAAAAAAAAGAGCTCCTTGAAAATCGATGCCAGACCATCTTTGTCCAAGATAGTCAAGTAGCTCTGCCGATAGCTTTACACTATTATTTTTTGACACATACATTGGGCTAAATCTTGCTTCGATCGCACTAATCATCTTCTCCTTCTGCTGTAAAGCTTTAAATAGCCTAGTAAAATCTATATACAGTGCAGCCGGATCATTTTTAACACTTATACTGTCCTGATAATACGGTGGTTTATCTTCATCCGTTGAGATAATACACTGCATCTGCTGACCAGCAACAGGTTCGCTTTTCAAGCTCACTAGAAAATCGATGGTTTCAATGAAGCTATAAACCAACAAAATTTCTTTTTGCATCAAGCCGGTCGGATCAGCAAGGCTGAGTAACAGGATTTGTTTATAACATTCTTCAGGAGTACTTGTTTTATTGGACTGATTTATGTCATTGACAATTTTAGTCGTATCTTTTTTTATTTCGATACTGAGCTTATAAAGTGAATGAAGATCTATCCATACCCAATCCGGAATAGACATTCCCATAAGAAAATGACTGATTACAATGCTACTTAATCCGCTAATGCATCGCTGAATTGCTAATGCTGCATTTTTTCCCTGAAACCAGCTGACATTGCGCCTGGTTAACTCTTTAAGTACTATCCAGTAACCGATAGTAAATTCCTTTTCAATTGAAACTAATACATCGAGAATTTTCTTGTCATTCTCTTCTTTCGGAAATCCTGTTTTAATGAGTCTTGAACGAAGATAGTCCTCAATTACCAATGCACTGGGCCTTACAAGCTCCAAGGCATCCAGCCTCATCTGACTATCCATCTCAATAGCATTACAATCTTTAATAAAATCGTAAAGCAGGCGGGTAGCCAAACCAGGATTGGCCGTCGGCAATTCGGTAATCCATTGTTGCAGTGCCTTAATTGAAAATTCTTTTAGACGCAGAGGATTATTCTGTTGCGTTGGAATGACCAGAAAAAAAGAGTTCTTCACATATTCACCGATTTTAACTTCGCTCTTTAGTAATTAACAAAGCCATTATCCCATACTCAAATAGCGCTCACCGGTATCATGGACAATGGTTACCACCGTTTTTCCTGGCCCTAATTTTTTAGCCACTCTTAATGCGGCACAGACACTGGCACCCGATGAAATGCCGGCAAGAACGCCTTCCTCCTCAATTAACCGCTTGCGCATTGCGAATGCTTCGTCCGTGCTGACTAACTCAATAGCATCCAATAAATCCACGTTCAGATTTTTGGGAATAAATCCGGCACCGATACCTTGAATTTTATGTGGGCTATGGGTACCACCGGATATAACAGGAGATTCAGCGGGCTCTACTGCAATAACCTGAAAATTTTCTTTTCTTTTTTTAATGACATCGGCAACGCCTGAAATCGTTCCACCGGTACCAACGCCACACACAAACGCGTCAATGTTTCCCTCGGTAGCGGACCATATTTCCTGTGCCGTTGTCTGTTTGTGTATTTCCGGATTAGCGGGATTTTCAAACTGTTGAGGCATAAATGCGCCTGATGTATTCGCAACAAGTTCTTCTGCCTTACTAATAGCCCCTTTCATCCCTTCGGGACCAGGAGTTAAAACAATCTCCGCCCCGAACAACGCCATTAGATGACGCCTTTCCACCGACATGGTCTCAGGCATGGTCAATATGCACCGATAGCCACGCGCTGCGGCGACCATTGCCAGAGCAATGCCAGTATTGCCTGAGGTCGGTTCGATTATAGTACCGCCCGCCTTAAGCCGCCCCTCTTGCTCGGCCGCTTTTATCATGGCGAGGCCAATTCTGTCTTTTACGGAACCGCCAGGGTTGCGAGACTCGAGCTTAACCAATATATCGGCAGAACCAGCCTCTGCAATATGCCGTAATTTCAATAAACTGGTGTTGCCAATCAATTCACCAATATCCTGAGCGTAAGTCATTTTTCCACCTCTATAAATTTATAAATCTAAGGTAATGAGACAATTTTAGACCAAACTAGCAAATCAATTTGAATGAGAGAATAGGCTGTCACCCCCCACCTTTTCTCACCATCATGCCCCTCGAAGGATTATAACCAATGATTGCTGCTGTCATAAAAATAACAAAAGCGACAAAAGTATAAATAAAAGCCTCCTGATTAAACTGCTCGTACAAGGCAAATCTTGTCAACTCGACCGCTTGCGAGAAGGGATTGTATTTAGCCAGATTATGCAACAGCTCACTGGACTCTTTGATTTTCCATAAGGGATATAACGCTGTGGACATGAAAAATAAAGGGAAAATCACGAAATTCATAACGCCTGCAAAATTTTCAAGTTGTTTTATGAATGACGACAAGAGTAGACCCAAAGCCCCTAGCATCAATCCTGAAAGCATAAGCGCCGGCAATACCCACAAGTAACCTTGCCATGGTGCTTGTATTTCGTAAAACCACGCAATGGCTAAAAATACATAAACTTGTACAATGGATACTGCCGTACCGGCCAATAATTTACTAAGCAATAAAAAACCCCTTGGCAACGGGCATACCATCAGTATCCGCATGCTCCCCATTTCCCTATCATAGACCATTGACAATGAACTTTGCATACCATTGAACAGCTGTATCATGCCGATCAACCCCGGCGTAATATAAACTTCGTAAAGTATATAAGTTTCATATGGTGGAGTGATAGCCAGACCTAATGCGGCTCGAAAACCGGCAGCGAATACAAATAACCAGACCAAAGGCCTGACCAGAGCCGAAATAAAACGCTCACGTTGGGTAACAAAACGCCACAATTCACGCCAAATAATGCCCCACATTGCGCGCCAGTAATGCAATAGTTTCATGCCTGCTCTCCTTGCGTCAATTTGTAAAAAGCTTCTTTAATCGTTGCGGCATGGGTAAGTGCCTGAACTTCATCAACGGTGCCTTGCGCTTTAATGCGGCCTTTATGAAGCACGATCAAGCGATCCTGCGGATAAATCTCATCTATTAAATGACTCGCCCATAAAACCGCCATCTGTTGCTCGACGGCCAATCTGTGCACGTGTTCTACGATATCGTGGCGACTGGGTACATCCAGACCGACAGTAGGCTCATCCAATAACAGCAACGACGGCTTATGCAATAGCGCCCTTGCAATCTCGACTCGCCGTCTATGCCCACCGTTAAGCTCGCGAATTTGCTCAAAACGACGATCGACCATATCCAGTCGTTCCAATTCTTCCTGAATCCGTTGCGTGGCCTGCTTCCGGCTCATGCCATGCAAGGATGCGTGATAACGCAAGTTCTGCATGACTGTCAGGTCCATATCCAAGGTCGTCTGTTGAAAAACCACGCCCAGTTTTGCCAAGGCCTTGCGCGTTTGCCGCTTGATATCGAAACCGCATAATTCGATACGCCCGCTGCGCGTATCATACAGCCGCGTAATCAATGAAAATAACGTACTTTTACCGGCGCCGTTAGGGCCTAACAGAATGGTGCATTCCCCTTGCTGAATCTTGAAGCTAACGTCATCAAGCGCTTTCTTGCCGCTATATGAAAAGCTTAAGTTTTTAACCAACAATGCTATAGGCGCTTTCATGGCTTGACTGCAACTCCCCAAGGATAAAGCCCCACGCCGACCGATTTAGTCACTTTTTGACTTTCAAGATCAATAATGGAAATGTCATTACTGGTACCGTTAGTGGTATAGAGCCTTTTCTGGTCGGGAGAAAAGGCCAGATTCCAGACACGCTGTCCAACCAGCAAATATCTTTCGACTTCAAAAGTCTGTGCATTAATCACTGCGACACGGTTTGCAGGTCCCAATGCCACATAACCTCTGTTCCTGTCCTTGTCGATTGCGACGCCCACCGGTTGAATTTTATCGTTACTGACGCCGGGGATTTCAAAGCTGATGCTTTTGAGGATTTGTTTCGTATTGGCGTCCAGAATTGTCAGCGTACCAGCCATTTCCGATGTCGCCCATAATTGCTGGCTGTCCGCCGTAAAACTGACTGCGCGCGGACGTGGATCAACCAGCGTATTATCTGAAATCGCCAGGCTTTGAGTATCGATCCAATGCAGCATGTTCGTCGTCTCGGAGGCACTGATCACCCAGCGGTTATCTGGACTGACTGTAATGCCTTCAGGCTCAACGCCTACCTGGATCTGCTTGATGGCTTTTTTGCTAGCGGTATCGATGACGGTTACCAGACTATCATCTTCATTGGATACATAAAGCCTGTCGCCAGCCGGATTTAACGCAAATGTTTCGGGATCATCGCCGGATGGCAACTCACCCACTACCGCTAAATTAGCCGCATCAACGATTTTGATCGTATCGTCATCACTGGTGGCAATATACAAGTATTTATTATCGGGACTGATAGCGATACCCCGGGGGCGCTGACCGACGGGTACTGTTTTGATCAACTTGCCTTCCACTGGATCAACGACAGCCAGGGCGTTATCTTTTTCCAAGGTGACGAAAACAGTCTCCGCCTGTACCGCTCCTATGGATGCCGCCGCCAAAAACAGCGCTAAACAATTTTTTTTCATATGTATCTGCCTCACTTACATGTCGATTCGGATTGATCATAACCCAACGTATCAAGTTCGGTTCTTGGATGCAAAAAACCCTCAACTGGCGCCGTGGTAACCAATGACCTGGGAGCTGCCAGCAAAATCGGCTGCCTTAATTGCCCATTCCAGGCGCGGAAGGACAAGGGCCTGCCTTTATACCCCTGCAATGTAAACTGTTCGCTCAGCAGAAATTCCTTAACCGCTTTCAATTCATTGGATTTCGTACGTGTAGCTGCCTCGCCTATGGCTCTGACCGCCAGGTAAGCCGCATAGTCCTGCTCTTCCATCCAGCGTCCCGATTGCTCTTTAAAGCGATTCTGAATCTGCACGGCGCCCCATTGTTCATGCGTCCGGTGCCATGCCGTGGCAATCAAGCCCTGAGTCCCGACTACCGGCCGAGGGTGCCAGGTACGGTAGTCCAGATATTCCCCAAACAGCCCTTGCTCATCGGCAACAACCAAGACATCATAGTCATCCACTTGAGTAAACACGGGCACATCCGATTGCGCCGTGCGTCTTGCATCATAAGTATGCTCCCAGATTTTTTCTTCCACTATTTTCATGCCGAATCGCTTGGCGGCTCGTTTGATTGCATGTGCAAACAGCCGATCCTCCGGATTCGGACCGATCACCAGAAACCATTTATTCCAACGCTTTTTCATCATATATTGCGCCAATGCATCGGCCCGCATCGCCCTGCTGGGCAATATGTGCAATACGTTTTTACGGCATTGCTCATTGCGTAAGGCATCATCACGCGTGGATGCATCGAGTAACACCATCTGCTGGGCCGCGGGTAAATCGGCAATGCCGATCATTTGCTCGGCAGGCAATGTGCTCACAACAAATTGAAACTGACCATCGATGCTTTTGTTGAACACATCAGCAACATTGCCATCAATCGGTACAATGAATTTTTTCAGGGAAAATTGCTGACCGGTAAACTGCCCTGTCGTATTATTGTCGCTAATCGCCAGCTCTGCCCCTAACACCCCCTTGTTTTCAATGAAAGGGTCTAAATTGGACAAAGCCGGAGGCACTTTTTGCTCTTGCGCCAAATAGGCAATATTGACCGTCTGTTTAGCTTCCGCATAAACCGGGCTAGTGATAAGCAGTTGAAAAACCAATAAAAACTTAACAATTATCCGAAGAGACACATTATAAAACACGGTATTTCCCAGCAATAAAAAACAAACAGGATATTAATTTTAACGGATTCAACGACATTTTTTAGCTTTTCGTTGAAGTTTCAGCGCATCGTTATATTGAAATTTATCAATTTACGGACAATACTTGACCTTAGATCTAAATAACAATGCCAACCAATGCTTCATGAACGTTGATGATAATACCGAAACGCCAGATGATTTATTTGACTTTGATCCGTCACGGAATCAACTGATCAATAATCGTATAACGACCCGATACCTAAGAGAAGACATCAAAGCCACACTCTGTAAAAAACGCTTGTTTCATTTAGGGCGTGAAACGCCAGTTGACTTAATCGACATCAGCAGTAAAGGTGTATTAGTCCTCAGCAATCAAAAATTCAGTATTCATGACAAGGTCACGTTGAAACTTGAGTTCGACAGCGGAAAGACATTTAAAATCAAGGCTGCCGTGGTTCGTAAATCCACCCCGCAAGGTAATCATTACGGGATAAGATTCGATCGCTACAATGATGAACTCGGTGATTATCTGCTCGAAACGCAAAAAAAATTAGTCTTCAAATAAGCCATTCCCCTCTGGGACTTCCATGTAAAATCGCTGCCTCAAGCATTGCCGATATTCAACAAACCGATGTCCTTCAGCTCCCTAATACCAATTAAGCTAAAAAACGGTTAAATCCGAATGACACATTTCACATTAAGCGGCCTGTACATCTACCCGGTGAAATCACTGGCGGGTATCAATGCGGCCCGTTGGCAAGTGACTAAAACCGGACTTCAGCACGACAGAAAATGGATGCTTATCGATAACGACGGGCAATTTCTCAGCCAACGCCAACATCCGCGCATGGCCTTGATTAAAACCGCGCTGTCCGATAAACACCTGACACTGTCCGCGCCGGGCATGGACAATCTAATGCTGCCGCTGATGCCCGTCGACGGCGAAATCATCAGCAGCACCATCTGGCGGGACCGGTGCGATGCCCTGCGCGTATCAGAGCAAGCCGACCGATGGCTGAGCCGTTTTCTAAATGCCGATTGCCAGCTTGTTTATCAGCCCGATAACGCAATCCGCCAGGTTGCCCCTGATTATGCCCATGCCACTGATCAAGTCTCGTTTGCCGACGGTTTTCCTTTTCTGATTATTTCGGAAAATTCGCTGGCGTCATTAAATCATGAGATGCAACTGGATTTACCGATGGCCCGCTTTAGGCCCAACCTGGTCATTAGCGGTTGCCCCGGTTACGCCGAAGACAGTTGGCGCGAAATCCGCATTGGCGCTATCGACTTCAGGCTTACCAAGCCGTGCTCCCGCTGCGCTATGCCAACCATAGACCCTGAAACCGCGCAAACAGGCAAAGAACCTCTTACAACACTTAACCGCGTCAGGAAATGGGAAAACCAGGTCTATTTCGGCCAAAATGCCTTGCATGATCAATGCGGTGTACTGGCTGTCGGCGATATCGTGCAAATCAAATTGACCGGCCCGAACCAGCCGCCTATTTAGCCGCCCCTCAATCAAATCCAACCGCCTGCGTAAAATCAGGCGTTTAAAGGCGCCTTCACATTTAACCTGTGCCATTTGTTAAACTGGCTTCCCATCAGCCTTTGCCTTATTTTTTTACTCAAACATGCCCAAACCCTTTCTGCTTGTTGTTATCCTTCTTTTGTCTTACGGTTTCTGGCTGAGCGATGAATTTAAAGGCATTGCCGCAGGCATCTCGATTTTTCTCTTCGGCATGCTGTTACTGGAACAAGGCTTCAAAACCTTTACAGGCGGCATACTGGAACGAATTCTACAAAAGACCACGAATACAGCCTGGAAAAGTCTCAGTTTTGGCATCGTTTCAACAACATTGATGCAGTCGAGCTCCCTGGTTTCGATTATCACCATTTCCTTTTTAAGCGCCGGCCTGCTTGATTTAGTCGCAGGCATCGGCATCATATTTGGTGCCAATCTTGGCTCGACCGCCGGCGCATGGCTGATTGCCGGACTGGGATTAAAAGTCAAAATATCCACTTATGCCATGCCCCTGCTGGTTTTCGGCGTTTTATGCAGCTTCCAGAACAGCAAACAACTGAAAGGCATCGGTTACATCCTGACCGGATTGGGCTTTCTTTTTCTTGGCATACACTATATGAAAGAGGGCTTCGAGACTTTTGAAAACACGATCAATCTGGCCGATTACGCCATGCCGGGTTTACAAGGCTTACTGATTTACACTCTGTTAGGCACCATCGCTACCGTGATCATGCAGTCCAGTCATGCCACAATGGTATTGATCATCACGGCATTATCCGTGCATCAAATCACATACGACAATGCGCTGGCCCTGGCCATCGGTTCCAACATCGGTACGACCATTACCGCCATCATCGGCGCCCTGAGCGCCAATGTTCAGGGTAAACGACTGGCCGGCGCGCATCTGCTGTTTAATCTGCTGACCGGCATTATCGCCTTGACATTCATCAAGGAATTTATGAATGCTGTTGATATGATCAATGCATGGCTGGATATTCCCGCGGCCGACAATACCTTGAAACTGGCGACTTTTCATAGTTTGTTTAACCTGGTCGGCGTTGCCATTATGTTGCCATTTATCCACCAACTGGTCGTCTTGCTTGAAAAAATATTCATAGAAAAGCGCCCCAACCTTTTCAGGCCAAAATATTTAAACTTGTCCGCCGTCGAATTTCCTGAAACGGCCGTCGAGTCCGTCAGGCAGGAAAGCATTCATTTATATGATCACGCCATTCATATCATCCTGCATACGTTTGGTTTGCGCAAACGCCATCTATCGGATCAATCCGATCTCAAACAATTGATAGAGCTCAATAACGACCCCGTCGAATACGATATTGACGCAGGCTATGAAAAAAGAATAAAAGGCATCTATAGCGCCATCATTGCCTTTATCAGCCAAGCCGCTTTCTCTTGGGAAATGAAACAATCGTCCAGGCTCTCCTGGCTGCGCGATGCCAATCGGACTCTGGTCGAAGCCATTAAGGACACCAAGCATTTACAGAAAAACTGGGCTCGATCCCGAATTTCAAATAATGCAGCCATCAAAAACGAATATAAAAAAATCGCTTATCAGATAGTCTTGCTGATCCAGCAGATAGAACAATTCAGGAAGGAGATAGCAGAGAACGAATTGCCGCTGTTATCGCTGGATATTTTAAAAGCCTCGATTGAAGACGAGGACATGCAGATGAATCGCTCCCTTGACTTACTGATTCGGGAGCGGAAAATCACGCCCGAAACCGGCTCGTCATTAATTAATGACAGTACCTATATGTACAACATCAAGAAAAACCTGCTCAAAACCGCCGAAACGCTATTTGTGCAAGACAATACCCGCGCCATACACGTTGAACACCAATTAACACTGAACGAAACCGAGATCAAGGAAGTCGTTCAGGCGGTGGATGCGCAATAGAGACTGTGAGAGAACTCATTTTTAACTTGGCAGGGACAATACTTTCACATACTCAATAACGATAATTCGTGAATTATTACGACTATACTGAACGCTACCTTTTAATTCTTGCGTCTACCAGCCATGCATAAAGAAAAGTTACTGCTTAAATTACAGGCCTTTTTTGATCCGGCCCAAAAAAGAAAAAAACACCATATAGAAGAATTAAAAAAGATCTTGAAGAAACTCAAGAAGAAAGAACGGACAATCATGGATAAAATCGAACAGACGGATGATGACTGTTTGAAAAAACAATACCAAACCGAACTGGAAATCATCCGTCTGCAACGCAAAAAAGGCATTGATGTATTGCAACAGCTTAGGGAACGCAGTCGCCCGTCGGATTAAATCGCCCCATCGTGTTGTTCTCTCCCTACAGGCATGGTCTTTACTAAAATGAGCACGTACAGTAGTATGCTCGCCAAACAATCCCATTAAAGCCAAAATGCCTCCAATAGCTTGAAAAGCAAAAAACTTACGAAGAGTTTACCGGCTGATTTAGCGATAATGCCTGACTATTAAATTCCATAACGCGACAATTACATATAGACATCATGTCCACAAACGAAAATCCGCCCTCGTCTAATTTTATCCGTCATATCATCGACAATGATCTCAAGGAAAACAAAAACAACGGTAAAGTCGCTACCCGATTTCCGCCTGAGCCCAATGGCTATCTGCATATCGGCCACGCAAAATCGATCTGTCTGAATTTCGGCATTGCCGAGGAATACAAAGGCACCTGTAACCTGCGTTTCGACGATACCAATCCTGAAAAAGAAAGTGACGAATATGTGCAAGCCATCATGCGCGACGTGCAATGGCTGGGCTTTCAATGGTCGGAATTACGTCACGCCTCGGACTATTTTGAACAGCTCTACGATTATGCCGTTCAACTGATTAAAGACGGCAAAGCCTACGTTGACAGCCTGTCGGCCGAGCAAATCAGAGCCTATCGCGGCACCCTGACCGAACCCGGCAAGGAAAGCCCGGACAGAAACCGTTCTGTAGAAGACAACCTGGATTTGTTCAAACGCATGCGCGAGGGAGAATTCGCCGATGGTCAGTACGTGCTGCGCGCTAAAATCGATATGGCTTCGCCGAATATCAACATGCGCGACCCGGCTTTGTACCGCATTCGCCGCGTTCATCATCAACGTACCGGCGATAAATGGTGCATCTATCCAATGTACGATTATACGCATTGTATTTCCGACGCGCTTGAAGGCATTACGCATTCACTGTGTACGCTGGAGTTTGAAGATCATCGTCCGCTTTACGACTGGGTACTGGATCAACTCAAAACACCCAGCCATCCGCAACAAATAGAATTCGCCCGGCTGCAATTAAAATATACCATTGTCAGCAAGCGCAAACTCAACCAACTGGTCACTGAAAAACATGTCAGCGGCTGGGATGACCCACGAATGCCGACCATTGCCGGTCTGCGCCGCGCAGGTTTTACGCCTAAATCAATACGCGATTTTTGCGAACGCATCGGCGTCACCAAACAAAACTCATGGATAGAAATGGGCGTGCTGGAATACTGCATCCGCGAAGACCTCAATGAAAACGCGCCTCGCGCGATGGCCGTACTGAGACCTTTGCGCGTGGTCATCGAGAACTACCCTGAAGACAAAACCGAATATCTGGAAATCAGCAATCATCCGCAGAAACCCGAATTCGGCAAACGCGAAATTGCCTTTTCGAGAGTTGTGCTGATAGAACAAGATGATTTTGCCGAAGTACCGCCTCCTAAGTACAAACGCCTGGTAGAAGGTGGTGAGGTCCGCTTGCGTGGTACCTATGTCATTAAATGTAATCAAGTCATCAAAGACGCCGACGGCAACATTACAGAACTGCGCTGCACTTACGACCCTGATACACTGGGCAAGAACCCGGAAGGCCGCAAAATCAAAGGCGTAATACACTGGGTTGCCGAAGCGCACTCACGGCCGGCCGAACTGCGCCTGTACGACCGCCTGTTCAAAGTGCCCAATCCGGATAATGAAGAAAATTTCCTTGAGGCACTGAACCCGAATTCGCTGGAAGTACTGACGGACTGCCGCGTCGAAGCCAGCCTGGCTGATGCGAAGCCTGAAAGCCGCTACCAGTTCGAACGCACCGGCTATTTCTGCCTGGATGCCAAGGACAGCGTTGGCGGTAAGCTGGTATTCAACAGGACGGTGACTCTGCGCGACACCTGGGAAAAAAACTGATCCTTTAAAATCTAAACCGGCTTCAATCAAGGGTTGTCCCGTTCATAGCCAGGACAACCCTTTTCTTCACTTTGCCTTGAGGGCATGATAAACCGTTAGTCGGCCATATACATTCCGTATCGCTCTACGCTAAGCACTACCTTCTGAATTAAATCGCCCTCAACGGATCGCTCCTGAGCCTGAGATTCATGCACCGGAATGCCAAAGTCTCGAAAAAATTGTTGAAAGCCTTTGGGACGCCAGCCCGTGATCCACACAACCGCTTCTTCCGTATTGTTGATGAATGTGTGAACAGTGTTGGGCGACAGATCGACAAAACTGCCGGCGGAATGTTTTTGCCATTCCCCATTGCTCATAACATCCAAAGTTCCCTTGATGACCAGGAAAAACTCATTTTCGCTCTTGTGGTAGTGCGGAGGCGGGCCCGGTACATGAGGCGGCGAGGTAACTTCTATCAAGCCATAAGAATCATCGGTATCGAGAGGGCGAATCCTATGACCAAGCACCCAAAGCGCTGCGCTGTCGTTGTTCATTAATCTTTATTTCCTTCCAAGTATTGATTGACGTGAAGTAACCGGCCGGCTATACAATTTCTTTTTAATTCTATTGAGGAATCAGCGCGCCTTTTTGGCCTCGGCCTCCATCAGCACAGCCATTGATATAGCCTCAGGGTTTCCGCACGTGCTTAACCCGGAAATGATGCTGTCCTGATTTCGTTCCGGCTGATTCTGACTCACTTTCCATTTTCCTGACAATTTTGTAATGTTAATTTCGATGCCGACGATAGACCCGATCAGTTTTTCGATAAATTCAGAGGGCGCATCCGATACGGCCCATGGCTCGGAAAAAGCCGCCTCACTATGGGTAGTCAGCGCCTCAAGCTGAGAACGCAACCATGCTGTATCGTCGATAACGCGCAGCCAGCCGTAGGCATGGACAACGGCATAATTCCAGGTCGGCACCACTTTTCCGTTTTCCTGCTTGGAAGCGTACCAGGATGGAGTAATGTAGGCATTAGGGCCATGAAATACAGCCAGTACCTCAACATCTTTTGCCAAGTCGAGCCACATGGAATTGGAGCGAGCGACATGGCCCTGCAAAACGCCAAACGGCGATGGCGCTGTCGATAAGAGCAACGGAATGTGATTCGCATCCAGTCCACTTTTGGACAGCGTAATCAAAGTAGCAAGAGGATGGCCCCGGATCAGGTCATGCATGACTTCGGTCCTGGGTTCTTCAAAGTGCTTCGGTATGTACATGGATTTTCACGCTGATATATTCCCTTAAAAATAAGCAGGAGCTGAGCTCATGCTGGTCAAAGTACGCTTTTTATAAGAAGCCAAGCTTGCCGCCTAAGCAACTTTTTCTGCGCCATTTTTACTCCCAGCTATTACAGCTTTGAAGCGTCGATATACTTCTCACCGTTAAAAATGTAAATCACATTCTTGGCGGGCATTATGGAAACACCGTTTTCACCGCTTTCAGTGCCGGTACGAGTGACTAGCAAATCAGGGTATTCAGTATTTTGGCCGGAAACCGTCGATATGGCCCCCGTATAACTCCAGCACGGTATCGAGCCGCCTTCAGCAGAAGATGCCCGTTCAGATGCTTCGTCGCATATGCCGGAGTTGTCCGCATCCGTTTGAACGTATCCAAGATCGCGCCAGTTGTTTTTCGAAAAGGCAAACAGTGCTTTTCCCGACTCGAAAAATCCCCCCATACCGGCCCCGGTATCAATCATAAATGCGATGTTATCTGGCGATAATTGCAGAACTTCCGCCTGTTTGACTTCCGAGGCATCCCCCCACTCTCCGAAATCGCCAAATTTCGGTTGTTTTGACACGACCTGCCAGCGGCCGTCGGTCTGCTTGTAAGTGACGGCACCCACTTTAACACCTTGCGCGTGTGCTTCAACGATTGCTCCGGTTTGCGGATCGACTTCCTGAGTTTTCGCGAATACGACATAAAAATCATCGCTGCCCAACTTGAATGATTGCTCAAACCAGATACTGCTCAATTCATTAGCCGAAACCCTCGCCTTGCCGCTTGGATCGGCGGCGCCGAATAAGTCTTTCAAAGCCATTATATGATCGGGCTTGCCGGAGTGATTTTTCAATAAAAACCCCGAATTTTTCTTACTTTCTTCAATATAAAAAAATACAGAGATTGCTATGGTAATAATCAATACTCCTGCCAAAATGGCGATGAGTTTTGATTGTTTCAATGATAATTTTTGGTTCATTTTCTTTCTTATTAAATCCGTTAATTAAAAGATCGAAGCCTGACGCTACGAGATAACCGGCCTCAAAAACATGTATTAATTTTTATGTCGAATTAAAGATTTTTCTATTTAGCAGCGCAAGTTTTCAATATTCTACCGCCCAGATATTACTTCATCCTTATGCATCGAGTATATTTTGACCGAATGTCTGTATCAATAAATAGGCGAACAATAAAACTTTTGTAACCCATTAAATCCAGCTCAAGAAGTCTTGCTGGCATTTTTTCTGTTTGTCATATTCTTGTAATAAAGGCACCCTATTCTTGCGGAACAACAGAAGTCTCCAGCAATTATTCTTCCAAATGATTAATGAATTAATCGCCATTATAGGCGGCAAAAAATTAACCCCCCATTTTCAGCCCATCGTGTCTTTAACTCAAAAAAAAATCATGGGTTATGAAGCATTGATTCGGGGGCCTTACGATAGCCCGTTGCATAGTCCATTCGATCTGTTTGCCGCCGCCGAAAACTTCGATTTAAGCACCAAACTGGAATTCATCTGCCGGGAAATCACTATAAAAAGCTATGCAAATTTAGACATCAAGGAAAAACTGTTTATAAACGTAAGTCCTTCTGTACTTTTGCAACCGAAATTCAAAAAAGGCGAAACGCTGAGGCTTCTGAAACAATTTGGCGTTGATCCGCACTCTGTCATCATTGAACTCACGGAACATCAGCCGACTGATGATTATGAATTGATGCGGGAAGCTGTCATTCATTATCGGAACATGGGGTTTGAAATCGCACTGGACGATTTGGGTGCCGGTTATTCGGGATTAAGGCTATGGTCGGAATTACTGCCCGACTATGTAAAAATAGATAAACACTTTATTCAAAAACTGCACGAGGACCCGGTCAAGATGAATTTTGTCAAGTCCATTCAAAACATAGCGACGGCATTAAACTGTAAAGTCATTGCCGAAGGTATCGAAACAGCCGATGAATTTAGGGCCATAGAAAAAATCGGCATTGCCTATGCCCAAGGCTACCACTTCGGCAGACCGATGGTGACCCCAATAAAAAAACTCGATAGCTCGTTATTTGCAGCTAGCTATGTAGGATATTACGAACCCAATCTGTTTAACCTGAGAAAAGCACCTTATCTAGCCGAATATATAAAAACCGGGGCATCCGAAACAGCCATCAGTGAAGCATGAGCAGAATTTTATTCGTGATGATTGAAATGACGAGCATAAATTAGCTAATCATTCTGAATTGACTTCAAAGGCGACGCATAGCGCCATTGAAGCAAATCATTGAACGAAACTTTTCAATCTTCTTCCGGGCTGCCAATGAAACGGTAGATTACCGCACCCAGCAGAGCACCAACGATAGGCGCCGCCCAAAATAGCCATAACTGAGCTATAGCCCAATCGCCAACATAAATGGCGACGCCGGTACTACGTGCTGGATTTACTGAAGTATTGGTCACAGGAATGCTGATCAGGTGAATCAGAGTAAGGCAAAAACCGATAGCAATAGGTGCCAAACCCAACGGCGCGCGCGCATCTGTCGCGCCAAGAATGACTAGCACAAACATCATTGTCATGACAACTTCCGTGAGCAAGGCCGCGGACAAGGAATAGCCGCCAGGAGAATGTTCGGCATAGCCATTGGAAGCGAAGCCTGCCGAAACATCAAACCCTGCCTTGCCGCTGGCGATCAAATAAAGAACACCTCCCGCCACAATGGCACCAAGGACTTGAGCGACGATATAAGGCAGTAATTGGCTCGCCGGGAACCGGCCGCCTGCCCAGAGCCCGACGGAAACCGCAGGATTCAAATGACAACCGGAAATATGCCCGATTGCGTAAGCCATGGTCAATACCGTCAAACCGAAAGCCAGCGAAACTCCGAGAAAACCGATACCGACATCTGGAAACCCGGCCGCCAATACCGCACTGCCGCAGCCACCGAGGACCAACCAGAATGTTCCAAAGAATTCTGCAAAATATTTTTTCATACTCATTTCCTTTTTATGGTTATTGTTATGTCCTACGTAATAACTAAGCAGCCATTACGGCGAACAGGATATAAGCTTGCTTACTACAAAAATAATGCATTATCTAGATATAATATAGCGCCCAAGTCTAAACTCTAGGTTCAGCATGTCAAGAAATTAATCAACATGCTTGACTGGACTAATTTATACGCCTCCGTGTTGTTCGGCGATCCTCGGAATGGTTTCGATCGGCGTATCAACCAAAGTGGACAGCAGCAAACGGATCTCAATCCAAGGCTGACTCAAGCACTTCAAGCACTGGTATCGAGAGAACGAAGTTTTAAGCTATTGAGCAATAAGGAACCATCTCTGCGGGATGGAACCAATTATTGGTAAATGGTTTCCCAATCCGCAACCGAGAAAACAACCGCGCTTCGCTTTTTGCGGAGCACTCCTTTCAGCCTGAAGGCCGAGGTTTAAAACCAGCAAGGGATATTGATTAAAGTGGATCATTCTGTTCCAATTTGTATAAACCCCTCCCGATTCGGCATTTCAACCTTGGGTAGTGTTTCGGCATTAATAATATCAGTTTCCTTAATAATCCCGTTCAGGTAGAGCAAATAGGCAGTGACGGCATAAAGTTGATCATGGCTCAGACTGCCGGGCGCATTCAATGGCATTGCCCGGCGCGTGAAATCGAAAACTGTCGTCGCATAAGGCCAATAAGTACCGATTGTCTTATCAGGTGGATTATCGGTTAATGAATGTCGGGCTCCGGCCAGTTCATCGGCACTGCTGCCTTCACCATCGACACCATGACAGGACAGGCAATGCGCTTCGTAAACCCGTTTACCTGTGACGGCATTGCCGTTACCTGCGGGCAGACCTTCACCGTCAGGAAAGACATCGATGTTCCAGTTCTTTATCAGATCCTCGGAGGCGGCCCTGCCCAAATTGGGTCCGCTCTTTTCCGCCTGCACCCCATGACAAAGACAGAAGCAAAAACAGAGCATCAAGCTACGCGAAAACATGGCTGACACTCCCTTCCGGCGATATTTCCCAGCTGACGATGGCATTGTAATGAAAATAGCCATACCGGCCGCGCCGCATGATCAGTGCGTCGCGCTCCGGCTGCACATAGCCTGTCTCATCAATGGCGCGGCTTTTCAATATCATTTTCTTGCCATTCCACTGCCAGGGAATTCTGAAGCGGGTAAAACACTTGGGTAACACCGGTTCCTGAAGTTGAGCCTCGGCCCAGGTCTGGCCACCATCCGCCGAGATTTCAACCTTGCTGATCCTGCCCCGCCCGCTCCAGGCCAGGCCGCTAACCTGATACAAACCTTTGTTATCGAGCTTATGGCCGAACGACGGACTGGTGATCAGCGATTTGGCATCCATGACGAAAGTAAACTGCCGTGATTTTCCGGAAGGCATTAATTCGGTATATTTTGCGGTTTCATTTCTGGCCATGACTGGCCTGTTGGTGATGTGCAGGCGTCTTAACCATTTGACGTTCAGCACGCCTTCCCACCCCGGTACGATCAGGCGCAAGGGATAGCCGTTCTCCGGCCTGATGCGCTCGCCGTTTTGATAGATAGCCAGCAGGCAATCATCAAGCGCTTTTTCCATGGGAATACTGATATTCATGACGGCAGCATCGGCGCCTTCCGCAACCATCCATTTCGCCCTACCTTTTAGCTTGGCTTCGTCAAGTATTATCCGCAAAGGCACGCCTGTCCATTCACTACACGAAGCCATGCCATGAAAATAACCAACAGCAGTTTGAATCGGCTCTTCGCGCCAGCCGGCATTGCTGTTGCCACCGCATTCGACAAACGCGTAACAGGACTGCATCGGGTAACGCTGCAAAGTTGCCATGTCAAAAACCAGTGGCTTGTTGACCAGACCATGGATCAACAATTGGTGTTTATCGGGATCGATTTGTGGCACGCCGTTATGATGGCGTTCAAAATGCAACCCGCTGGGTGTTATGATGCCTTCCATATCCTGTAATGGCGCCCACGATACTCCATTGCCAGGCGCCATGCTGTTGCCCATGGTCCAACGGATGGTTTTGCGCTCGTGCGGCGAAGGCTGGCCATAATTGGAAAAAGGTTCGCCCGGTTTTTGCATCCACGCCAAACGTTCATTATCGCTGGCCGAAGCGAGCGTTTCGGGCGCTAAAGCGACAGCAACGGAAAAAGACAAACCGCGCTTTAAAAACAAGCGCCGGTCCAATAGTCCCCCGCCTGCAACGGGTTGCAAATCGGTTTGCCGTACCATTTATCAAAACTCCTGCCAATCGTTAATTGGAAAACTATTTATTGCAAAATAATAAGGCAAAAACGCGGTTTAACTATAAAATAGGCGTTATTTTTTAACTCGAACGATAGGATCACTATGAACCAAGACAGTATCAAACTGATTGAGCAATATTATGCCGCTTTCAACAGCGCGGACATGGATACTTTTCTGAGCCTGCTCACCGACGATGTCATTCATGACATCAACCAGGGCAAACGCGAAATCGGTAAAGAAGCTTTCAAGCAGTTTATGGGAGGCATGAATAACAATTACAAAGAGCAACTTGTCGATATGGTTATCATGGCGACACCGGACGGCAGCCGTGCCGCAGCTGAATTCGTCGTCCTGGGCGAGTATTTGAAAACCGACGAAGGTTTGCCTGAAGCAAAAGGTCAAAAATACCGCCTGCCGGCCGGTGCTTTTTTTGAAATCCGTGATAACAAAGTCGCGCGCATCACCAACTACTACAATCTGCAAGACTGGATCGCTCAGGTCAGTAAGTAATTTTACTGACTTTCTCTGATCTGTCGTGTTTGCCGAGTCAATACGAATCCGATAGCGGCGAAGTTGATCTATATAAATTCACTCAAAGTGCTGGCTATCATATCAAGAACGACCCGGCAAAAATGCTGACGCCAGCACTGCATTAAAAAATCGGTACAGTGCTGGCAAAAAATCAACTTGCGACTTTGCAATGAGTGCAGCGTTTTGGAATCGTCGCGCATCAAACCTGCAAAAATATATCCTAAGACTGACCGGCACTCTGTTTAATCTGGCGATTGAAGTGCCCCTGCAATATCTTTATCAGCGCTAATTCAAGCGTTATCAAATACAACAAACGCCATATAAAGTCTCTCAGCTTTAGGCCGATCAGCTATTGCTGAAGGCTTGTTCATCCCCCGCGACTATATTAAAAATGAGACAATAAATGCTGTTTTGGATTATTCTCTCAATCTGAACTTCTTTTTTATATTTGCATTTTATGTTCAGGAAACTTTTAGAAAAAAGAAAGCTATTAACGGAATTTAAAAAGTCTTCTGTAGCTACTATAAATCCAGAACCCGAACTCGCTGATCGCATTAAAACCGATATTGCTGACCTGCCGCTTGATTTTTTGAAGCAGTTAGTTCCGGTATGTTACTTGTCTTCCGAAAAGTTGCGGCAGTTACCCATCCATTCGGCAGTATTTCGCTCAGGTTCGATAATTTTCAATCAGGGCTCTCGAAATGAGTGTTTGATATACCTTTTTAAAGGCACCGTTTACCTGGAAGCCGGTAATGGCACGGGGCAGGAAATCACTGAAAATACATTACAGGCCTATTACCCTTTATCCAATGGCCCAGAGCATCTGCTCACCGCAATCGCAAAATCCGAAACCACGGTTATTTACATAGCTCAGTCCGATATTCCTCGAAATAAAAATAAAATAAATCCTCTGATTTGCGATTCATTTATTCCGGAGCAATTAGAAAACAACGCCTTTTTTACACTGTTTTCTTATCATTTCAAACAAGATAAACTGGAAATTCCGAGTATTCCCGATATCGCTTTAAAATTACATGCCGCCATACAAAAAAATCTCGGTACCGGCGAAGCCGCTAAAATTATCAGCCTGGATCCTGTCATCACATCAAAGTTGATCCACTTCACGAACAGTCCTTTATACCGAACCATAAATCCCACCTCCAGCTGTCTGGATGCAGTCAATCGACTCGGCATAGCCACAACCCGCAATATTGTCACCAGCCTCAGCATGAACAGCCTTTTCCGGAGTAACAAAAAAAGCTTCAACACGAGAATTCAAAATCTCTGGAAAGAAAGTATCCGGATTTCCAGCATTAGCCATGCCTTAGCCGTCCTGACCCAAAAAGCCGATCCTGAGGAAGCGTTGCTGGCCGGACTTTTACATAACCTTGGCTCCTTGCCCATCCTGAAATTTGCGGAAAAACTGAGCGATGATGCTTATCAGCCTGAGGAACTTGATCAATGCCTGTTATTGATACAAGGCCATCTAGGTTCCTGGATTCTTGACAAATGGGGATTTTCTAATGGATTGGCCAGAATTCCTTCAGACGTTGAAGATTGGTATTACGACAGCGGTAAATCACTAATCTTGAGTGATATCGTTTTATTGGCGAAGTTTCATAGCCTGATAGGCACTCATGAAGCGGCAACCCTGCCGTTAATCAGCACCTTGCCGGCTTATCAAAAATTCGGCAATAAAACATTATCGCCTAATATGTCATTACAAATTCTGCAAGATGCTAAACAACAAATTTCAGATACCATCAATCTATTTGTCAGTTGATAGATACAAAGGCCAGTTTTTCTAGTTATCTAACTTAATAACTGGGCAGCCTGATGCATCTGTCTGAATATTTGCTTATCCAATAAAAAACCCGCCTATACAGCGGGTTTTTTATTCATGACAAAAATTCGCCTAGCCTTTCGGCTTCGGGATTTTTAATCACCAATCCAGATTAATTCCACGCGACGGTTTTGAGCTCTGCCTTCTTCCGTGCTGTTATCCGCTATTGGGAAATCCTCGCCATAACCTTTAGCATATAATTTGTCGGTAACGCCTTTACTCTTGAGGTAATTGGCAACCGACTGCGAACGACGTTGCGACAATTTCAAGTTATACGCACTGCTGCCTTCGCTGCTGGTATGACCTTGTACTTCAATATCCTTTTTCTGGGAAGTTTCAATCAAGTTCGCAGCGACACCGTCCAGAATCGTTTTCGCGTTTTCAGTCAACTGGGCTGAATTATATTCGAAGTTGACGCCTTTCAGTTCGATACTCATAGGACAGCCCGAATAATCGACCTTGGTACCACTCATTGTGTTCGGACATTTGTCCAGGCAATCGTTGACACCATCGTTATCAGAATCAAGCGCTGAGCAATCGGGCTCAGGAGCTGCTGCAACAGGCGCCACAGGAGCTTCGGATCTTACTGCCGCTTTCGGCTTGTCGCCGAACGGAATAACGAAACCAACATTAACCGTCATGTCATGATATTCGTCGGTTCCTGGGAGAAAATGTGCGTTGAAATTGTTGTTGTAACGGTAACGCACATCGCTGCGTAATAAAAAGTTATCATGTAGTTCATAGGTAAAGCCGACACCGCCCTCACCAATAATGGATGCTCCGCTGTTGCCTCCGACGCTAGTATTCATGCCACCTATACCCATTACCGCATATGGCGAGAATTTATCGCGGAAGAAATAATATTGAAGATCCGCAGTGCCGCCGGTTAAATCCCAGCGCCCGCCTTGGTCAGTCACAGGATCGGAGTAACCGCCAAAGCCCTGGTAGAAGCCTCTCAGCTCAATGTTAAAATGTTCATCGAGCATTTTACCGAAGCCCATACCGCCGCCCCAGCCATCCTTCGCGTTCCGGTCACCGCCGGATTTAATAAATGTACCGAAAGGTGCAACATACCAACGATCATCAGTAACCGAATCATGTTCCCGGTAATCTTCAGCCTGAGCAGCCGACACCACGCTCATGCCTGACAATGCAAGCGCCAGTAAGCGGGTTTTTACCAGAGCATTTTTCTTTGCAATTCCAGCGTCGGTTTTAACGCTCAACTCATGCAGTTGGTTTGTTTGTTTTTGTTTGTACTCATCTTGTGTTTGCATAAATTAATCCTTAAATGTTGATCTGCGTTAGCATGTTAGTTTTGGTTCGGCCAGTAATGCTCCAAATGCCGAGAGTCGACGAAGAACGATCTTCCTGTTAGACAGTATACCCGTTGTTTAAAAATAATAAAATGTAGTTTAATCGCAACAGTAAAAAAATATGTGCGTTATCGCACACAAAAATACTTATGAAAATATTCCCATACTAGACGAATAGGCTTTGTTTTCGCTTAATTGCCGATCAGCACTCTAGCCCCAAGTGCTTCGCTAAACTAAAATTTAAACGAAGGTGAGATCTGAGAGCTACCCGCTTAATAATGACAGATACTCTTCTTCACTGATGACACGGACGCCTTTT
Organism: Methylobacter sp. BBA5.1; assembly: GCF_000746145.1. Classification (NCBI taxonomy): domain Bacteria; kingdom Pseudomonadati; phylum Pseudomonadota; class Gammaproteobacteria; order Methylococcales; family Methylococcaceae; genus Methylobacter; species Methylobacter sp. BBA5.1. Next base: position 97,293 of record NZ_JQKS01000008.1, read on the forward strand.
TGCATGGCGGCATTGATTTTCGCCGCCCCCACCTCGGCGCCTGTCACCAGATAGTCGGTTTTTCCCGTGACCGAATCGGCGACTTTCGCCCCTAGGCGCTTGGCTTCTTTTTTCATATCATCGCGTTTGCCGTGCTGCATTGTACCGGTAAACACGATCGTTTTACCTGAAACCGGACTGCTTGTTTGCTGTTGCTCGCTTATCAAAGGCGTTGGGATCAGATTGAAGCCTAATTGATAAATTTGCATAAAGTCATGTTCAACTTTTTTTAGACACTCTACCACCGCCACGGCGGTTTTTTCCGCAAATCCTTCAATAGCGGTGATATCTTCAACCGTCAGTTTAAAGATATCCGTCAGGTGATAGTGCTGAAGCAGACGCTCACAATTACCGAGCCCCATTCTGTAAATCCCGAAGGCACCCAGAAACCGCCAGTCTTCGATCGCTTCATTTCTGCTGCGTTGCAATTGATCTAATAAATTTTGAGCGGTTTTATCGCCAAACCCCATCTTCTGAAGCTGTTCCATATCCAATTGATAAACCGCATAAACCGAGTTGACTCCTGCAGCATGCAGTTTTTCGATTGTTTTAAGGCCAAAACCGTCGACATTCGCCAACGTCCTGAAAAAATGCTCAATTGTGTTTTCAATTTGGGCTGGACATTGCGTTGTGTTCAAACAATACAAATAATCACTGTCCCAGACCAGCTCGCTGCCGCAACTGGGGCATCTGTCCGGAATCTGCGGAGATTGTGGTGTAATGACGCGCTCAATTTTAGGTATAACGAGACCACTGCGGGTCAATTCTATAATAGTGCCAGCGCCTATGCCCTGCCCTTTGACCATGCCATAATGGTGCGCTGTCGCCCTGGAAATCATGGCACCGCTGAGCCTGGTAGGCTCCAACTCGGCAACCGGATTAACGCGCCCGGAACGTGAGGTTTGCGGCGTGACTCTCAATACCTTGACCGTGGCCGTTTCGATATTGTTTTTATAGGCAATCTGCCACCGGTGATGATGCCGCGTTGCGCCCATGTGCTTTTTTACCGCATCATGCGTTACTTCGAAAATCACGCCATCAACATCATAATCGACCATTGAACGCACTTCTTCAACAATATTGGAGAAATCAGCCCGGATCTCCGCGGCAGAGACGTGTCTCCCGGGCAACTGCGAAAATGGATAAAAAATCGCGGCATGATTTCGTATCGCTTCCAGCGCATGTGGTTCCAGCTCTTTTTCCCGGATAATGCTGGCCTGGAAATTACGGGCATTTTCGAAATAATCGGCCAGGTAAGTATTGAAATAGTTTTGGCTGACGACAATTTCGCCCGCACCTTGCCCTCTTTGACCGTTACCGCCAACGATCAGTCCTCGTTCAAAAACCCGGCTAATGTCGGTGCCCTTACGGCCATCCCCGCGCGTGTACAGGATCTTCCCGTCATCGTATGCCGCATAACCATCCAGTTTAGGGGTAACTCTAAACATTAACCCGGATGGATCAACATTGATTTCTTCAGCGGCTTTCTCTATGCGTGTTAACCAGCGATTAATCTCGTCCGGCTTGTAGGCTTTATCAGTGGATAGCATTTTCTCGGGCAAAGCGACCGTCTTGCCGACAAAGGCTTTTTCCGGCTCCACCGCTTCCAGATAAGGATGATGCGGATGTCTGCGCTGCAGTTCAGCCAAAAACACCGAATCATAGAGATAATCGGAAATCAGCGGTTCACCGCCGCGATATAGCACATTGCAGATTTTTAAAAACTCAAGCAGTTGCTCATCCGTCAGTTGACTGGCATCGGCCTGGGCGGCGATTTGTCCGATAAGATCGGGTGATAATATTGTATCCGGCTCGGAGTCATGAAGAATTTTTAATTGCACGCTGTTAAGCATCAGTGATTTACAAGCTTTGCCGAATCAGTCGGGTTGTGGTTTCCGTCAAAGGCTGCCTTTGATGATCACGGATCACGCCATTCAATTCTGCAGCCAATAATTGGATGGTTTGCACGTAGTCGTCAAAAACGGCCTGCGCATCGTCAACTGCTTCAGGCTGCATAAAAAACACGATGCCCGGGCAATAGAATGTATCCAGATCCGTGGACGGAAAAGTGCCTGGCTCAACCATGCTGGCAACGCCGAAATCGACCAACCGGTTAGCATCCAGTCGCTCAAAGATTTTCAAACTGCCATATTCAAGCCCGACCATTTCAAACGCTCTCACCAGATCCACACCGTTAAAACCTTCCTCGTTTTTGGCCATCAGGCTGAACTGGATAATTTCAGGAGCGACAAACCGAGGCGGCGGTTCGACATAATCATCGTCTTCCGGCTCATAATAGTCATCATCGCTTTCATCATGATGATTCGATTTTTCGGCATAATGAGTGCCGCGTTTAGTAGAATTTATAGGCCTAATTTCAAAGTCATCGCTGTAATCCTCTTTGAATGACAGCGTTTCGTCGGCACCTTTAGGCGCTTCTCCGCCACCATAAAAATCCATGTCATGTTGTGTTTTTCTGTTTCTTAAAAAAGCCCAAAGCAACATGCCGATAATGACAACCAGTCCGGTTGCTATAATTACAATTCTCAATATTTCTTTATCCATTAGTTTTCCGCCAAACTCACTGCTTCTTCAATATCAACCGCGACCATCCGGGAGACGCCCGGCTCTTTCATAGTAACACCTGCCAGTTGTTTTGCAATTTCCATGGTGGCCTTGTTATGGGAAATATATAAAAACTGAACAGATGCCGACATTTCTTCAACCATTCGTGAAAATCTTCCAACATTTGCATCATCCAAAGGCGCATCGACTTCGTCCAGCAAACAGAAAGGCGCCGGATTAAGTTCAAAGATCGAAAACACCAGCGCAACGGCCGTTAGCGCTTTTTCTCCGCCTGATAACAAATGAATGGAGCTGTTCTTTTTACCGGGAGGCCGGGCAATGATGTTGACACCCGATTCCAGCAAATCCTGCTCGGTCAATTCCAGATAAGCTTGACCGCCGCCAAACAACTTGGGGAATTTTTCCTGCAAACCGCCGTTTATTTTATCGAAAGTTTCTTTAAAACGCAGCCTGCTTTCCTTATCAATTTTGCTGATCGCCTGATCCAGCGTCTGCAGGGCCTCAATCAGATCCGCGTGCTGCTCATTCAGGAAATCCATGCGTTCCGACTGCGCTTTGTATTCTTCTATCGCGGTCAGGTTAATTGTACCCAAACGTTCAATTTGAGCCGTCAAATCGTCGACTCTTCGTTTCCAGCTTTGCTCTTCGGCCTGCTCGGACAGGTTTTTCAGCACCTGTTCGGCATCGGCATCGATTTCCTTAAGCTGTTCATTGACTGTCTGCTGGCGAACCTTGCTTTCCTGGAGCTCAAAACGTATTTTATCGAGCGCTTCCTTCTCGCTTTCGAGAGCCCTTTGTACACGAACCTGCTCTTCCGATAAATGGGTAATCACCAATTCGAGTTCATCCTGGGCCTGGCGTTGTGTTTTCAGATCGGCCTCCAGCCGGTCCTTGCTTGAGTACAATTGCTCCAGTTGCTGCTTCTCTTGGTCCAGCGGCGCCAGGGTTTGCTGTAGCTTTTTCTCCAGCTCGCCAATGCGCTCAACCGCCTGCTGATGTTGTACCTGCAAACGTTCAATCTGTCTGGCGGTCAGGTTTTCCGACGACTTTAATGATTCAACCTGCGCCTTGATGCTATAGACCTGCTGCCGGGCTTCATGAACGGATTGTTCGGCCTCATGCTGCCGGGACTGCAGTTCCTGGTTCAGCGCTTCCAGGCTTTGCCTTTCCTGATCCAGTGTTGTCAAAGCCTGTTCAGCTTCTTCCCGCAGCAAGCGGGACTCCGCAATCAACGCCGCGTTTTCGGTAGTCTCGTGGACGATATCGTCTATTTCTTGGCGAACTTGGTCGAGCCTGCGCTGCTGATGCTCCCAACGTGCCGAATAGGCACTGAATTCAGCATTTTTAAGCGATAACTCAGAACCCAGACTGCTATCCTGCCGCTGCATGGACTCGCGATTGACTTCCGCCTCTTTCAAGCTCGCTTCAGTTGTTTCCAACTGATCTTCGAAGCCTTCAATTTCAAACTGTAATTCTTCCTGCCTATGCTTCAGCAGGCGCAGCTCTTTCTCGCGCTGCAACACGCCGGTTTTACTGTCCTTGGCGCGGATAATTTTCAGCCAGCCCGGTCCGAACCAAGTCCCGTCCGGCGTAATGACGGACTCGTACGGCTTGAGCCGGGTCGACAGGGTTCTTGCCGCTTCAGCCGTGTCAGCGCAATAAACCCCGGACAGCAGATCGCTTAAATCCCACGGCGCCTTTACTTTATCAAGCAATTGCGTCTGCGGCGCACCTGCTTCTGCCGAATTTCTGCGACTGGTCTCAACCAACGTCAGCGATTCGTTTGCCAAATGCGGCAATCCCGGCATGACGGCATCGGCGCTGTCGATGCAGATCGCTTCCAGATAACCGCCCAACACGGTTTCCACGGCCGTCTCCCAGCCTGAATCCACTTCCAGAAATTCCGCCAGGCGCTGGCTATCGGCCAGATTCATTTGCGCCAGCCAGGCAGTCAGATTTTTATTATCCTTGCCCATGGCATGCTGCTGAAGTAATTCCAGCGAGGTGATCTTGCCTTTCACGCCATGCATTTCCGAGCGGCGCGCATGCAGCTCATCGTGCAAGACATTGACCTGCTGGCGCTGCTCGCGAATTTGCTGATGGAGCTGCTCCAGTTGGCTCTGCAGATCGGCGCGTTGCGATTCAATCAGCTCGATGCCGGCATCCAGCGTCTCGATATCCGTTTGCAGCTGGCTGGCCGACAACTCATCACGCTCGCCATGCAATTTATCCAGACGGATCTGCAATTGCCGGCTCTGGCTTTCCAATTGACCGGTCTTTACCCGATGCACTTCAGCCTGTTCCTTGTATTTCGCACTTTCAGTACGGTACGCTTCCCATTGCTGCTGCCAGGATGTTCTTTGATGCTGCGATTCCTGCTGAAGATGCAAAACCTCATCTTGCCTTTCCTCAGCGACAATCAAAGCTTCTTCGGATTCTTCCAGAGCCTGTCGTATTTCTTCCAACTGCTGCACATCGGCCTGAAGTTCGCTTAATGCCTGATCAGCCTGCTGACGGGAACGGTTGATTTCCAGCCGGGTTTCCTCATGGCTCATCTCATTGTGCTTGATTGCCTGTTCCAGACCGCTGACTTCCGCGACGACCTGATAATATTCGCCCTGAGAGCTGGCCGTATGCTGCTGTTGGACTTTATGCTCTACACGCTTGTCCTCCAGGCTGTTATTGATATCACGCAACTGAACGAACAGGCGGTTATGCTCGGCAGCCACGGCCTGCAGTTTTATTTCCAACTGCTGCGCGGCCTGATGATAGGCATTCCAGCGCATGGCCAGCAGTTCCAGCCTGAACTGGCGTTCCTGCTTTTTAAGTTCGGTGTATTTTTCGGCTTTTTCCGCTTGCTTTTGCAGATGCTTGAGCTGTTTCTCGACTTCCTCGCGCAGATCATTCAACCGCTCCAGGTTTTCGCGCGTATGCTTCATGCGCGCTTCGGTTTCATGACGACGCTCCTTGTATTTGGAAATACCGGCCGCTTCTTCGATATGTATCCTTAAATCCTCGGGTTTGGCTTCGACCATGCGCGAGATCGTGCCCTGTTCGATAATGGCATAACTGCGGGAGCCCAGACCCGTACCCAGAAATATGTCGGTGATATCCTTGCGCCGGCAACGCGAGCCGTTCAGCATATATAAAGATTGACCATCGCGACTGACCTGGCGCTTGATGGCAATGGTATCGTATTGCGCATACTCGCCGCCCAACTTGCCTTCGCTGTTGTCGAAAACCAATTCGACGGAAGCGGTGCTGACCGGCTTGCGCCCGGATGAACCGTTAAAAATCACGTCCGCCATACTGCCCCCGCGCAGGTGCTTGGCGGAACTTTCACCCATGACCCAGCGTACCGCATCGATAATATTGGACTTCCCGCAGCCGTTAGGCCCGACTATCGCCGTCAAATTGCCGGTAATCGGGATGACCGTCTGATCGACAAATGATTTGAAACCTGAAAGCTTGATTTTTTCCAGTTTCATAACTGGTATGAATATCCCTGCACTTGAATTAAAATAACCGCGTATTATTAACGATATTCTGCTGAGTTTCGACTTTTTATTTACTTTTTACTTATCACGCAACAATGACAACACAACCGAGCAAAGACCTGGAAATCTTCGATAACCCGCAACGGGGCCGCGATTATACGATACGCATCGATATTCCTGAATTTACCTGCCTGTGCCCAAAAACCGGCCAGCCGGACTTCGCCAAGATTACGATCGAGTATGTGCCGGCCGCGCTTTGCGTGGAATTGAAATCACTGAAGCTGTATATGTGGTCTTTCCGCGAGCAAGGCGCTTTTCATGAAGCCGTCACCAATGAAATACTGAATGATATCGTCAAAGCCATATCTCCCAACTTCATGCGCATCCGCGCCGAATTTAATGTGCGCGGCGGGATTTACACGACTGTCGTCGTAGAACATAGAAACAGCGACTGGCGCGCACCGGAACTGGTCAGCCTACCCTGATCGGATATGCCCAAGACCTATTTCACCAGCGATATCGCCATCGCGTTGAAGTACGATGGCACGAATGCGCCGAAAGTGACCGCCAAAGGTCAAGGCCTTACAGCCGAGCACATTCTGCAAATCGCCGAACAACACGGAATCCCGCTACAAACCGAGCCGGAATTGGCAAGAATTCTGGCTCAAATTCCGTTAGGTGAAGAAATACCCAATGAACTCTATATTGCCGTCGCGGAAGTCATCGCTTTTGCCTATTTCCTAAGCGGCAAAATACCCGACAGTAATCATTCATGAATATAAAAGAAGCCCTGACGACCTTACCGCAATATGCTTTACCGCATCACACCTTATCCCAAATGATGAGCGTGCTGACGCATTCTGAGAACCGCCTCTGGAAAAACCTGTTCATCAAACAGATCATCAGGCATTACGGCGTCAATATGAATGAAGCGCTGGAGCAGGATATCGAAGCCTACAAAAGCTTCAACCATTTCTTTACCCGCGAACTCAAGCCGGGCATCCGGCCTTTCTGCGCCGACAGAAACGCCATTGCCTGCCCCGCGGACGGTGCCGTCAGCCAGGCGGGCGCCATCACCGACGGCGATATCTTTCAGGCCAAGGGCAAAAGCTTTACCGCCACGGATTTGCTGGGCGGCAGCCCGGAACGCGCCGAACCTTTCAATAATGGTTCCTTCACCACCATTTACTTATCGCCGAAAGACTATCATCGCCTGCACATGCCCTTGACCGGCACATTAAAAGAAATGGTGCACATCCCGGGCCGCCTGTTCAGCGTCAATGCCGCCACGACCAATTCCGTACCGGGGCTGTTCGCCAGGAACGAACGCGTGGCCGCCATTTTTGATACGGAGGCAGGTCCCATGGCACTGGTACTGGTCGGAGCCATTTTTGTCTCCAGCATTGAAACCGTCTGGCATGGTGTCGTGTCACCGCCGACCATACACTCCGTACGCAGTTGGCAGTATCAGGATGATGCTCCTACGTTGAAAATCGGCGAAGAGGTCGGCCGTTTCAACATGGGCTCCACAATTATTGTTTTATTCGGCCAGCATAAAATGCAATGGGAGGCCGAATTCAAGGCCGGCAAGACGGTTAGATTGGGCGAATTGATAGGCAGGACATTGGGATAACCATCAATCACCTGCATAGCTTGAGATGGAAACAAAAAACAGGCTGCCATTCTTCACTCTGGGTGGTAGCCTGATGAATGCCGGTACGTTCCGTCCAAGACCAGGATCGCAAGCCGAAGAAAACAATTATCGGCCATAAGCCGCCCCCCCCCTCCCCCGGCTGACCACCGCCAGTACTCAATCAATTTTATTTTGGCGGGTAAATTATAGATGCGAACTCACTCGTGCCTTGAGGATATTCGTACTATATGAATATTGTGCAAATTTCGCTTGTCAGAAACAAGGATGACTAAGTGCTTGGACTGTGCCTTAGACGGTCATTAAAGGTCCCTTAACGAAGTGCAAACAAACCAAGGAGCAACTACAAGTATGTGGCAAGAGATATGGAACACCGTGCTATTGGAATTCTCCGATATTCCCGATGCGACCCAAGCAACCCTTATTACTCTGCGCCTCCTGATTTCCGCGGCCCTTGGCGGCCTACTGGGATACGAGCGGGAAATGAAGGGCAAGGCGGCAGGGTTGCGAACGCATATGCTGGTTGCCCTCGGAGCGACACTCTTCATCCTCATTCCCCAACAAACCGGCGCCTCGACTACGGATCTAGCGCGCGTGTTGCAGGGCTTGATCGCGGGAGTGGGATTCCTTGGGGCCGGTACCATTATTATGGGCAATCAACCCAAGGAGGTTAAGGGATTAACCACGGCCGCTGGCATTTGGCTAACGGCGGCAATCGGCGTGGCCGTAGGCATTGGACGGGAAGCGACAGCCGTATTGAGTACGCTTCTGGCCTTGGCGATTTTGTCCTTGGTTCCCATGGTCGAGCGCTTCTTTGAAAGCCGTGGGAAGAAGAACGGATCGGAACCGGAGTGAAGCGATCGGATGTGTCAAATTCCATGCATTTCAGGAGTATCCGTAAAAAACAGGCATAACGCCTGTACCGACACTTTGAATGAGATTAATCCCTGGCTGCCCTTGCGGGATTGACCGAGGCTGCGCTTAACTGGCAAGCCATTCCGCCCCCGTATGCCGCTTTAAGCAGGCAAACGCCGCAACGACAGGGATCGAATCCGGCCGACCCGATGCGGTCAATACAGAGAAACAGTGGAAATAAACCAAAGGGGACTTGATGAATAGTTGGCTGGCCCTCAGGGATTCGAACCCCGGCAGCTGGAATCAGAATCCAGAGTCCTACCGCTAGACGAAGGGCCAGTAATTGCTGAAGAGGCGCCAAGGCGGCCTCCATTGAGTTCGCGTATTCTACTACGATAAGAGAGTAATGTGGTAGTACCAAACGTTCAGGTTTTTCAAAAACTGGAATAGTGACAATAATTGAGTCTTGAAATTCAATATTCGACCCTGCCGATACCCGAGGCAATTGTCCGCGTAACATCAGCCAATAAATCGGATTGTTCCTGACGATCATGGCAAGCGACCGTCAAGATTAATCCGGACGGACAGAATGGCACTTGTTAAACGCCAACCGCTCGCGCAGTCACTACAATCGCCTGCATGGTTGCGCGAAATGGAGCTTCCCCGCCGGCCTGCGCAAGGGCTGCCGCAACAGCCTCGACAATTGGCTCGGAGGAACCACCCCGCTCTTGAATTTCGGCAATCACCGGCGCGCCCTCAACCAGTCCGGTTGCAAGCGACTTGGCGGTATCGCTGTATACTGCCAACGGCACGGCCTCAATCTGTATTTGATCAAATCCGTTTGCGCTCAATAAAGTCCGCAAGAGGTCGACATCATGAAATCCATGCGGCACCTCGAAAAACTTCGGCGGGTTCTCAGGAAAAAATTGCCCGATGGTTTCATGTGCGATGAGATTCTGCGGATTATCCTCGATACGATCCCACACATTGAAGGCAAGCAAGCCACCCTTGACCATCACCCGGCGGATTTCCTGAAAGGCTGCGTGCTTATCCTGCACAAACATCAGTCCGAATTGACAGGCCACTGCGTCAAACGAAGCATCGGAGAATGGCAGGTCGGCGATATCCGCCTGTTGCCAGTCGATACCTTCAAGCTTGTGCAGTTTTGTCCGTGCATAATCGAGCATCGCCTGGCTGATATCGGTTGCAACCAGAGAAACGCCGGACGTAAGATAGGGACGCAACTGCTCGGTGAGAATGCCGGAACCGCAGGCCATCTCAAGCACGGAACCATTGGCCAATTTGGGCAAGCGACAGACGAGATCGGCCGCGTACGGCTCGAACATGACCGGTCCGAGACACCGGTCGAAAAGCTCACAGATAGCCGAATAATCTGTGTGGGATGCTGACATGATGATTCTCCAAGGTAAAAATACAAAATGATCCGTGCCGTTTTAAGAACGCAACATTAGAAATTCATAATATTAAATACCCTTGTGAGGTGTCAACGGCCAGGACCTCGTCTGTTGACAGCGCCCAAATCCTTATTCCCGGCATGCTTGACGAGCATGGGCAATGACAACATTAGCCGCATCGACCTGCCCGACCTCTTCCTTACATGGCAAAATTGCCAAAATTGTGGCTAAATAAATCCTTTCGAAGCGATTTGAGCGCCCCAACCATGACACCTAAGGATTTGGCTAAAAATGACTTCCTGAAACTGGAATCTTGCATAGGATGCGCTGACCAAAAGTAGGCGCTCCAGGCGGCACAGCGAAGCGCATCGCTCGCGAACGATGCGCCTCCTGTCGTCGGCACATCCTATGTTTAAACAGGGAAATTATTGACGACCAAATCCTATTCAGTCTTATACATATTGTGATTTTGTTTTCTGGAGTTAACTTTATGCCAGGTTCTTTATATGCGGGTTTTCGCTGGAGCATGTATGCGTTTATCAGCTTTTGGGGCGCTTATTTGTTATTCCAGCTCGAACCGCTCATCGGTAAATTCATCTTGCCCTGGTTTGGCGGAAGCCCGGCGGTGTGGATTACCTGCATGCTTTTTTTCCAGGTCTTTTTGCTGGCGGGCTATGCATACGCCCACTTCAATCTCGATTTTTTCTCCGCTCGCCGCCAGGCTGTCCTGCATGTCGCGTTATTGCTGCTTGCACTGTTGACATTGCCGGTGACACCCGACCCATCCTTCAAGCCCGAGAGCAGCGAGCAGCCTACCTTTGATATTCTCATACTGCTGGTCAGCAGCATCGGCTTACCCTACTTCATCCTTTCGACCACCAGCCCCCTGCTCCAGGCCTGGATCGTCCGGATCAATCCGTATCGTTCGCCCTACACATTATATGCTCTATCCAATTTCGGTTCCTTGCTGGCGTTATTGAGCTATCCGTTTTTGTTTGAGCCCTATTTTAAATTGGGGGGACAGACGCTTGGCTGGTCCGTGGGCTTTGTCATTTATCTGCTGCTATGCGCTGGTGTCGCACTGGATTTTCGCCGCCTCGCCGAGGCGGAGGCCATTGTTGCCAGGCCGGTTGCCACTGACGATGAAACGCTGATCTCGGACCGGATGTCTCCCGCCATGTTGTGGCTGTTTTGGCTGGCCTTGCCTGCCGCTACCACGACATTGTTGCTGGCGGCCACCAATCAGCTTTGCCAGGATGTGGCAAGCGTGCCGTTTCTGTGGATAGTACCGCTCAGCTTGTATGTGCTGTCGTTCGTTTTCTGCTTTGCCCGCAAGGATTGGTATCAACGGCGGATTTTCATTCCCGCCCTGTTTGTTGCGGCGATCGCCCTGGTCATGGTGCTGTATGGCAGGGAGAATTTCACGCTGGAAGCGCAAATTGGCATTTACAGCGCCGGGTTGTTTTGCTGCTGCATGACCTGTCACGGCGAGCTTTATCGCATGCGTCCCCAACCCAACCGGCTGACCGCTTATTATCTTGCCCTTTCAGCGGGCGGAGCATTGGGCGGCGTTTTCGTCGCCCTCCTGGCGCCCTTGCTGTTTCCGCTTTATTTCGAATTCCATATTGCCCTGTTCGCCTGCTGCCTGCTGACCTTATGGGCTGTAGCTGTCGACAAGCAATTATCGGACGATAAACGCCGCAAGCCGCTGGTCTGGTTATCGGCGGGCGCCGGCTTGATCTGGCTGGGCGTGAATCTGGCCAACCATGCTTTTCAGACGGCCTCGGAAAAAACGCTGGTTAACCGCAATTTTTACGGGGTGCTGCGCGTCGAGGACCGTTCCGTAAACAATCCGGCACTGGCCAAACGTGTCTTGAGGCATGGCGCCATTGATCACGGCTTTCAGTTTCTGGTGGCCGACAAGCAGCATTTGCCCACGGCTTATTACGGCAATGAGTCGGGGGTCGGCCTGGCGCTGACGCATTTTATCCGGGATCACGGACGGCGCATCGGCGTGGTCGGTCTGGGTACGGGCACCTTGCTGACCTATGGCAAACCGGACGACTATTTCCGTGTCTATGACATCGATCCTGCCGTCGTCGAACTGGCGCAGACCTATTTTACCTACCTGAAAAATACGGCCGCCAATTACGACCTCGTCGTGTCCGATGCGCGCCTGGCCCTGGAGCGGGAAACGCCCCAGGGCTTCGATTTGTTAATTCTCGATGCCTTCAGCGGCGACGCGATCCCCATGCACCTGCTCACCATGCAGGCTCTGGAACTGTATCTGCATCATCTACGTCCCGATGGCGTACTGGCCATTCACATTACCAACCACTACCTGGATCTACGGCCCCTGGTGAGAGGCATGGCCGAGCATGCCGGCTACGACTATCTATTTGTGCAATCGCAACCATCAGACAGTCTGGGCTGGTATCGCGCCGACTGGGCCTTGCTCAGCAACAACCGGAAATTTCTGCAAAATCCGGTATTGCAAAAAGCTAAAAGCGCTAGTACAACACCCGTCAAGAGCATCATGTGGACTGACGACTTTTCCAATCTGTTCCGCTTATTGAAATGAACTGGCGCGAGGCCCCGATGGGTTTTCGCGTGACCAGCCGAGCGGTCAATTAAGTCGAAAACTACCGATCGCAAGCATTGCAGTAACCGGGGACAACCGTTCCCGGCAACATAATAAACAGCCTCTTTTCCACAATGAGCTTGATCAATCAAGAGGTGGCATATGAAAACAGCGTTAGCAATTGTTCTTATGGGTATTTTCTCATTCTTACTGGTTTTCAGGTCGGATTCAACTGAGGAGCCGCCCCCATCCGGCTATGATGTTTATCAATACGTCAAGGAATGCAAGGCCGAGCTTGGCATCACCCGCGACTTGCCGTTACTGTCATGCCTGGACGGCAAGCAGGTTCCAATTTATGTCGATAAACAGGAGATAGAACAAAACAACTGGGAATTACTCTCCACGTCAAAAAAATGCGATAACCCCCATTGGCTGGGTGGCGACCAGGGTTGCTGGACCTATTCGCATCTTCAGGTAGTCAACCTGGATGATCAAAATATCATGGTGGTCAATTGCCGCCAGAAAGGCAATCAACTGGAGAAAAACTGGTTCCGCGAAACCAAGGCGAATCTCGGCATGAACCAGGCACAAAGAAAGGCGCAGTATGAAAGTGCCCCCGCTGCTGAAAAGAAAGAATTTTATTATCTTTACAATACCTTCAACGATATCGGCATTATTCTGCGCAATACAACGACCGGAAAAAGCTGCTACCTCACGCAATACGGCGATGCCGTGGCCGGCTTTTTACCGCCGCTTGACACTCCGCTGCCGGCAAAAAACGAATTTTTAGCCAAATTCAATCCCGAACAGGCAAAACCGCCCCTGGATTTCCCCCAGGAACTCTGGTATCGCGATGCCAACAAGGCCTTCAAATCCCCCGAATTTACGGCATCCGCCGGATGCGTTGCCTGCCACAATGCGCACGGCGTCAAATACAGCCCCTACATCAATTCCAGGCACGGCTTGCCAGATATTCGCTCTATGGCCAATTTGCCTTTTTTACCGGTAGGCGAACCTTTCAGGAATTTTTTCTACAATCATGAAATCCTGCAGGTGACGACCGACCCCATAGACGGTGCCAATCAGCTCTGCAACCAATGCCATAACATGACCACCTCCGGAACCTGCGGCTATATCATCGATTCCGCTACCGATCATCCCGACACGATATTGAGCGCGTGGCTGACCACCAGCGCCCGAAACAGGTGGATGCCGCCCATGCAGGTGGATTCGGCGCTGTTTAAAAAGCACGTCGCCGCCATGAAGTGTTGTTGCGACGCGCCTCATTCCCAAGGCTGTAAAACCCGGAAATTCGGCCCTACCCTGGCCGACCTTCCGGAAGGCTTTGATGAAGGCAAAGGCTGGATCGAAGGCGAGGAACCCGGTCTCTGCAAAGGCATTATGGAAAGCCCTCAGTGGGGTGCCGATAAATTTTAATAGGCATTTCAAGTGGACAGCTATGCGGCACGGTTTCGGCACGGGAGTATTGCTGCTGCTCATCAGGTGATTGATGGCTTCTCCAAGTGCATCAATGATGCGGGATTGAAGCCCCTTGTCGTAACTGGGAAGCCGTCGTACCGGAAAAAGAATTTATCAGAACATGGCTATCATTTAATAGCGTTCGAACATGGTTATATCGTCTTTTGTTCTCAGGTCTGCGAATCGATCAGAGCCACAATCAATGACTTATAGGCCATCTTGCAGCAGACGCTGAGCCGCTCGCCATACATATACAGCCTTTGTATTCCGACCAGGCGGACATTTTTTAAGCCATTGTTACAACAGTGCGAGATTAAAATTTATCGAAAACGTGATGAAGTTCAAAAAAATACCACAAGAATCGGACCGCGCCCTATTGACAAATTGAATGACTTTCATTCCCCTCATTCAGCGTACGTTTAATTCATGAATGATCTACTACGGCTTGCTTATTTGGGTTGGCCGCTAGCAAATGTGGTTTTCTAACGCCATTTAAGCCCGTCGCCCATCAGTGGCATATCATCGTTAACAACAAGAAAAACGCTATGGAAAGAATGGACACAATCAAATCAATTGATTCAGTAGAGCATCACATTGAGAGGATCAAACAGGTATTAGTGACTATCAACGTATTAAGCGATTCGTTGAGCAAATACAGATCAGACCCGGATAATGATAACGGGATTTCGAGCCAGATTAAGACAGACCATTTCGGCGTAGCCATGATGGATGCAATTTACTTGCTATCCGCTTCCGGCATTCGATCAGCAGAATATTTAGAAACCGAACACCGGCAACGGAAAACTTCACAAGGAAACGCTAATAATATTGACAAGATATGACGGGGAAATAAACGATACCTAGTCTTGATATTGACAGTCTAGAGCGTTTATTCATTAGTCGGAAACATTACCTTCAGACATACGTCGCCATGAAAACAAGTCATTCACTGACCGACAGGGCACCAGAGGTTTTCATAAATCCGGTAGGGTACGCATCGCGTACCTTTTGAGATGACTTTCACCGGAACCGCTGGAAAAGGTACGCACTGCGTACCCTACTGTATTTTTCAGGCAGGCCAGTCAATAACAAAACTCAACTTTCACAACAGCTTTAGCTTTCAAGTAACGGCTGATTGCTATAGATAGTAGGACTGATCGTATAAATCAAACAGGGCCATGATTAAGCGGGCTATGGCATCGTAGTCGAAGACGACTTCCCGGAAAAATCGTTGCAGCCGGCGATAGCGCGACTTCAGGTCTGCCTGGCTCGCGAAAGCCAACGCCAGTTGCGTCAGATTAATGTGCTTCATTCGCACTAACGCCAACAGCATCCCAATAAAACAATCCAATCGGCACTTGCCCAGCCTAAATGTCCTTTTAGAATCACTCTTAGTCCATCGCTTAATTTCATTTCACCTCCTGTTTGGTCGCAAGAGAGTGAAATCGATTAGCGATGGACTTTCAAGTCCTTTATTTTTCCTACCTTGTAAATCAAACAGTTAGCTTTTTTTGTCGTGTACAGAGGATGTCTGCATAAGGCCTTATCGCCCATAGTATGCATTTCCATAATGGAAAGCACATCTCCCGTGACTGGACCAGAGTTCGGGAAGAAGCTGACCTCCAGTCCGACAGGTAAAAGATTACGAGGTATACATTCAAGATTTACTTAGAAACTTTAGCGCTCGATGATATTTTTTTACTCTTGCCAGATCTATATCATTAATTGAGTCGATTCTGGTCAAATCCATATTATCTTTAATGTCTTCGATTTTTATTTTTCTAGCCAAATCATTAAGAGATACTCGTGAAATAAATTCTTCATAAGTTTCCTCGCCCCTCTTTGTCAAACAACCGATAGCCTCAATAATTATCGTCGAGAAACCTAACCTCTTTAAATCATCAAGCGAAATCTCACTATCTTCGATAACATCGTGCAAAACAGCAACAATTCTTTCGTGCTCGTTTTGAAATTTTAACATCACCCTCAGCAGATGCAGGATGTAAGGCTGCCCCGCTTTATCAACCTGACCAGTATGAACACGAGATGATATTGCAATGGCTGTTTCCAAATTACTCACTTTCTTATTTTTCCTTTGTTATATTCCTCTTGAGTAATTTCATGACCTGACAATAACGCTTCATTATACAATTTATTATCATAATTTATTGGCACAGGATTTTCGTTTTTCCCATAAAATTTTCTATATATCAGTACGTTGGAGCAGGTGCGTCTGAACATGACTTCTTCATATGGATAATCAATATAGATATCTTTTGTGTTCAAATATTCGCCTGTCTTAATTGCCATTTGTCAAATTCCTGATTGATTCATAATAAGCTTTGCTTTGAGATTCTATTATTGGTCTCATTGGATCTCCATCTGCGAGCGTTCTCCATTGTTCATAAAATTTGTGGCCTTGCCCACCAGCAATACCGATTTTAGTTGCGACAGAATTATATATTTCATCTCCTAAGTCCTTTATTTTTCCTGCCTTGTAAATCAATCAGTTAGCTTTTTGTCGCGTACAGAGAGTTTTTACAACAGCCGTTGCTTTCAGGTAACTGCTGATTGCTCTAGTAGTCAGTCAATTTAATTATGGCGGGTAAATTGTAGGTGCGAATTCATTCGCACTATTCGCACGCTATGAATACTCTGCAAATTTTACTCGTCAGAATAAGACTGACTAAGTACTAGTAGTCAGTCAATTTAATTATGGCGGGTAAATTGTAGGTGCGAATTTATTTATGCCCTTCAGGGTATTCGCACTATTCGCACGCTATGAATACTCTGCAAATTTTACTCGTCAGAACAAGACTGACTGAGTACTAGTATCGTCCATAAACTGCCTGTCGTAACTGACAGCTTTATGACGATAAATATGGCAGAATGAAGTGCGGTAAAGCTTGGGCGAAAACCTTTCCTTTCGGAGGATAGGCAAAAAGTCCGGATGCTTATATATAATAAAAAACATTATCCTCTGTACATAACAAAAATCAAACCTTATAAACAGGTTCAATATAATTACGATATCAAATCCAATATTTAAAACTATTAGATATTGGCAATATATTGATATTACCAGGAGACATTTTTGAAACAATCCTTTTATGACCTAAATTACTCTGATTTAGAAACGGTTATAAATCAAAATAATTTAAATCCCTCAGCAGCATCAGTTCTTTTTAATTGGCATTATAAGAAAAAAGAAAATACTCAATGCTTTGATAAAATTGCCCAATGCTCATTGGCCTTTTTTCAAAATAATTTCGACTTTTCTCTGCCCGAAATCGATACGGTTTATGAGTCAAAAAAAGATCGAACAGTAAAGTTTCTTTTTAAGCTTAAAGACAATCATAAAGTTGAAACCGTCCTTATTCCTTTTCATAACAAATATTCAATTTGCCTTTCATCGCAAGTCGGCTGTGCAATGAATTGTTCTTTTTGTTTTACCGGAAAACAAGGACTTAAAAGAAATTTAACTACCAGTGAAATTGTTGGTCAATTTCTACAAGCTTGGCATTGGTTAGCAGCAAACAGACCTGGGGAAGAAAGGATTTTAAATATTGTTTTTATGGGACAAGGCGAACCTTTACATAATTTTGATGCCGTTAAAAAAGCGTGTGAAATTTTTTTATCGCAACACGGAACTTCAATTGGTGTTCAAAAAATCACTATTTCAACGGCTGGCTATATTCCTGGACTTAAAAGATGGAGCCAGGAAATTCCGGGAGTGAACCTTGCACTATCTCTTCATTCACCCCTTGAAGAAAAGAGAAATGAACTTATTCCCATTAATAAAAAATATCCGCTAGATGAGGTATTGGCATATATTGACAAGATACCTTTAAATAAAAAACAATTTATTACTTATGAATATATTCTGATAAAAGATTTAAATGATTCTCCAGATGATGCTAAAAAATTGGGGACGATACTGGCTGGTAAAAGTGCCTATATAAATTTAATTCCTTTTAACCCATTCCCAGGATCACATTACGAGAGTCCGGATTTGGATAAAATTGAAAAGTTTAAAGAAGTTTTAGATACTTTCAAAATCCCGACTTTAATAAGAAGCGCTAAAGGCGATGATGTATTAGCAGCATGTGGTCAACTCAATTCTAAAAATTAAATAGCTATCAAGTGTTAGTGAATGGGACCGGACCAAGTCAACAATATGTTTTCATGGAAAAAACATATAAAACCTGAAATTTAGCCGATAAATCACCGGATGAGCCGGTGATTTATCGGTTACTCCTTTTAGAAGTGGTTTATCGACTAACTGCTAAAGGCGTTAACCACCCGACGAACAAAAAGAGCCAACTTCTCTCAATTTGTGATCAATCTTGACGGTCGCTTGTGTGCCAAAAGCTGTCATTGGCGCCAAGCGGTCAATTCGGTTTTGAATGTCTGCTTTGTGGTGATATAACCGATTTCGAAAAGCAGGTGTTTATTTACCCTCTATTTTGTAAGATGCATCTCCAATGTCAGCCCATTTCTTTGGTAAGATAGTATAATTTGGTATCTAACATAATCAACCGTTCAATCATGACTGATTCCTACGACCTTTCAAAACTCGGCCCCGAGGCATTCGAAAATATCGTTAATTTCTTAGCACTCAAAACGCTTGGACTAGGTAATACAGGCTTTGGACCCGGAGCCGACGGGGGGCGAGATGGCTATTTTGAAGGTGAGGCACCCTATCCAAGCGAGACTGACCGTTGGAAAGGTGTGTGGTATATCCAGTCGAAGTTTCACAAGCCTCATCTAAGTACAAACCCACAAAAGTGGATTATTGATCAGGTAAAAAATGAGATTGAAGCATTTGATGAAGACGAATCAGATCGTATCTGGCCTGACAACTGGATTATCGCCACAAATATCGATCCAAGTGGGAAACCGGAGACTGGCAGTTTTGATGCTATAAAAAAACTGCTTAAAAAAAGCCCGAACGGGAAAAAAGTAAATGTACATGTTTGGGGAGGGCGAAAGATTCTTGATCTTTTGGCCTTGCATGGTGATGTGGCCAAGTACTATGGCCACTTTTTAACTCCAGGCCATGTTATTTCTGCCCTGTACGATCAATTAACAGAAAGTCGAGCTTCGCTCGAAGAAATAATTCGTTACTTTGTTGTGAATCAATTTAGTGACAATATCTTTACTAAGTTGGATCAGGCTGGGTCGTCTTCAGATGTTAGACCAGGCGTACACGATTTATTTATTGATTTACCTTTCAGCTCCCAAACAGGAGCTCAGGGCAGCGGATTATTATCAGAATTATGTTATGCAGCTGCGCAATGCCATAGATATAGCTTACTTACGGAGTTTCCGGAAACGTACTGCGAATGGAATAAAAATTTAAGGCGAGCCAGAGTAAGTCTAATTAAAGGAGGGCCAGGCCAAGGAAAATCGACAGTTGGGCAATATTTATGTCAAATCCATAGGGCAAAATTGATCCTAGGTAATGATGCTCCTCATGTATTGGAGAACATAAAAAACGTTGCAAAAGAGATCAATAATGCGGCAACTCAAAATGGCTTCTGGCCAACATCACCTCGTATCCCTATTCAAGTAGAGCTAAAAGAGTACGCTCATTGGTATTCGCAGTGCAAACCGGAGCAGCCAAATAATATTTTGGTTTACATTACCGAGATAATTACTAAGAAAATAGGTGCGCAGGTTCTAGTAAAAACTTTAAAAAATGCCCTAGCCAATCAATCTTGGATAGTCGTATTTGATGGCTTGGATGAGGTTCCTAACGATTTTAAAGATAAAGTAGCCAACGAGGTTTTATATTTTCTAAATGACATTTTAGTAGAAATTAATGCCGATGTTTTAGCTATTTGTTCTTCACGTCCCCAAGGTTACTCGGGTCAATTTTCCGGTATAGATGGCCCAGTTGTGGAATTAAGTCATCTTGATACCGATAGTGCTATGCGTTGCGCAACTCCAGTGCTTAAGTTTGGGCGTTCTAAAGAGGAGTCTGAAAAATCAATTGAAATTTTAGAAACCGCAATCAAATCACCGAACGTCAAGGAATTGATGACCACTCCGTTACAGTCACATATTATGGCAGTAGTCGTGCGTGACGGAGGGCGCCCGCCAGAAAGGCGATGGCAACTGTTTAATAGTTTTTATCTTGTGATGAAGAAACGAGAGAGTCTGAAAAACTTTCAAAATCCGCGCATTGCCAAGTTATTGAGAGAAGAAGATCGTTTATTGAAATCCGTCCATATGCGGCTTGGATTTGTGTTACATGCAAGGGCCGAACGTAGTGAAGGTGCCCAAACCACTCTGAGCAAGACAGAGTTTCGAAATTTAGTACACGATGTTGTGACAGTATTGGATGACCATGATATCGAGCAAACAGTCGCTGATGTTATGGAGGCAACAACGGAACGGCTAGTATTGGTAAATACACCAGAGAATGGCGAACAAGTTCGATTTGATATTCGGCAACTACAGGAATTTTTCGCAGCAGAATTTCTTTATGACGGCGTGGATACAAATCAACTTGAAACCCGAATAGAGACGATTAGCGGAGATGCTCATTGGCGAGAAGTTATGCATTTTCTATTGAGTGCTTTGATCGAGAATCGTCGTACCGCCGAAGTAGCTGTTGCTGTGCAAGCTCTTCGTCGACTTAATGAAGGCGAAGAAGGAAGCCTAAATAGAATCTACTATCGCCGCACGGCAAAAGCGACTTTACTTGCCAGTCGTGTACTGATTGAAGGTGTTTTGGAACAAGATCAGCGTGATCGTCAACAACTCAAACCATTATTTGATCCGCTAGGTGGAGTTTTAGATTTAAGCTCTCTATTTGAACTCGGATATATTAATCTGACAAAATCCAAAAAATGGCTAATTCAATCATTATTGGACACAATAAATACTGCAATGCCACGCGAAACTTTAGGAGCTTTATTTCTGTTGGGTTGGCTGCTTCCTGATGATTCGGAAGAGTCAAAAACATTAGGTATCGCTTTCCAACGCACATCCATTTCACAACAAGAATATCTTTATTCATTATGGGCATCACAAAGAGATAGATTCTTGGTATATCGGCGCAAAACAAGAATCCATCGTTCCTTTCCCTTTAAAAATACGAGCCAATGGGTTTTATGCTCTATAATACATATTGTTAATTCAAATAACTGGAAAAACTACAGCACGGTAAGTATTAGAACTATTCTAAGATTTTTGTGTGATGATCATAAAAGATTTATCGCGAGCTGTGAGTCAAGCGGGGTTAACGGCGACTGTGCAAAAGCATTATTCAAATGTTTAAACATTGATGAAATAGAAATCGATGAAAAAGAAGTTGAGACAGTTGATTGTGGTTTCTTAACTGGTTATCTGTTCCCTGAAAACTGGGTAAATGGAAAGCTACCAGATTATTTTAATAATCTTGATTTTAATAATTGCATAAAACACTCGGATGGATTATTCAAATTAATTTTTACGTGCCTTCGGCTTGCCAAAGAAAGAAGTTCTTCGGCCTTAAATGAATTCGTTAAAATTGTTGATTCTATTGGCAGTGAAAAACTTGGAGTCCTGCCGGATTCGTTATTGGCCTTGCTCCCGATTCCAGGGCGATACTCCGAAACGCCATTCTCAATTGAACACTTGCGAAATATAGACACAACTACTAGCAAATGGCTTGATACGCTCTCTGCTGAACAAGTAAATCGACATCAATATCGGCGGATTAGAGATGTGAAGGATTTAGATAAAAATAAATCTCCCACTGACCAATGGGGATTATTATCGGCCCACCTTCCTAGAATTGCCTTAGACTTCGCAATAAATCCAGAAAGATTCCAACAGTTTGTACATGTGCCAAATTATATATCAGAGCTGGATATATCAGTGTTTTCGGCTTTAATTGAAAATAATCATCTCGACACAAGACAACACATATTATATTGGGGTAATCTTCAAGGTAGACAATCGGAACTATT
This sequence comes from Methylobacter sp. BBA5.1, assembly GCF_000746145.1. NCBI lineage: Bacteria > Pseudomonadati > Pseudomonadota > Gammaproteobacteria > Methylococcales > Methylococcaceae > Methylobacter > Methylobacter sp. BBA5.1. Next base: position 119,357 of record NZ_JQKS01000008.1, read on the forward strand.
AAAAATGCTCAAAAACAGGGTGTCAAGTACATCTTTAAAACAGGATACGTTCTGGATTGATTATGATGAAAAAATATCGCCTTTTGAGCTAAATATTCCAGAAGATGTACACTTACTATCAGATATTGCGCCTGCATTGGTCAAATGGTTTTGTGTCAGTCGACAATTCAAATTTCGATGGCAACCCAGCGCCTCAAGAGAGCAGTCTCTCCATAAAACATTGAAAGGATATTGTTTATCCTTGGACATTCTTAGGAATATTGCTGAAGAAAATAATTATAAACAAGATGTCAGAGCAGGTGCATTGGCACTCTACTGGTTGTCTCTCTCAGAGACAGATATATCTGTAATTGGAGAGCCTGAAATAAAGCTAGATTTATATGAAGAACAAAAACTTTATGAAAAGCTAGCTAATGAAGTAAATGAAGAATGGCTTGCACATGCACTTATTGGAGGAGTATTAATCCGCAAGTCTGAAACTGACCCAGATGCACTTGCGTTTGTTACATACCTAATGAACCGTTGTATTGATGGAGGAGGAGCGCATGATGCAATTATAGAGCTTATTGAAAATTGGCGAGAACGCTCAACTGCACCAGTCAATAGCAAGCGAGTATTAGAAAGTTGGTTAGGATATAACTTTAATATACCAACATATGCAGTATAGAAAGAGTTAATTTGAATCTCCCTAATATAATTAATCTGATTTCTGGTTGTTAGAAATTAACCACCGAATATTAAATAGTAAGTTACAATAGTTCAAATATAGACACAGACAATTTGCCCTACTATAAAAACAGTCATTCATTAGCAACTGCTTTTGACCATGCTGGATGACCGCAACGGGTCGATGAGAGTCATTCAATGTCAGACTCAATTGAGACTCATTTTAGCAGTTGTCAAGTTTAGTCTAGGCTTTTACAGATTAACAATGCACGTATGGTTAAAACCAATTCGATTAGAAATTATTTTTGTGTTGTGCTTTATTACAGTGTTTTTTCTGAAATGTCCCACCAGTGTCCCTCAGGCAATAAAAAAGGCCTTCGCTTGCGCGTAAGGCCTTTGATTTAATGGTGGGGCGTCAGGGACTCGAACCCTGGACCCATGGATTAAGAGTCCACTGCTCTACCAACTGAGCTAACACCCCATGTAGGAAACTTGGTCGGCCATTCTATAGTATTTTCCGCTAAAATCCAACATAAACTATGCACGGCAAGTGTTTTTATTTGTTAATAAAGCCGAGGCCTCAAGCGTTTCTGCCATGATGCAGGCTGAGTTTGACCAATGAGCCGCCGAGGAAGATCATGTTGATGCCCAATAGCAGGCCGAGCACCCATGCTGCCGTTCCGGGCCAGCCGGCCCAGACGACGATGGCCAGCATCAGGGCGGTAAAGCCGCTGAACAATACCCAGCCCCAATGTTCCAGCGGGCGCATCATGAAGGCCAGGGAAATCTTTGCGATGCCTTCCATGGCAAAAAACAGCGTCATCAGCATGGTCAGGGTCAGTACCCCTTTCGCCGGTTGCGCGACCAGAAAATAACCGATGATCACCTGGAGAATGCCGATAAAAATCCACAGGTTAAAGCCCGGCATCGATATGAAACGCACGGCTCTGGCGATCTGAACAATACCGCCCAGCAGCAGTAGCCAGCCGATGAATAAAGCGATCGCGATGGTAAAAATCTGCGGTACGATGATGGCCGCGATGCCGAGAATGACGAAAAATGCCCCCTCCGCCAGGAAGAATTTCCAATGCAGCCTGAGAAATTCCCGCATTCTCTGCTGCATCTCCCGTATTTCGATTTCAATTTTTTCGGTCATTGTTCATCTCCTCATATTATTGAATTCCACGGCCGCCGCGGCTTTTGCATGCCGGCGGATGCCCTATCCTTCCGTCTGAGCGGCGAACCGGTCGTTTAACCAGCCCAGGTTTCGGCTGTGGGTAAGCACCACGACTTCGTCGTTGGCCTTGAAATCAAAGTCCGCCTCGGGAATTTTGAATTTGCCATTCCGGTACAGGCAGATGATCCGGCACTGGTCGGGCAGTTCCAGCGAGCCGATGGCGTCCTCGATCGCCGGATGGACGATGAAAGAGAACACCCGCGCCTCATCCTTGATCATCGCGCTCAACTCCAGCAAATCCTGCCCTTCGATCATGTCGGCCAGGTAACGGCCGATGGTCTGGTCGGGAACGATGGTATCTGTCAAACCCAGTTCCACGCAAATATGCACGAATTCGGGATCTTCGATTTTGGTGATGACGCGCTTGAAGCCCAGGGAGCGTCCCACCAGGCTGGCGATGATGTTGATCTGATCGTTGCCTGTCAGGCAGAAAAGGAAATTGACGTCCCTGGGATCTGTTTCCCTTAAAATCGCGGGCTTGCTGCCGTCGCCATGAATAAAGCCGCAGGCGAATTCGTCCGTCAGCGCATCGATCCGGTCTTTGTCCTGCTCGATAATGATGACTTCGTGCCCTCTGTTCATTAAAACTCTGGCAGTCATGGTCGCCAGAGAACCGGCACCCAGAAATACGGCTCTCATAATTCCCTCACTCTCCTTCCGAACCAGGTTTTCGGATATAAAAACACCAGCAAGGCGACAATTTCAAGACGTCCCGCCAACATATCAAAGCACAGTATCAGTTTCAACGCCGGCTGCAGATCGGCGCGCGTGATGCCGGACGACAGCCCCGTGGTGGCAAGCGCCGAGACCACTTCAAACAATGAATCTAATGGATGATACCCCATCGCCACAAAAGGCAGCCAGGAACCGACCATCAGCGCCAGCCCCCATCCCAGCAAGGTCAGCACGCCGTTTATTTCCTCCGCGGCAATGGTTTTCCCGGCCAGACGCGGCTTGAGCACGCTATGGTCCGGCATCGCCGGCTTTTGCACCGCGTAATGCATCAGTTTCAACAGGATCAGGACGCGTAGAATTTTAAGCCCGCCCGCGGTCGAGCCCACGGCCCCGCCGGTAGCCATGGCAACGATCATCACGACTTTGGCGACGGCATCCAGCCGGGTGATGTCCAAGCTGCTAAAGCCCGTCGTCGTCTGCGCCGACATCGCAAGCATCGCCCCTTGCAAGGCGGCGATATCCCAATCCATGCCTTCCTTGATGTGCATGCTCAGTATCAGCATCACTCCGGCAAAGAACAGGCACGCCATCAGCCCCAAGGTTTCATCGAGTTCCATTGACCGGCTCAAACCGTGCCGATAAAAACGGTAATACAAGGGTAGCGATATAGCGCCTGATACAACAACCAGAGATACAACAAACTCGGCCGGCAATGAGTTCAATCCGGCCAGGCTGTCGTTAAAATTGGAGAAACCGCCGGTTGAAACGGCGCTCAGGACATGAACAACCGCTGTCAGGCCATCCACGCCCATCAAATAAAGCAGCGCCATCGGTATCAAAGTCAGAATCAGATAAACCTGCGTGACCTGCCGGGCATGGCTGTGTATATCCATGATGGCATTTTCCCGTTCAAGCTCTTGCCCGAGCAGGCGGCGATTGGCCGGCTGCACCCCCATCAGCAGAGCAATGACCAGCACGACGAAGCCGAGGCCGCCATACCATTGCATCCAGGAGCGGGCAAACAGAAAGCCTTTCGGCTTGTCTTCAACCTCGGACAAGGTGGTCAAGCCGGTCGTCGTAATGCCGGAGACCGCTTCAAACAAGGCATCCAGAAACGGCAAACCCGCGCCCATGAACGGATAAACCAGCGATACGGCGCCCACCAGAAACGCAATCACGGTCACCGTCAGGGCTTCATTGACCTGAATATGCGCCGGCGCCGGCCAACGAACGAAAGGCCGCGACAGGGCGGCCAATGCAACGGCGACCATAGCGAAACGCAATGACAGTCCGTATTCCTGATAAAGCAGCGCCACCAGGGCCGGCACCGCCACCAGACCGGCCTGCACTAGTATCAGTTGCGCCGCGTATTTGAGAATGACCGGGCCGCGGATGGCATACATCAATAACGAGGCGCGTTCATTCATCGAACCGCAGCCTCTTGCATCGGTTGCGCGGCCGTTTCATCGGCGCGCAACCGGCTCAGCGGGTCCTGCCGGTAGTAAAGCCGAAGCTGCCGGAAGACATCGGAAAAATGCGTCTGCACAATGTCGGGCGCGCAGAAGAAATATTCGCTGAACACAGCGAAAAACTCGGCGGGGCTGGTCGCCGCATAAGGATCGACACAAACCGGGTGATCATGCTCAAGACGACGATTCAACTCGTCATAGGCCCTGCTGAACGCATCGGTCCAGGGCGGCACGGGCATGGCCGCGTGCAGCGGCGGCATGCCGTTGGCGCTGCCGTCCAGCATATCCAGTTTGTGCGCGATTTCATGGATAATGACGTTGTGGCCCTGATACCCTGCCCGGTTGTCCTGCTCGATATCCTGCCAGGACAGAATCACCGGCCCGCGTTCCCATGACTCGCCGCTTAGCACCCGGTCCTGATGATGGACGATGCCCATACCATCGATTTCATCGCGACTGACCCGGAAAGCGCCGGCATAAATCACCACCTCGCGCCATGGCGAGAACAGCCTTGCTCCCAGATACAGGACCGGCAAGCAGGCCGTTGCGGCCACCTGCACGCGCATGGTCTCGGTCACCTCGAAGCCCTGGGCACCGATGATGTTTTTTTCGTACCGAAATAACGTGCTCAACTCGCGCAGATGCGCTTTTTCGACGGAACTCAGTCCTCGCAGCACAGGTAGCCTGTCGGTTGCGTTTTCCCACAGATCATGACCGATTGGATAGCGCCGCAGAACATACCGGACCCATGCGCGCCTGAAAATATTCATCGGCACAACTCAGACCTGTTTATCACGGCCCAGGGACATGAGCGCGATAACCAGGAAGATAATGACCAGTACCGGCCACAGATAAGGCGCCATGATGAAAACACCCGCCACGACAAACAGCAACATGCCCAGAAACAGCATCATGCCGGTGCCCACAAGCACCAGCAGCACGAGCAGGACGGTAAAAAACAGCATGAGTAGCAGGGTCGGAATCGCGGCCAGACGGGCCAGGGGATCGGCCACCGGCTCGCCGTTGATCGTCAGGCTGAACTGGCCCAGACCCGGATGCAGAATATAGCTTAAAACGGCGATCAACGCGCCGATGGCCAACAGCTTGATAATCAGATGAGTGTTTTTTTTCCGGTTCATAAGTTGGTGTTTAGTAGGTCGGGTTAGCGCAGCGTAACCCGACATTTGCAACTCCGGTGCGTCGGGTTACGCTACGCTAACCCGACCTACACATTATCGGTACCCATATTCATCCGGCCGGCCAGGCCCAATCACGTATCTCCGGCATATCCTCGCCATGCTCGATGATGTATTCCTTATGTTCGATCAGCACGCCGATGGTCAACAGCTTGATGATCAGTAGGTCGGGTTAGCGTAGCGTAACCCGACATTTGCAACTCCGGTGCGTCGGGTTACGCTACGCTAACCCGACCTACACATTATCGATACCCATATTCATCCGGCAGGCCAGGCCCAATCACGTATCTCCGGCATGTCCTCGCCATGCTCGATGATGTATTCCTTATGTTCGATCAGCTTGTCGCGCATGATCTGCTTGACGTGAGCGCCGACATAGCGCAGTTTCGGCACCCGGTCGATGACGTCGATGACCAGATGGAAGCGGTCCAGGTCATTGAGCACGACCATATCGAACGGCGTCGTGGTCGTGCCCTCTTCCTTGTAGCCGCGCACATGCAGGTTTTCATGGTTGGTCCGGCGATACGTCAGGCGATGGATCAGCCAGGGATAGCCATGATAGGCGAAGATGATCGGCTTATTATCGGTAAACAACGAATCGAAATCCTTGTCCGACAGGCCGTGCGGATGTTCCGTGGTCGGCTGCAGTCGCATCAGGTTGACGACATTGACGACGCGGATTTTCAGTTCAGGGAAAAACTCGCGCAGCAGCGTGACGGCGGCCAGCGTTTCCAGCGTCGGGATATCGCCGGCGCAGGCCATCACGACATCGGCCTCGTCGTTGCGGTCGTTGCTGGCCCATTCCCAGATGCCGATGCCGGCCGTGCAATGCTTGATGGCCGCGCTCATATCCAGATACTGCAGTTGCGGCTGCTTGCCGGCCACGATGACGTTGACCCGGTTGCGGCTGCGCAGGCAATGATCGGTCACCCACAGCAGGGTATTGGCGTCGGGCGGCAGGTAGACGCGGATCACCTCGGCCTTTTTGTTGACGACATGGTCGATAAAACCGGGGTCCTGATGGCTGAAGCCGTTGTGGTCCTGGCGCCAGACATGCGAGGTCAGCAGATAGTTCAGCGAGGCGATGGAGCGGCGCCATGGAATGTCCTTGGTGACCTTGAGCCATTTGGCGTGCTGGTTGAACATCGAATCGATGATATGGATGAACGCCTCGTAGCAGGAAAACAGGCCATGACGCCCGGTCAGCAGATAGCCTTCCAGCCAGCCCTGGCACTGATGCTCGCTGAGCACTTCCATAATCCTGCCGTCCTTCGACAGATGTTCGTCAGTATCGTAAATCTCGCCAGTGAACGCTTTGTCGGTCGCCTCGTACACCGCGCCGAGCCGGTTTGACGCGGTCTCATCGGGGCCCATGATGCGGAAATTACGCTGGTCCTTGTTGTCCTCCAGGATGTCCCTGAGAAACCGGCCCATCACGCGCACCGATTCGGCCGATTCGGTGCCAGGATTCTTCACCTCCACGGCATAGTCGCGAAAATCCGGCATTCTCAAATCCCGCAGCAACAGGCCGCCGTTGGCATGCGGATTGGCGCCCATGCGCCGCTCGCCTGCCGGGGCCAGATCCGCCAGTTCCTGAATCAGGGCGCCGTTTTCATCGAACAGCTCTTCCGGCTTATAGCTGAGCATCCACTGTTCCAGCATTTTCAAGTGCTCGGGGTTATCGCCGAGCTTGGAAAGCGGGACCTGGTGCGAACGCCACGTATTCTCGACCGGCAGGCCGTCGACCACTTCCGGACCGGTCCAGCCTTTCGGGGTTCTCAGAATCAGCATCGGCCAGCGCGGGCGCTCGGAGTAGCCGTTGGTGCGCGCGTCTCGCTGGATGGCGGCGATTTCCTCAAGCATGACATCGAGCGTGGCCGCCATCATCTGATGCATGATTTCCGGCTCGTCGCCCTCGACGAAATGGGGCTTGTAGCCGTAGCCGGTGAACAGGGCGCATAGTTCGTCATTATCGATGCGCGCCAGAAAGCTGGGATTGGCGATTTTGTAACCGTTCAGATGCAGAATCGGCAATACCGCGCCATCGCGCTCGGGATTCAAAAACTTGTTGGAGTGCCAACTGGTCGCCAGCGGCCCGGTTTCCGCCTCGCCGTCGCCGATTACGCAGCATACCAGCAGGTCGGGATTATCAAACGCCGCCCCGTAGGCGTGGGACAACGCATAGCCGAGTTCACCGCCCTCATGGATGGAGCCCGGCGTTTCCGGTGCGACATGGCTCGGAATGCCGCCCGGAAACGAGAACTGCTTGAACAGGTTCTGCATGCCTTCGGCGTCTTTGGAGACGTTGGGATAGAACTCGCTGTAGGTCCCTTCCAGATAGGTGTTGGCGACTAGGCCCGGACCGCCGTGGCCGGGGCCCGCGATATAAATGACGTTGAGGTCGCGCGCCTTGATCACGCGATTGAAGTGCACATAAATGAAATTCAGGCCGGGCGTGGTGCCCCAGTGCCCCAACAACCTTGGCTTCACATGTTTCAGCTGCAATGGCTCCTTGAGCAGCGGATTGTCGAGCAGATAAATCTGTCCTACCGATAGATAGTTTGACGCGCGCCAATAAGCATTGATGCGCTCGAGTTCTTGCTCGGAAAGAGGCAATGCCGATGGTTCCTGATGGCTAGTCATTATGATCTCCAATGGTTAATGTATAGGTGTGGTAAGCGATGATCTGTTCTTCGTTAGTTGGAATCACCCAGACCGAAACACGGCTTTTCGCGCTGCTGATTTGCGCCGCGTTGTCGCGATTGGCTTCCGGATCGATATCGATGCCGAGCCAGGCGGCGGCGCTGCAGATTTTTTCGCGGATCACGGCCGCCCGTTCGCCGATGCCGGCGGTGAAAACCAGCGTATCCAGCCCCCCCAGCGCGGCGGCCAGGGAACCCAGTTCGCGGCGGATATGGTAGACGAAGACCTCGATGGCCTTGCGGGCATCGGCCTGGTCGCTGCCGAGCAGGGTTTTCATGTCGCCGCTGATGCCGGACAGGCCGGCCAGGCCGGACTGATAATGCAGCAGGTCCGAAACGGCATCGACCGTCATGTGTTTTTCCCGCAGCAGGTACAGCACCACCGCCGGATCGATGGAGCCGCAGCGCGTGCCCATCGGCAGGCCGTCCAGCGGCGTGAAGGTCATGGTCGTGGCGATGCTTTGCCGCTGCCTGACCGCGCACAGACTGGCGCCCTGCCCCAAATGCGCGATCACCACGCGCCCGTCGGCCTCGGCATCCAAATACGTCGGCAGGGCATCGATGATGTATTCGTAAGACAAGCCATGAAAACCGTAACGGCGCACGCCTTCCCGGTACAGCGATTTCGGCAGCGCGAAGGTGTGGGCGACTTCGGGAATGGTATGGTGGAAGGCCGTGTCGAAACAGGCCACCTGCCTCATCTCGGGATACAGCCTCCGCAAGCCGCGGACGGCGCTCAGGTTATGCGGCTGATGCAGCGGCGCCAGCGGAACCAGCGCTTCGAGATCGGCCAGCACGGCCTCATCGATCAACACCGGGCGGATATAATCGCTGCCGCCATGCACGATGCGATGCCCGACCGCCAGCACCTGCAAATCGTTGTCATGCTCGTCCAGCCAGTCCAGCAGCACACGCAAGGCCTCCTGATGATCCTGTATCGGCAGCGCGCGGCTGGTACCCTGGACCTTGAATTGCGCCTCGCTGCCGATGCCGGAAATCTGCCCTCGATATAGCGCCTCGGGATGCCGGCTGCCGTCGGCGGCAAAAATCGCGAACTTGATGCTCGATGAGCCGGCATTGATGACTATTATGGCTTCCTGCATAAAGTGCTCATTTTATTGTTGAGTTTGAGGACAAGCGCTGTCTGCTGTGTGAGCGGCTTCGCCTAGAGCGCCTACTTTTGGTAGCCGCCCAGGGCGAATAAATTCGCCCCTACAGTTAGCCGCTAATTCTTTTCCATTTCGGGCGTGTAGCTGCCGGTACGAGCCGCGCCGTTCAGCTTCGCGCGCCTGTAAAGCGCCTGTTGCGCCGCCTGTATATTTTCATCCTTGCCCTGCCAGGTCTTCAATACTGGTTCCTGCAAGGCCCGTGCGTAGGAAAAGCTCAACTGCCAGGGCGCATTGCCGGCCAGCGTATTGATTGCGTTCAGATTGGCTGTCGCTTGTTCGGGCGTCTGGCCGCCGGACAGAAAATTAATCCCGGGCACGGCCGCCGGCACGGTCCGGCGCAGCTGCTTCAGCGTTTGCTCGGCGATTTCCTCGGGACCGGCCTTGTTCGGCGCGTCCTTGCCCGGCAGCACCATGCTCGGTTTCAGCACGATGTATTCCAGCGCCACGCGATGCCGGTACAGGGCGTGGAAAACCGCGTGCTGAACGGCTTCGGTGACTTCAAAGCAGCGTTCGATGGTGTGGTCGCCGTCCAGCAGCACTTCCGGCTCCACGATGGGCACGATGCCCAGCGACTGGCAGATGGCCGCGTAACGGGCCAGCACCTCGGCATTGGCCTTGATGCCCAGCGCCGTCGGATTGTGGCCGGCGACGTTGTAAACCTCGCGCCACTTGGCGAAGCGCGCGCCCTGCTCCTTGTAGCCTGTCAGCCGGTCGGCCAGGCCGTCCAGGCCTTGCGTGATCAGATCGCCCGGCGCATTGGCCAACGCAATCGTGCCTTTGTCGACCTTGATGCCGGGCACGATGCCCTGCTCGGCCGCCGCCTGCGGCAGCGGCTTTCCATCGGCGGTTTTCTGGCCCAACGTTTCTTCAAACAGGATCACGCCGCTGATGAATTCACCCAGTCCCTGCGTGGTCAGCAACAGCGCGCGGTAGGCTCGGCGGTTCTCCTCGGTCGATTCCACATTGACCGCCTTGAAGCGCTTGGCGATGGTCGGCAAGCTCTCATCGGCGGCCAGTATGCCTTTTCCTTCGGCCACCATATCGGCAATAGTGGCTTGTAATTCGCTTTGAATACTCATGTGCAATCTCCGGTAGCTTATGCGGCAGTCATAGAGTCTAACAGAATACTTTTGATATACGACCCGAGGGAGCGGGCAATTGCTCAAAAAATGTCTTGCGGCATTGCCGGGCGAAAAGCCGACGTTAACCAGCCTGCGGGCGCCTAAGCGGCACGACGCGCGGGAAAGCGGTTCAGGGTCGTTCACGAAGCATTCACGGATGCGCCACAGGCCGCGTCACGCCTGGCTTTTCTGGCGGAATTCACGAACTAACGCCCAGACAAATGATCTTAATTATCTCCACTGTGAGGAGAGTAGAAATGAAAACACTAAAACTAAAAGCAGTACATGGGCTCTTGTTTACGGCCGCCGGTTTCATGGCGTGCCTTATGCCGATGAAGGCCGGCGCGAATGTCGATTCCCACACCCAAAGCGGTCCGCGGCTGATCTATCAATCCCGTTCAATCAATCACAATATCTACAGCTACCTGAGCAGGCTGGCCGGGGAACTTTCTATCAAACCGAAACTGATCTATGTCAGCCGCGCTTATGGTCCGGCCATACACAGTTACCGGCATTCGGGCACTGAACAGACGGCCGAGTGGAATGTCGAGTATGTGAACAAGGCATACAATCCGGCCATATTCAGCTACGAATCGTCGATTCATCCCGGATATGGAACGCCCGTAAAGGACTGACTTTCCAGTGAGTAAAACACCCTCGGCAAGACTCGCCTGAGCTTGCCGAAGGCATCATCGAGAATGGCTTAATCCCGGCAGTGCCTGCCATCTGAACATCTAATGTTACGCGGTCAGTTGAAGTTAAATTGATTTAATAAAGTGTCGCTAGCGCGACGGTTTAATTTAATCGGGTTTATCGCACCCGAAGGCGAGTTACTTTCTTTTGCGCGGCCTCGGCAATTGCTCCTGCATTGCTCTACCTCCTGCATCCATGCAGTCGAAAAGAAAGTAACCAAAGACAAATCTGTCTGGAACAGATTTGGATGCGAAGCACGCGCAGCGCGAGTGCCTGGATGGCACGAGTCAGCAGGCCGCCCGGTTGCCGCTCGCTTCCTGTGCTCCTCGCTCTTGTGCCCCTTGTGGGTATTCGCCGAGGGTTGCCAAAAGGGACTCCTGTCCCTTTGGCAACGCGCGGCTTCCCTGCCGCGCCCCTTCGGGCTCTTCTCGGCGAAAGCTCCGGTGCTCGGCGCGGCAAACGGGATGAAACCGTCCGTGCGTAACATCAGTGAACATTTCACAGAAGCGCGCAGCGTGATACGGCGTTCACGCCGGAGGCTTGACCGAAATGTCCGGAGGATACGCGCCATCCTCCGGACTGCCGTCACGGATGGCTTGCCGAACCGATTTCAAAACTGAAGTCGGCGTCCCAGGGCGGATTGGGATTTCCTGCCGTCGGCGCGATGGTGGCAAAGCGGTGGCAATCCGTGCAGGTCAGGTTCTGCGCATAGGTCTCGAGCGTCACATTGGCGACTTTCACCGTGGGCAACATGCTGGCGAGCTGATGGGGCACTTTCTCGGGTTTTGCGGGGTCCTGGATCGGCGAGGTCGACCAGATTACGTTGACCAATTGATAATTGCGCCAGACCGATTGCGGGAAGGCCCCGGCAATGGCTTTTTGAGCGATGGCATTGGCATTCCGGGCATCGCTATCGATCGGCACGACCCGCGTCACCTGGACAGGCACGGGACCGGGGCAGCCCTGGCCCAGATAATAGGGCGGCGGCTGATTGGGTTGGCAACTTACCGTTACCGGCGAGGTTTTGCCGCTGGGCAAACAGCTCGGCGACACCGACAGTTGCCGCGTCTGGCAGTTAGCGTTATAGAAATTATACGCCCCGCTCGAGTTTGAGGACCCCGGCACATTATCGACATGCTCGAAAGTGGACCAGATCCAGGTCGGCTGACTCTGTGTCTTGTGAAGGATATGAAAACCGACCAGCGCCACCGTGGTCGAGCGGCAGGTATTGCTGGCCGTATCGACGACCACGGCGGGAGTCAGCTTATAGCGTTGCCATTTGCTATTGGACGGATCAGTCACCTCCATCCAGGCCGCCTTGAGCTCGATAGCCCCGGTCGGCCCGCCCGACTGCAAGGACCCTTTCGGCAGAACAATAGGCTGCCCGTTGCCGTCGTTCACCCAGGCGGCCTGCCGGTCAGCGTTATAGAACTGGTTGCTGTACACATAATTGTATTCGTCCTGATTGATGCGCACTTCGTACCAGACATTGGTGCCGTTTTGCGCGCCCAGCCAGCTGGGAGCCTGGGTCGGAAAGGCTTCGTCGATGCTGTCCGGAAAATCGAACTCGGTGGCGAACTTGCTGGTGAACTTCGACGTGGCACGGAACAGGCGCATCGAGCCGGCCTGCTCCGCCGTGATCCCCGCCTGTGTTTGGCAATCCGGGGGAATCACAGGCTGCGTGCCCCAGGCCGGGGGCTTGGCGCCGCCCGGCTGAAAGAGCAGTTCCCTGGGCATATAGGTTTCCCATTGCACCGGGTTCAGGTCGCCGGGATCGCCGAACCCGGCCCCCTGCACAGTCGGCCAGTTCAGGGTAATCAATTGCCACCAGGCGAAACAGTCGGCATCCAACTGATTGCTCAGGATCGGCGCGTCGCCCGGCACGGACGAAACAAACGGCACCTTCAGCAGGCCGCAGTTAAAAGTCGCCAGCGCCGGGGAACGGGCGCCTGGCTGCTCCGGCAAGGCAGTGGCCTCCAGGCACACCGTCAAACCGGCAATCAGACCGGCAGCAGCCGCCCTCCCCGCGTTACGGCATAACACTCTCTTTCCGCTAAACATCATAGCTTGCCCTCATTGTGTCTGAATCGCGCCGGCCGCCACGACATTGATAAGCGCCGGCATGGCCGCGCCCTGGGGCTGGCCGTAATTGGTGAGATGCAGACCGCGCAGTCCGGGCGTGGCATTGCTTGCCACACTGACCTCGAGCAGCATGGCAGTTGCCTCTGACGGATAGGAGTTGCCCGGCACCGCGTAGTTGATCGAGGAAGTACTGCCGATGGCCGTCGCTGTCACGCCGTCGCCCGTAATACTGACGGCCGGCAGTCGGTTACCTGGCTGTACCGTGGCGCCGGTCAACACCATCGGCACTTTTAAGGCGCCTTGCCTGACCAACGGCGCAATCAGGGTGCTGTTGCTGATGAGCGTCATGGCCTGGTTAACGGGATTGGCGACCGGGCGATACGCCATGGCCTTGAAGATATCGGCATGGAACAGTTGCAGCGGTTGCGCCAGCGTATCGCTGCCGGAAGTCGGGCCCACGCAGTCCAGCGCCGGCGGCGCGGCTTTATCGATGGCGGTCGCCACTATCTGCATCAGAAACGTGCGGGCGATCTGGCCGCCCCACTGGATTGGCTGATTGTTGATCGTGATGTCCGACACAGTGTAGCCTTTGTCCGGCGGCACCGCATAGGTCGCGTGCAGGATGAAATTGCCGGGCAACTGGCCGTTCTCCCCATTCAGGGTTTTCGTCCCGCGCATAATGGTCCAGAAAGCGGCCGGGTCGGTACCGTCCGGCGTTCGATAACTGCTGAAGTCCGGCATCTGAATATAAAGCCCCGGCGGATTGGTCAGCGTCACGGCGTTACCGAACGACACCAATTTGTTCGTCGTCTGCCCGATGTGGGGATCGCTGTTTCTGTGGGGCTGGCCGTACTGGGCGCAGCAAATCAGAGCGTTAGGGTCATTGTTGCCGATTTTGCGCTGGAGCGTCGCGGCGGAGGCCAGGCCGATCTCCGTTTGCAAAGTGTTGGGGGTGCTGGTCAGGTGCATCGCGCCGCCGGCCGCATCGCTCGAATCGGTGCCCGAATTCCATTTGTTGAGCGGATTGTAGCCCGGCCGGCCGGTCGAGGGATCGATGACCACTTTGTTGTCCTTGTCATAGAGATAAAGGTCCTCAATCCGGATTTGCGGCTTACCGAGAGTGCTTTGATACAGCTCTAGCACTCTGTTCGGATCGATCATCCATAAGGAATTCCAGTATTCCGGATTCTCGCAGACGAAATCGACGCGAATGATCTTGCCCTGGGCGTTGCGGGTAACGCTCCACTCGCAGTATTCATCCTGCCAGCCGCGCGGTCCGTAAGGCCCATAGGGCAAATTTTCGCTCTGCCCGGTGCAGGGATCTTTGGTAATCGGCGGAAAGCTCTGTTTATTGGTCTGGTAGCCGGTATCGGCGAGGGCCAGCTGCTCCTGATCCGAAAGTTGCGGGAAATAGAAACCGATGCGGCCGGGAAAGGCGCTCCAGGTGATATTCGCCACCGTTGCGCCCTGCGGGATGGCCGTATCCAGCGGGTTGAAGTAATTGCTGATGCCCGTTGCATTGGTCGAGTTCCACGGGTTGCCGGTGATGCCCTGTTGCGTGAATCCGTTCAGGTTGATATTCCACTGCGCTTCGAGGGCCGCCTGCATGCCCGAGTGATTGGGAAAATCTATTTGTTTTGCCGGCGTCCAGAACTGAAAGGGTGTGTTCATGGTGATCTCTCTCTTTAGTGAAGCTTGGCCTTTGCAGGCCCCGCTTGTTATCGATGAGATATCCTTTCCTGATTTGCGAAGTGTTCAGGTTCTGAGCGTAAGTCATTTGCCTGATTACACTGGATGTGTCGGCGAACGATGTGCCTCGTTTGCGTTTGATGCGCTGGCTGCGTCGCCGATAGCGCCTGCGTTTGGGCGGCACATCCCATGCAAGATTTCAATTCCGGGACGCAAATTAGCCCAACCCTTAATTGAAACTTAAATTCATCTTTCACAACCAGTTTAAGTATCTATCACAGCCAACTCTTTAATATCAATAGAACGATACTCAAAAACGATATGCCAGCGGCGGACAAGCAGGCCGTGAGCTTGACGCCCGCATTGGTTCAGGCGCATCGGCTATTTTGATTTTGCCCGAACCGGCACGATTACTTGCAGGTCCCGGAATCAGTTTTCGCGCATCAGGGCGATCAGTGCGTCTTCAACGACCTGGTTTTTATGGGTCCTTGCCAGGTCCAAGGCGGTTTTGCCCTGGGCGTTTTTGCTATTGATATCGGCGCCCAACGATACTAATTCCTCGACGATGCCCGGATTGGTATTGTATTGCGCCGTGACCATCAGGGCGGTTTCTTTATTGTTCACTCTTTTGTTGATGTCGGCGCCTAACGCGACCAGTTCTTTTATTATTTCCGGGTATTTGCTGTAACCGGCCGCCCCGGTAAGAGGCGTGCCTGAAAACAGCGGATCGGCCTCGTTCACATCCGCGCCACGCTCGACTAACGCCCTGATAACGGCTGTATCCGGGTTGCTCATTGCCGCCCACATCAATACGCTGCCATTTTTATTGCCTTCTTTCAAAGCCTCTGCAGGTATTTCGTCCACGGATGCCAGCGTCGCGGTCTCCCAATACTGGCGCGTGCTGTATTCCCTATAAGGGTTAAGCAGTTTTAAGGCGGCAAACAATGCGACCGCGACGGCAAGGGCAACGATATATTTTGGACTGACTGACTGCATGTTTTTTTTCCTTTTCCTTTTTTAACAAAATAAATATATGCGAGCATGGGCTTTTGGTTTCGGAACGGCTCTTTGCCGGCATTCACAGAGCCGGTAACGCCTCCGCTGAGGCGCCGATACTGGAAGCTCCGCGGACGCGATACCGGTGTTCGGGAGCGGAACCGGAATAACCCCCTTCGATAACGCCAAAGCGGGATGCCGCTGGGTGCCTGACGAATGATTTAAAGTTCCGGGGATTAAGTATAGTCACCGCTGGAAAATTGTGGTCCGGGGTTAAAGGCGGCTGACGCTGGGGCCGGACAGCACCGGTTTGACTGCCGTTGAAGGCTTTGTCGGGCACGGCCAGGGAAGCCGATGGCAACTTGAATTTGTCCTTGATCTTGTCCCCGGCCAGCAACCGCGCTTTAAACCCCGGCTGCCGTCGCTAGAAATCGATAACGCCGGTGGCGGTCAACTCAAAGGGTCCGGACGGGTCCTGAATCACGACGAAATCGGCGCTGCCGCTGGCTGTCTTGAACCGGCCCGTCCCGCCGACAAAAAGGAAGACGCCGGTGGCGATACCCGTGCTGGTATCCAGTTCCGCGTCTTCAAATTCGACATAGAGTTCATCACCGTTGGCGGCCATGAAAGTCTGTTGCGAACTGGCCAGTATGAGATGAGGTTCAGGACCCGGACTGAACATCATCGTCCCGGCCCCGGCCCAGTTGCCAAGATGGGTTCCCGTGCCCGTGACGGTAATGTCGCCGCCCGTCGGAGGATTCCCCCCCGTAAAGGTCACGTTGCCCTCCCCGTGCAAACTGAAAGGGCGTTCGGCAGCCGCTGCCGGGAAGGAACCCAGCAGGAAGAGGGTCAGCGTCAAGACGTACATATTGCGAGAATGTTTCATCGGTAATCTCCTGTAATTGCCATGAATCAAAAACGACAGTCAGAACCCGGGCTATTCAGTCCGACCGCAACGTTTACTTAAGGAATGTACGGAACCAACATCCCAAGTGTAAGAATGATTGTTATGTAGGTGCGAATTCATGCGCACGCACAACTTCATGCAAGTCACTGACAACAAATAAGACTTAAGCGCTGCATTTCAGAAACCGGCTGATTGTCGACGCCGTGCCTACCGGTTTTCACAACGCCGGTTCCGACCTACGCAATCACAAGCCGCCTGCCGGTCTGCCGCGCCAGCGGCGATTCGAACAGTACCATGGCTTCAAAGTCATGGTCATTGACCGGCACGGGTTCAGTGGCATAAAGCTTTACGGGAAATAAAAAGGTTGCAGGGTTTAAAGCATCCGCATGCTCTAATGCACCGAACTGTAGTGCTTGTTATGTATATACGATTAAATAACCGTCAGGGTAATCAGCATCACTACTTAGGTAAGCTCCTGTATATACTGATGTTTATTTTCATCGTAATATTTGCGATTATCCCGGAAAACTGAAGAAAGCGAAGCCATGGCGCCTCATTGGGAACATTTTGCACACGAAGCCGATATGGGCATACGCGGAATCGCGCCGACGCTCGAACAGGCATTTGAACAGGCCGCCCTGGCTATGACGGCCGTGATCACTGACCCCGTCGGGGTAATGCCTTCCGAAGCGGTCCCCATACACTGCACAGGGACAGACAACGACTTCCTGTTTATGGACTGGATCAATGAACTGGTCTACGCCATGGCTGTTCGCGGCCTGTTGTTCAACCGGTTTCAGGTGTCCATCAATGACGGGGAATTGGCGGCCACGGCCTTCGGCGAAGCCGTGGACCGGCAAAGACACCAGCCCGCCGTGGAAATCAAGGGCGCCACGCTGACCGAGCTGCATGTTTATCAACAACCGGACGGCCAATGGATTGCCCAATGCGTCGTCGACGTTTAGATACTCATGGATACTTCTCAGCCGATAAAAGTCGATGAAATCCGCTCGGAAATTCCGGCTAAGGCTTTGGTCGTAAATCGCTTCCCGTTTAAACATAGGATGTACCGGCGCCAGGCCTGTCCTGAGCGCAGTCGAAGGAAGACGCATCGTTCGCGAGCGATGCGCTTCACCGCAGCGCCTGGAGCGTCTGCTTCTGGTCGGCACATCCCATGCAGGCACATATCTGTTTCGACACTACCGCCCAAGGCGCCGCGATCCGCAATGCGCTTGAATTGCGGAAATTGCTTCAGGACAGAATGCCTGGCGCATGAAAAAACGCGTCGCCGAAAGCGTTCTTACCGGCCTTCGTCAGGCTGAAACCGCCGCAATTGCGGCGTTTCACGGCGAATGGATTCGGAATAGATAATGAATTTGAAGGGATTGAACTCCTGGTATTTTTCCATCAGTTTCAGGAAGACGTTTTCCTCAAGCGCCTGCAATTTCGTGTCGGACGGATACCGGGCCAATGCCCAGGCCGTCGTGCGCGCCGCAAGTTCGTGGTCGCCGCTCTCCAGCATCTTTTCAATGGCGTCAGCCAGATCCTGTTCCGACAGATCCAGATAATCCGTCAATAACGATCCGAATTCCTTCTGGCTCAGCGCATCCATGCCTTGCTGATCAGGCTGCCAGTAACCGATATTCTGATCGTAGAGCCGGTTGATCACGTTTTCGCGCATGATCAGAAAAGGCAGTTGCACCTCGGGATTCTGATAGACGGAGGGCGGCACCAGGTTCCGGTGATGAATCGCCGCGCGGTCCGACCATTTCCAGATATCCCGCATGGTTTCCCGGTGCAGCCATTGCAGGCTGGTTTTGAGCCTGGCGAGCAAGGTTGGGGAGTTAAAAATGCGGGTCAACGGTTCATGTCCGTGCAGCAAATGCCTGGGATTGAGAGATACTACGGTATCGACCGCATCGAAAAGCCCGGGCAGGTTGCCTTCCTCAAAAAACGGCGCGCCGATGTACGGCATGATGAAATCGCCCACGAAAAGCACGTCATGCTCGGGCACGTGAATAAACATACCGTCGACCGTCTCTCCGCCCGGAACGGGAATGAGTTCAAAACGCGTCCCGCCCACGATCGCTTCGGTGCGCCGGTCCACCACGACGTCGGGCCGGAAATCGGTGATGAATTCCGCCTTGAACTCGGTGCCGAAAAAGTAAGCATACGGAAATGCCTGGCTGCCTTTGCTGATGATGTCCAGCTCTTTGCGGAAATTGTCCCGGGCATAGAATCTGACCGGCGTCCCCAACTGCCGGAAATAGCGGTGTCCGCCGACATGATCCCAGTGAGCGTGGGTCACAAAGACCGTTGTCAGCGGCGGGAGACCGGTAACGCGGCTGCGCAGGAATTCATAAGCCGCCTGCGCCGAATCGGGCCGGGTTCCGGCATCGATGGCGATCAGCTCCCTGCCGTCCTTCGAGACGATGAAGTTATACTCGGTGAATTCGAAACCCGAGAGGTTATAGACCTTTCCCGGCACAACCTCCCTCAATCGCCTGGGATAGAAAGTATGGCCTTTGGCGGCATTGACCGCATAGGGCGTGGTCAGCGTGATGGCTTTATCGAAACCGTCATAACCGCTGGCCTGCAGATACTCCCGGGCGCGTTCGTGATCATCGGTTTTCTCGTACAGAACGGCCAACTGGTAGAAAATCTCCCTCAGCCAGCCGGAATGGGGCGCTTTGTCGATGTTGTCCGCACACCATTGCAGATCGGCAAAAGCCGCACCGGTCTTGTCGAACCGGTCCGGGAGCTGGGCATAGACGACGCCCGTCATCCAGCGCACCAAAAAGCTGTCGTTATGGGTCAGCGTGCGCGCGGTTTCCAGCTTGTCGATGGTATCGTTCACCCAGGCCACCCGGCTCAACAGCGGCTCCCGATCGGCGCGGGAGGCGCGCAGAACGCCCAGGGCACTCAGGTACAAAGCCTTTTTCTCAGGGGTTAGCCGCGCGCTTTGCTGTTGCAGCAGGTCTTCAAAAAATCCGATGCCGGCCTGAAACTGATTGGCATTCATGAATTGCTGCATCAGGAAGGCGGTGAGCTGGGGATCCGTGACAGTCCCGGCCTGGTGCAGCGCTTTCAGATATTCCAGTTCGGGATGATAGGTTTGAGACGGCGCGGTGGCGGTAGTCGCACATCCGCTTGCAAGCAGGCTGACCAGTATAAGAAAAAAACCTCTCCAATTCGTTCTTTCCCGCATGTTTTCCTCCAATATTATCAGGGTGGCTGACTGTCAGGGCTTGCCTGACTTGCACAGTCACGGACTGCCTCTGATCTGCGCCAGCATGTCTTCCAGTCGTTTGCCGGAAACGGGTTTCTTCGGCACGCCCCGCACCGTGTAGTGAATGCGCCCTTCTTCGATTCCCTGGAAATCCAGCCCCATGTCCTGCAAAAACTCGAGGATTCGCATCACTTCCGGGTCGCCCGCAATTGCCTCGGGGTGCGCCTGAATCGCGGCCAGATATTCGACCGCCACGACCATCGCCTGGAGGTCACAGCGGCCCGTCTGCCTTGCAAGCAACGACAAGATTTTGAAGAAAGCGTCATGGTGTTCGTGCTTGTGCCGGCTTTCGCGTTCAGACCGGGCTCCGCGCAACCGGGACCGTACGGATTCGACATGGATCTCCCTCGCCTGCGGCGACTCGAACAGCATCATGGCTTCATGAGCCAGACGGGCGCCTTCGGCGTCGCCGCGCTCGATCTCGGCGAGCACCAGGGCGGCCAATACCTTGGTCGGCTGAAGGTGGCCGACCGTATCGGAAAATCCTGGATCAAAATCCCCGTACAGGTCCACAATCAGATCGGCACAGTGCGGATTGACCGCCCACAGGGCGCGGGCCAGGCCGGAGGCCGGTTCGGAACCGCGGATAGCCGACCAATGCTTCTCGCACAACGCGATCAGGTTCCGTTGCAGAGCCTCAAGCTTCTGCGCCGGCATTCGCCCCAGATTTCTTCGTGCTTCACTTTCGATGAAGGAGAGTTTCGTCATAAAGCCTGCCTTATTACGATAGCGCGTATCCGCGTCATGGCCGGATCTTGCAAAATCATGGACTGTCTCTCGTTTGCAACAGTTCCGGCCCACCCTATCTGGACCGAAATTTTTTCCGTTTATCAACGGGTTGAAGCGTCATCTTCAGGCTGATAGCCGATCTCCGCCATGGCATCGGCAATATCCAGGAAGCGGTTTCTGTTGTTCGAAACCCCGTAATAAATCGCAAACCGGACTTCAGTTAAAAGACTCTTCCTCACCAGTTGCAAAAGATCCCTATGGCTGAGCCACAGGCTCTGGGTGCGGGCGTCCCCGGCCGGATCATCATCCCTCAGCACCGAACCAATGCGCAGGCACACTGACTCAAGGCCGTGCAAGTCGTAATACAGCCTGGCGATCGCTTCCCCGGCGGCCTTGCCGATCCCATAGTAGCCATCCGGACGCATGGGATGCCGCGTCGTGATCAAGACCGGGCTCTGCCGGGTATGCAAGCTCGGAGGGAAACCTTCGTAAGCGCCGGTGACGTGATTTGAACTGGCGAATACGACCCGCTTGACCCCATGGGCCCTTGCCGCCTCATAGACATTCTTTGTCCCGGCAATATTATTCATCAACACTGACTGCCAGTCGGCATCAGCACGCGGATCGCCAGCCAGATGAACCACGTAAGCAAGATCGGGGATTTTTTTGAATACGGCAGTGACCTGTTCGGCGTTTGAAATATCAGCCCGGAATGCGTTTCCGTTTTTTTCCTTCAAACAGATATCGACGCCGTAAAGCTCGAATGAGTCCGCCAGACCGCGCCACAGGATCTGGCCGATCAGGCCGCTGTGGCCCGTGATTAATAATTTGGGGTCTGCCATTTAATGTTATCTCCTGAAGAGATTCCGGCGCATTGCATCTGCCCGATGACTTTTTTAAATAGCTAAAGGCACGGCTGTTATATGCGCTGTAGGTGCGAATTCACTAGTGCCCTATGGGTATTCGCACTGCCTGTATAGCGAGGGTGTCCCGGGTCGAATGAATTCGACCCTACAGATAACATCAGCCCCTCGGGTCGAATACCCTAAAGGACACCAGTGAATTTGCCTCCTACACCTGCGTAACATCAGTTACTTAGGATTCGGTAACCAATAACTGTCTTATTTTAAACGGAGTCTGTGGGAGCGATGCCCTCATCGCGACTTGCGGTATCTTTAGTCGCGATGAGGGCATCGCTCCCACGGGGGTCATAAAAACGACATCGGGATGTTATTTTTAGCCGAATCCTTAACACTTGAAACCGATATCATAACGGCAAGCAAGAAAGAACGGTTAACCGCTGTATATTGTTCATGTTTTGCATTGAATTGCTATTCGTGCCATTACTGTCTAACTTATCAGGCAAGCCGCCACGAGTACGACTTCAGATGCGCCTGGCTACCGGAAAGCCGATAGCCTTATAATTTTCTTAACCCATTGCCGGGGTTTAGTCTAAACTTTGACGCCACATTCAACATGAAGGAAGTTGTTTTGAACGATGCCTGACGCAATCCCCCACAAAAAACAACAGACTATTCCTGTTCCCTTGCTCATCAAGGCTCACAGCCATGATGCCTAGGTTCGGCTGGTTATGCTTGCTGGCTGGCCTGTGCGGCTGCACTGTAGGCCCCGATTACCGCGAGGCTGTGCCCGCCGCGCCTAACGACTGGCTGGCAGACAAGGCGCAAGGTTTAAAACCCATCGATCCGGAAACGCTGAAAAACTGGTGGAAAAGCTTCGGCGATGCCCGGCTCGACCGCCTCATGGAGCGGGCTTTGTCGGACAATCTGGATCTCAAGATAGCCATGACCCGCATCGAGCAGGCCCGGGCTCAGCGCCGCGCCGCGCGCGCGGAACTGTTTCCCAGAGTGGATGCGAAAGTAGGTGGCCAGCGCAATGACAATCCGTTGCCCGGACTGGCGCCCGGCATCCGCTACAACCTGTTTGAACTGGGGTTCGACGCCCTGTGGGAAGCCGACCTGTTCGGCCGCCTGCAACGCCGGCTGGAAGCGTCTTCCGCCGATCTGGACGCCGCCAGGGCGGATTATGGCCAGGCGCTGGTGATACTGACGTCCGAACTGGCGCGCAGCTATGTCGAATACCGCAGTCTGCAAAACCAATTGCGCATCACCCGCGCCAACCTGGACGCGCAGCAAAACACCCAGCGCCTGACCGAAATGCAATACCGGGAGGGCGCCGGCACGCGGCATGACTCAGTGCGGGCGCGCGCCCAGACCGAGAACACGAGAGCCCAGATTCCGGCCCTGAAATCAGGCATCATTGCCGAGCTCAGGCAGCTGGAAGTGCTGATAGGCCGGCAGCCCGGCACGCTGGCGGCCGACCTGGGCGAACCGGACGGGGTTCCGATAGCGCCCGGCCAGGAACTCCTGGCATCGCCGGCGGAGACGATCCGCCACCGCCCCGACCTTCGCATCGCCGAACGCCAGCTCGCCGCCGCGACCGCCCTGCAGGGCGCCGCGATCGCGGAACTGTTTCCGAAAATCTCGCTGTCGGCGTTTCTGGGCCTGCGCAATACGGACATCGAAGGCTTGTTCAAATCGGCGGCCTTTTCCTACAGCACCGCTGCCAACCTGTTGCAGCCACTGCTCAATTTCGGCCGCATCCAGGCCGGCATCGATCTGGCCAAGGCGCAGCAGCGGGAAGCCTACCTGGCCTATGAAAAGGCGGTGCTCGAAGCCCTTCGCGAAACGGAAACCGCCCTGACCCGCTACCTCAATGAAGAAATCCGCCGGCAGACGCTGACCCGTTCCGTGGCGGACCAGCGCGAATCCGTCAGATTGTCCCAACTCCGCTATCACGAAGGCGTCATATCGTTTCTGGACGTACTCGATTCCCAGCGCGCCCTGTTTGTCGCCGAAATCGAACTGGCCCGCTCCGAAGCGCAGGCGTCCACCAATTTGATTGCCGTATATAAGGCATTGGGCGGCGGCGCGGATGCCGCAGCGCCAGTATCCCTGAGGAACCCATGAACAAACCGAAAAAATCAACGCTCACTTTCATCCTGGTCGGCATCGCCGTCGCCGCCGCGGTACTGGCGTGGTGGCTCCTGCGGCCGCCCAGCCTGCCCAAGGGCATCGTCGCCAGCAATGGCCGCATCGAAGCCACCGAGATCGACATCGCCACCAAAACGCCGGGGCGCATCGTCGACATCATGGCGCGCGAAGGCGATTTCGTGCAGGCAGGCCAAGTGCTAGCGCGCATGGACACGCAAGTGCTGCTCGCCCAGAAGGCCGAAGCGCAGGCCCAGGTTCGCCAGGCCGAGAACGCCTATCTGGCGGCGCAATCCGTGGTCGCCCAGCGTGAAAGCGAACACCATGCCGCTCAGGCGGTCGTCGCCCAGCGCCGCGCCGAACTCGATGCCGCGCGCAAGCGCCTGAGACGCTCGGAGAATCTCGCCATCGAGGGTGCCGCGCCGATGCAGCAACTCGATGACGACCGCGCCCAGGTACTGGGTGTGCAGGCCGCCATCAGCGCCGCGCAGGCCCAGGTCGCGGCAGCGAAAGCGGGCATCGAGGCAGCGAAATCGAAGGTGGTGGAATCGCATTCGCTGATCGAGGCGGCCAAGGCGACGGTCGCGCGCCTGCAGGCCGATATCGACGACAGCGAACTGAAGTCGCCGCGCGACGGCCGCGTACAGTACCGCGTCGCCGAACCGGGCGAAGTGCTGAGCGCCGGCGGCCGCGTGCTGAACATGGTGGATCTGTCCGACGTCTACATGACCTTCTTCCTGCCCACCGAAGCCGCCGGCCGGGTCGCGCTGGGCAGCGAGATCCGCCTCGTGCTCGACGCCGCGCCCAATTTTGTGATCCCGGCCCGGGCCAGCTTCGTCTCCAGCGTCGCCCAGTTCACGCCGAAGACGGTGGAAACCGAGGTCGAGCGCCTGAAGCTGATGTTCCGCGTGCGCGCGGCGATCGCTCCCGAACTGCTGAAAAGACGCCTCGAGCAGGTCAAGACCGGCCTGCCCGGCATGGCCTATGTCAAGATCGATCCAGACGCCGAATGGCCTCCCGAACTGGCGATCAGCCTGCCGCAATGAATACCGACGCCCTTGCCTCGCCCGTCGTCCGCGTGCAGGGCGTCAGTCTGCGCTACGGCGACAACCTCGCACTCGACGACCTCAGCCTGGACATTCCCGCCAATTGCATGGTCGGCCTGATCGGTCCCGACGGCGTCGGCAAGTCCAGCCTGATGTCGCTGCTGACCGGCGCCCGGGCCATGCAGGAAGGCCGCATCGACGTGCTGGGCGGCGACATCGCCGACGCCGCGCACCGCCGCGCCGTCTGCCCGCGCATCGCCTATATGCCGCAGGGGCTGGGCAAGAACCTTTACTCTACGCTGTCGGTATTCGAGAACGTCGATTTTTTCGGCCGCCTGTTCGGGCATGAACAGGCCGAGCGCCATGCGCGCATCGATGAACTGCTGGCAAGCACGGGCCTGTCGCCGTTCCGCGACCGCCCTGTCGGCAAGCTCTCGGGCGGCATGAAGCAAAAGCTGGGACTTTGCTGCGCCCTGATCCACGACCCCGACCTGCTGGTGCTGGACGAGCCGACCACGGGCGTCGACCCGCTGTCGCGCGCCCAGTTCTGGGAACTGATCGAGCGCCTGCGCGCACGCCGCGCCGGCATGAGCGTGCTGGTTTCGACCGCCTACATGGACGAGGCGGAACGCTTCGACTGGCTGGTGGCGATGGATGCGGGCAAAGTCCTCGCCACCGGCACGGCGCCCGACCTGCGCGCACGCACCGGCTCCGGGACGCTGGAGGCGGCCTTCATCCGGCTGCTGCCGGAAGCTAAGCGCCGCAGCCACAAGGACATCGTCATTCCGCCGCGCGCGACCGGCGGCGCGCAGGAAATCGCCATCGAGGCGCATGACCTGACCATGCGCTTCGGCGATTTCGTCGCCGTCGACCATGTCAGCCTGCACATCGAGCGCGGCGAGATCTTCGGTTTTCTGGGCTCCAACGGCTGCGGCAAGACCACCACGATGAAAATGCTCACCGGCCTGCTGCAGCCGAGCGAGGGCGAGGCGCGGTTGTTCGGCCGCGTCGTCGACGCCGGCAATCTGGACACGCGCAAGCGCGTCGGTTACATGTCGCAGGCGTTCTCGCTGTATTCCGAGCTGACCGTGCGGCAAAACCTGGAGCTGCACGCGCGGCTGTTCCACCTGCCGGAAGCCGAAATTCCCGGCCGCGTCGCCGAAATGGCCGAACGTTTTCTGCTCGGCCAGGTCATGGATGCCTTGCCCGATGATCTTCCTTTAGGGCTGCGCCAGCGCCTGTCGCTGGCCGTGGCCGTGATCCATCGGCCGGACCTGCTGATTCTCGACGAACCGACCTCCGGCGTCGACCCGGTGGCGCGCGACGGCTTCTGGGAGCTGATGATCGATCTCGCGCGCCGCGACCGGGTCACGATCTTCATTTCCACGCACTTCATGAACGAGGCCGAACGCTGCGACCGCATATCGCTGATGCACGCGGGCAAGGTACTCGCCAGCGACATCCCCGCCGCGCTGGCCGAACGTAGCGGACATGACACGCTGGAAGCGGCCTTCATCGACTACCTGAAAGCAGCGAGCGGTCTCGATGACGAACCCGCGGCAGACCATCCGCCCCGGGCGGCCGGTACGCTTGCCCGAACCGCCGCGCCGGCGCCGGGCCCTATCGCCCGCTTCAGCCTCCTGCGCCTGTTCAGCTACACCTTTCGCGAAGCGCTGGAACTGCGCCGCGATCCCCTGCGCGGCTTGACTGCGCTGTTCGGCACATTGCTGCTGATGTTCATCATGGGCTACGGCATCAGCATGGACGTCGAGGACCTGAATTTTGCCGTACTCGACCGCGACCGGACTCTGCTCAGCCAGAATTACGCACTCGACCTCAGCGGTTCACGCTACTTTATCGAACGGCCGCCGATCGCCGATTACGACGAGCTCGACCGCCGCATGCGCAGCGGCGAGCTGAGCCTGGCACTGGAGATTCCGCCCAACTTCGCCCGCGACCTGCAGCGCGGCAATAATGTAAAAATAGGCGCCTGGATCGACGGCGCGATGCCCAGCCGCGCGGAGAACGTGCTCGGCTACGTGCAGGCCATGCATCAGGGCTGGCTGATGGAGCAGGCGCGCCGCCGTTATACGGGGCGTCTGCCGCCCGGATTGATGACCATCGAGACGCGCTTTCGCTACAATCCCGACGTTAAAAGTCTGCCCGCCATCATACCCGCCGTGATTCCGATGCTGCTGATGCTGATTCCGGCCATGCTCAGCGCCCTCAGCGTGGTACGTGAAAAAGAGCTCGGCTCCATCCTCAATCTGTACGTCACGCCGGTCACCAAGCTGGAATTCCTGCTCGGCAAACAACTGCCTTACATCGCCATGGGAATGGTCAACTTCTTTTTGCTGTGCGCGCTGGCCGTGACCGTTTTCGACGTACCGCACAAAGGTGACTTTCTGCTGCTGACCATTGCCGCGCTGCTCTACGTAACCGCCGCCACCGGCCTCGGCCTGTTGATTTCGGCCTTTACCCGCAGCCAGATCGCCGCGATTTTCGCTACCTCGATCGCCACGCTTATTCCATCCACGCAGTTATCCGGCATGCTCGATCCCGTCTCGTCCCTGGAAGGCGGCGCGCGCCTGGTCGGCGAGATTTTCCCGACCACGCATTTTCTGACCATCAGCCGGGGCACCTTTTCGAAGGCGCTGGGCTTTGCCGATCTCGCGCCGTCGCTGCTGCCGCTGGCCATCGCCATTCCGGTGATTCTGGCCGCAAGCGTCGCGCTGCTCAAGAAACAGGAACGCTAGCGATGCGCGCCCTGCTCAACATCGTTCATCTCGGCGTCAAGGAACTGCGCAGTCTCGGGCGCGACACCCTGATGCTGGCGCTGATCCTGTTCGCCTTCACCGGCCAGGTTTACCTGAGCGCCAAGCGCATGCCCGAATCGCTGCACAAGGCCCCCATCGCGGTCGTCGATGAAGACCACTCGCCGCTATCGTCGCGCATCATCAACGCCTTTTATCCGCCTTATTTTTTACCGCCGGATCTCATCGAGCCGACTATGACCGATCCGGTCATGGACCTGGGCCTTTATACTTTCGTGCTCAATATTCCGCCCGATTTCCAGCGCGACGTGCTGGCCGGACGCCAGCCGGCACTGCAGCTCAATGTCGACGCCACGCGCATGTCGCAGGCTTTCATCGGCAACAGCTACATCCATAACATCGTCAACGGCGAAGTGACGGCTTTCATGCAGGGCCACCGCACCGTTACCACCCTGCCCGCCGAACTCGAAGTGCGGGCGCGCTTCAATCCCAATCTAGACCCGATGTGGTTCGGCGCGATCATGGAGGTCATCAACAGCATCACCATGCTGTCCATCATACTGACCGGCGCGGCGCTGATCCGCGAGCGCGAGCACGGCACCATCGAGCATCTGCTGGTGATGCCGCTGACACCGTTCGAGATCATGATGGCCAAAGTATGGGCCATGGGACTGGTCGTGGTGGTCGTGGCGACGGGATCGATCATTTTCGTCGTGCAGGGCCTGCTCGAAGTGCCGATCGAAGGTTCGATCGGGCTGTTTGTCGCCGGCATGTCGCTGCACCTGTTCGCCACCACATCGATGGGTATTTTTATGGGCACGGTGGCGCGCTCGATGCCGCAGATGGGGCTGCTGATGATCATTGTGCTGCTACCGCTGCAGATGCTGTCCGGCAGCACGACCCCGCGCGAGAGCATGCCCGAACTGGTGCAGAATCTCATGCTGGCCGCGCCGACCACGCATTTCGTCTCGCTCGCCCAGGCCATTCTCTACCGCGGTGCCGGCTTCGGCATCGTCTGGCCGCAGTTTCTGGCCCTGTTCGCGATCGGCGGCGTCTTCTTCGTGCTGGCGCTGGGGCGCTTCCGCAAAACCATCGGTTCGATGACCTGAGTTTAGCGGTCACCCAATTTAATTATGACGGTTAAACTGTAGGTGCGAATTCATTCGCACTAATGAATACTCTGCAAATTTTCCTCGTTCCCACGCTCTCGCGCACCCTGAAGGACATAAATGGAAACGCATACCGAGCCATAGATCGTGCCGCTCCCAAAACCCGGTATGGGTTCCCACGGAGGACCGTGGGAACCAGGGAAAATTGTAGGTGCGAATTCATTCGCACTAAATGAATACTCTGCAAATTTTACTCGTCAGAACAAGGCCGACTAAGTGCTAGCACGGAAATTTCTTAAAACCGCAGAGATCACCAATACCCATAGCACTCCGGTTGCAAAAAGTGGGCATGGATTGAGATTGCGGAACAAGCTGTCAAAAGCCGCATGGAAACGATGCGGCTTTTGACAGCCCGGGTTCAAGCGACGAGAGTCACTGACGAGGATACAAGCATTGTGAATTAACCGAAGCTCCATTGATCGTCATCCAGATCAACGATTTTCGTCCTGTTTTTTTTCAGCTTCGCGTCCCAATCGATCTTGGCCAGCAGGTAGGCAAAGCAGGTGCCCTTGGAAATACGCACTGACGTTGTACCGGAAGTCGAGCTACCGCCGCCTACCGTCGCCTCGAGTCCTTTGGCGCCGACCGAAAGATCCGCATTAATGTTATTGTCGAACTGATTTGCCAGCGACGCTTCCATCACTACAAACACCTGATGGGCAATTCGCGCATCATTGCCCCATTCGATCAGGCTTTGAAGCTTCTGCGGTGAATTGTTCGCCGCTTTTTTCATATCGTTATTCAAAACGCTGAACTTCACGAGCTTGAGAGAGCCCGACCTCAGTTTGTCGAACGTCGCATCGCCGGATAATTTTACCGGAACGCCCTTGATAATGGCGGAAACCACGGTGTTGAAGGCGCTCTTTGAGGTTTTGCTGAAATCGATGTCAACCGCCGTGGCTTTGGCGACATCAATCTTGGGAACGGGAATCCGGTCCTTGACTTCCAGGTAATTCTGCTTGGTGAGAGGCGTCCGCTTCTCGCCAATGCTGCCTAGTTCCACTTCCTCGGCGTGTCCTCTGAAATAACCCACGCCTCCGAATGTAAGATGATTCTCTGCTACTACTACATTTGCCATATTATTCTTCTTTTAAAAATGATCCGCCGCTCAGTTCGACTGACCTACAGTTGGCGGCCTGACTATAGGCCAAAGGTAAAATAATATGGCTTTAATTATAGACAACCAGAGGCTGAGCGCCAGGCGAGTGCCAAAAAATCAGCCCCCGTTTCTGCCTGCCGCCACCCTAAAAACGCTTGTTCGATCGAACCGTGGTCCATAGCCCTGGCCGCGATCGGCGGCGTCTTCCCGCCGCTTTATTCTTTTAACACCGCCTGACACTGTTCGGGAAGCGCGGGCGCCTTAGCCGGCTTGCGGGCCTTGCCCGAGCGAAGCTGTTCGCGGGCTTCGGCCGAGAACCACCACTCCAGCGAGGCATCGCAGCCGTCGCCTGCGGGAACCGGTTCCTGACTTTGGCATTGGCTGTCGCCGACCGGGCATTTCAGGCGTACATGGAAGTGATCGTCATGGCCCCACCACGGCCGGATTTTCCTGAGCCAGTCGCGCGTTGCGCTGCTGGCGCACAGCTGGCGCTTGACGCCGGCATTGACGAAAATGCGCTCGACCTCCGGCATGCGCGCGGCGGCTTCGAGAATTTTTTCATTGGCCGGCGACCAGTGGCTGGCGTCCACGGCATCCGATTTGACGGCCAGCACGGAAGGCGCGCCCCAGGTTTCGCGCTCATCGAAAGTCAGACTTCTTGCCGCCGCTTCCTGGGACAGCAAGTACCAGATATCCACGTCGAGCCCGGTCTGATGGCTACGATGTCCGGACAGCGTCGGCCCGCCGCGCGGCTGCCCGAGATCGCCGACCAGTAGAACGCCCCACCCCTCGGCGACGGATGTCCGCCCGAGTTTTTCGAGGAAATGAATCAGGTCGGGATGACCGTAGACACGTTTGCGCGACAGACGCATGGTCTGGTAGCCGGTACCGTCCTGAGGCAGCGCCACGCCTCCCCTCAGGCACCCGGCGGTATAGGTGCCGATACTCTGCGCCGCGCCGTCCGTGACTGCGGGCGTGGAGATCCGGGACCAGGCCTTGGCGGCCGATTGCGAGAAGGCGCTACCGGAAAAAATACTCAACGCCAAGAAAAAAAAACCATATTGCTTCAGTGAAAACCGACTCCTGAACACGCCCTTACCCCTTATCAGATCAAATTGAAAATTATAACCCGATGCAACACATAGTCAGCCTTTTATCCCGTTTTCCCCATCGTAGGGTAAGCTCCTTTTTGCCGGGTTTCCGCAAAGCGCCAACCCAGCCTGCCCGCTTCGTGGTGAAATATTCAGGTTAAAGCAAACCGTGTTCAGATCATGCCATCGCAGGGATCGACAATCCGCAACGACCTGATTCGGTTGATGGCGGCGGCCAGTTCGTGTTTGCGCGGCATGGACAGGGTTCCGGGATAATCGGGCGCCAGCACCGACAGGCCGTGCTCGGCGATGTCATCGTAAAGCCGGTCTATCCAGAAGCGGATGGTTTCGGGCCGGCCGGCGGACTGCGTGATTTTATGGCGCAGCGCCAGCAGGCAATAGCCCAGGGCCAATACCTGCGGCGCTTCCGCGATCTGCGCGACGGCCTCCAGATTAACCAGGTCCATGCCGTATTCCAGTTGTCTCGGGGCATGGCGCAAAGGCTTGATGCGTTTGGCCAGGGTCTTTTTCAGGCGCTTGTTTTCATACGCCGGATCAAAATTGCCGGCGGCCAGCCGGCGCGCTGGCGGCCCACCTTCAACCGGCGCATCGTCATCGACGATCGCGCCGAGCCTGGCGCGGACATTAGCGGTGATGTCATGGCAACGGTAATGCGCCATCAGCAGGCAGGTGTCGGCTTTCAGCAGAAAATGCCCCAGGCCGCCGATCACGAAAATCATCGATACCCGCTGTTTTTTCCACAACGTCCGTACCGTGGCATAAAGCGGCCGGATCGGCTCCAGCGAAGGATCAAGCACCTGCTCGATCAGCGCATCGCGCACCAGAAAATTAGTCGCACAGGTATCCTCATCGAACAGCAGCAGTCTCGACCCGGTTTCGACGGCCTCGACGATGGCGGCCGCCTGCGACGTGCTGCCGCTGGCATTGTCCGAGGAAAAATGATCGGTCTTCAGACCGTTCGGCAAGTCGCCGATAAACGGGCTGATGTCCACGTCCTTGATGCTGCGCCCATCCTCGGCCCGGATGAAGAAGGCATCCTCGCGCGTCACGACCCATTCGCGGCCGTCGTCCGGCACATGCGCGTAGACGCCGGCCAAAAGCGCCTGCATCAGGGTCGATTTGCCGTGATAGCCGCCGCCGGTAATGCAGGTGACGCCTTCCCGGATGCCCATGCCGCTCAGCTGGCGGCCGTCCGGCAGCGGGATTTCAACCCGCAGGGCATCAGGTACCTGAAAGGCGATGACGGTCTCGTCCGCGGCCGGCCTGTCGTCGATGCCGCTGCGGCGCGGCAGCCGGGCGCCGTCGGCGATAAAAGCGACCAGCCGATGCTTGCGCATAAACCGGCTGATCACGGTGCGCATTGTCGCCACATCGACAAACCGGTCTAGCAGGATTCTGGCGGGCTGGTCGTACCTGGCGTAAAAAAACGTGGCATCGACGATGGCCGGCAATTCCCGATCAAACATGATCCGCGCCTGTTCGGCGTCGAAAACGCCGCCGCCCGGCCCCTTGGCGGGCAAACTGATCATGAAGCGCAATTCGATGGCGGCCTGATCGATCAACACGCTGTCCCTTGCCAGCATTTTCTGGCTTAACTCGATGGTATCGAACGAACCGCTGCCTTCCTTGCCGCGATTTTGCAGCGCAAACCGGTCGATGTGTTGGCGAAAGCGGCGGATCAGAAAATCGGCGACCGCCAGCTTGCCGTCCCCGGCCTGAAGGTAATTTGCGGGGATGGCGCTGTCACGCCGGCGAACGGTAACCGAAGCGATCGAGGCGGGATGAGCGCCGGGACTGCGCTGCATCCTGATCAGTCCGAGCTTGAAGCCGGGATAATCATAAGCGCCTTGCAATGCCTGTACCTGATGATAAGGCCGATCGGCAAGCGCTGAAATTAACTGATTTAACCGGTTCATAAGCCCGCCCTTGCGCCATTAAGGAACGCGGATGAAATAACTTACTCCAGTGCGCTGATGCATTTCCGGTGTCGGTGCGGATTTACTGGTGCCCTTCAGGGTATCCGCACAGTGCGAATACCCTGAAGGGCACCAGTACCCATAGGGCATAAATGAATTCGCACCTGCAATTCCCTGATTTATTCCATGCCCGTTACTAAGGATGCGGCAATTAATAACTTCTCTGAATTTTGATGAATAAATACCTTTTGTGGGGGCGACTTCAGTCGCCCTGGGCGAATAAATTCGCCCCTACATCCACTCGCGCGCAAACCGGGAAATAATTTACGGACAAATCCTAAGTGGTATTACGCTGCTTCAGTTGGCAAGCTGGAGAAGCAATTTTCCCCGGCCTCGCGTTAACTGATAACGCTCAGGTCCTGAATCAACTCTACGGCATTACCATCAGGATCACGGCAGAATAAAGCCCTGCGCCCCGATTTGCTTAGCGTATAGGTAATATCCCGCGCTTCCAGCAGCTGCTGGACGGCATCCAGATCATTGACCAGAAAAGCCGTATGTCGATCCCGTCCGCCGTGTTCGGGGCGGTTTTCATGACTGTCGGGATTAGGCAATTCGAGCAGATGGACCTGTTGCTCGCCGAGTTGCAGCCAGGCGCCCGGAAACGGCAGATTGGGGCGTTCACAGGTTTTCAGTCCCAACAGGCCGCTATAAAACCCCAGCGCTCTTGTTGTATCGGCCACGATAATACTGACGTGGTGAATTTTCAATTGAATGCGATCAGACAATGTCATCCCCTCCTCTGCACATTAGTTTTTTTTATGGCGGCGATATGGGCCAAAACGCTTATCCGGAAGTATCCGCCTGCCATTTTCTATTCTGCCTTTCGGTGCACGTAGCTGATGTACGCTAGCGTACAGAACTTTTAACGACGGCTGGTATATTTTAACCACTCTTTTTTTATAGAAAAAGAAGGGCATCTGGTTAGTTCCCAAGAGGACGTAACCAATAATCAAAATCTTATGTTTGAGGAGACACAATCATGACTCAGCAAAGAGGTACCAGTTCGGGGCAAGGCTCCAAGTCGGGCCGTGGCTTCGCCTCCATGGATGCGGAGAAGCAACGCGAGATTGCCAGCAAGGGCGGCCATGCCGCGCATCAGAAAGGCACGGCCCATGAATTCACTCCGGAAGAAGCTCGGGAAGCCGGCCGCAAGGGCGGCCAGGTCGCACACGAGAGAGGTACTGCTCACGAATTTACTTCGGAAGAAGCCAGGGAAGCCGGCCGTAAAGGCGGCAAAGCCGCTCATCAGAAAGGCACGGCTCACGAGTTTACTTCGGAAGAAGCCAGGGAAGCCGGCCGCAAGGGCGGTAAAAGCAGCCGCGCCAGCAGCAGCGAGGAAGAAGGCGGTAAGGGTAAAAGTGCTTCCAGCCAAAGCAGTGAGCATATGGCCGAGATAGGCCGTAAAGGCGGTCAACACAGCCACGGCGGCGGTAAACAGAAGCACTAGATCATATAAGAACAATGGCCCTTTGTCGGCAAACCATGCGACAGAGGGCCGATATGACTTTCCGGCGGCGCCCGATTCGGCACTTGTTTTGCCGCCCGGCATTTTCGGGCCGTCTTGTTTGATGGCCATCCGAACCATCAGACAATTTCTCATTCCGGCTTTTACAAACCGCTGGTTATCGGATTAAGCAAAACTTAATCTTTTCTTAATTTAGAGCGGTTAGGCTAACGTTTCACTTGCCTACGCGCGATATTTTCGGCCGCCTCGGGTATCTACAACTATAATCAATAATTTTTTTACATAGATGTTGACCTTAGAAGAAAAAATCCAAATCCGCCCGCCCGCTTCAGGAAAAACCGCCATACGTCCTTTGTCCTTGTCCGCCTGTGTACTGCTCAGCAGTGTTCTGGCCGGTTGTCAGAACATGCCGTTCTCAGGAGCCATGGAAGAACTTTCCCTGTCATCGCCCAAACAGCAGCATATTGCTTCCCACGATTTTCAGCTGACCGATGGCCAGAACATCGTCGGCATGCTGGCGACCATCGATACCCGCGAGAATGACACCCTGCCCGATATCGCCCGGCACTATGGCCTGGGCTACAACGATATTACGATAGCCAATACCCAAATCGATCCCTGGACGCCCCGGCCGGACAGTCGGGTCCTGTTGCCTTTACGCTTTATTCTCCCGGAGGCGCCCCGCAAGGGCATCGTGCTGAATCTGGCCAATATGCGGCTGTTTTATTATCCGCCCGACCAACCGGACACCCTGTTCACTTATCCGGTCGGCATCGGCCGCCAGGGCTGGAGCACGCCGATGGGATCGACCCGCGTCGTCGCCAAGCGCGCCAATCCGACCTGGACCGTACCGGCATCGATACTGCGCGAACATGCGCAAAAAGGCGACCCGCTGCCGAAAGTCGTGCGCGCGGGGCCCGATAATCCGCTCGGCAGCTACGCCATGCCACTGGGCTTTCCCGGTTATCTGATTCATGGCACCAACAAGCCTTACGGGATCGGCATGCAGATCAGCCACGGCTGCGTGCAGCTTTATCCCGAGGATATCGAGGTGCTATTCAATAAAAGCAAGGTAGGAATGCCCGTGCGCATTGTTCATCAGCCTTATCTGACGGCCTGGGACCAGGACATGCTTTATCTTGAAGTGCATGAACCGCTGAAAAAATGGGCCAGGCAAAAACCCAAGCTGAAAAAGAAACTGCTCAAGGATTTGAAGAAAATCAGCACAGCGCAAAACGTGACCATCGACTGGGAGAAAGTCGACCGCATTGTTGAACGCGCGGATGGCGTTCCCACGCCGATACTGGCGGGCAGCCCCGGTATAACGGAGCTGTCGACGGCGGCCGTGCAGTTGGAGCACCCCGATCAGCTGTATGGCCAGCCCGTGGTCGCTGATTTGAAAGAAAGCGACTGGGCTGTGTTGGCGGGCACGTTCGATAATGAAAATGATGCCCAGCAGCTGGCCGTGATGCTGTCGCACCAGGGACCTCCGATACCGGCGCGTAAGATCGAGAAAGACGGGGCTTATCAGGTTATCGCCGGCCCTTTCAAGAATAAGAAGGAAGTCAAAACGGTAGCCCAGCGCATCCATATGGATTTCGAGCTGGATGCCAAGCCTTTGAAACCGGGCGCACTAAACTGACCGGTATCTGAAGGCCATGTCCTTCGCACTGCGCGGATAATACGGCTCTTCATGCTCAGACGGGACGGGATTTACAATCCCGTCCCCAACAATTCCGCAATGACCGCCGGGGCAGGCGAATTTATTCAATCGATACCAAGCGTCCAGAACGCGGCAGCATGCCCCGCCCGGCTGTCAGCCGGCATCGCATATCTTGCAAAATCCGCCGATTCATCACAGATTTGAAAAGGCACACGCTGCGCACCTTGTGTTATTACGGCGTTTGCCGGTGAAAAAACCGGCTTGGCATTCACCGCCTGGTACGCACCAAAAACAGGCGGCACGCCTGTTTTTGGTGCCTGCCCGCCACTTTTCCGCCATTCGTTTTTCCCCAAAAAATACCTGAGCCCAGAGCGGGCGCCGTTCCGCGCGCTTGGCACGCAACGTGCTCTTTCGTGAAGAAATTCTTAACGGAAGACCCATTATGACTTCACAAAATCTAAATCTATTTTCTTTCTCGGGCAAGATCAAAATCCTTCATCTGTCATGGCTGGCCTTTTTTATCAGCTTCGTGGTCTGGTTTAATCACGCGCCGTTAATGCTGGCTGTCGCCGAATCGCTGGACATGAGCCAGACGGATATTAAAACCATCCTGATTTTGAATGTGGCGTTGACGATTCCGGCGCGCATCGTCATCGGCATTCTGGTCGACAAGTTCGGTCCCCGGCGGACTTATTCGGCACTGCTGGCGATCGGCAGCGCGCCCTGCTTTCTGTTCGCCTTTGCCACCAGCTTTGAACAATTGGCGCTGGCGCGCTTTCTGCTGGGCTTTATCGGCGCCGGCTTCGTCATCGGCATCCGCATGGTCGGCGAGTGGTTTCCGGCCCGGCAGGTGGGCATTGCCGAAGGCATATACGGCGGCTGGGGCAATTTCGGCTCCGCCGCTGCCGCCATGGCGCTGCCGACGCTCGCCTTGCTTTACGGCGGCGCCGAGGGCTGGCGCTACGCGATCGCCAGTACCGGCGTGCTCTCGCTGCTTTATGCCGGCATCTACTTTTTCTCGGCCTCGGACACGCCGAAGGGCTCCACTTATTTCAAGCCTAAAAGGGCCGGCGCCATGGAAGTCACCTGCATTTGGGATTTGTTCTTCTATATCGTCATGAACATCCCCCTGTACGCCACCCTGACGCTGCTGACCTGGAAACTGTCGCCGGCCGGCGTGGGCCTGTTGTCGCAGTCCGCGACGTTGGGCATTTATGCCGGCATCTGGCTGCTGTTTATCTACAATGTCTATCAAATCGTCCATGTCAATGAAGGGCACCTGCAGCAGCCGATCGAAGAGATTCATAAATACAAGTTCAAACAGGTCGCCATTCTTGACCTGGCCTATCTGATTACCTTCGGTTCCGAACTGGCCGTCGTATCGATGCTGCCGATGTTTTTCTTCAACACCTTCCACGAATCGCAAGGCGTAACGACGGTGCAAGCCGGCCTGCTGGCATCGGGCTTTGCCTTTATGAACCTGGTAGCCCGCCCCGGCGGCGGCTGGATCAGCGACAAGTTTGGCCGCAAACTGTCTTTAACGCTGTTTATTTCCGGCCTGTCGGTGGGTTATCTTTTGATGTCGCAAATCACCTCGGAATGGTCCATCACCGTGGCCGTCATGCTGACCATGGCCTGTTCCTTCTTCGTGCAGGCCGGCGAAGGCGCCGTATTCGGCATGGTGCCGCTGATCAAGCGCCGTCTGACCGGGCAAATTGCCGGCATGGTCGGCGCCTATGGCAATGTCGGGGCTGTCTTGTTCCTGACCATTCTGTCTTTTGTCTCGCCCGCCGTGTTTTTCATGGTGATCGCCGGCGGCGCGCTGCTGATCCTGGTCGCCGTGCAGTTCATAGATGAACCGCAAGGCCATATGGTCGAGGTTGAGGAAGACGGCACCGTCGCTATTATCGAAGTCAGTTAAGCAGGATGTCGGTTATGTTAGCAGCAACGAAGCTCAGGATCAGTCTGGGTCATGCCAGCGACAAAGGCATCAAAGCCGATAATGAAGACTTCTACGGCGCCCTGGTGCCGGAAGAGCCCCAACTGACCTATAAAGGCATCGCCGTAGCCATCGCCGACGGCATGAGCAGCAGCGATGCCGGCAAGCAGGCCAGCCATTGCTGCGTCGTCAGTTTTCTGGAGGATTATTACAGCACGCCCGATTCCTGGTCCGTCATCCACGCCGGCAAAAAAATCCTCTCCGCCACCAATTCCTGGCTGTACAGTCAGGGGCAGGCCCGCTACGACTCCGTCAAGGGACTGGTCAGCACGCTCAGCATCTGCATCTTCAAATCGACGACTGCGCATATCTTTCATATCGGCGATTCCAGAATCTATCGCCTGCGCAATGGCAATCTTGAACAACTCACCCGCGACCACCGCGTCTGGGTCGGCAAGGAAAAAAACTACCTGAACCGGGCGATGGGCATAGAGCCCCGGCTGGAGGTCGATTATCAGGCGCTGCCGCTGGAAAAAGACGACCTGTTCCTGATGACCACGGACGGCGTGCATGACTTCATCAACGAAAAAGCGCTGAAAAAACTGTTGCTGGAAAATAGCGATTTAACCTTGGCGGCGGAAAAAATCATCCAGCTGAGCGCCGACAATAAAAGCACCGACAACCTGACCTGCCAACTGGTCAGGATCGAGGATCTGCCGCCGGCGCGGGAGGATGAAATTTTGCGCCGCCACACCAACCTGCCCTTCCCGCCGCCGCTACGGCCCGGCATGGTACTGGACGGCTACCGGATTGAAGAGGAGTTGCATGCCAGCAAGCGCACGCAGGTTTATCGGGCTCTGGATATGAAAACCGGCACGCGGGTCGTGCTCAAAACCCCGTCCATTCTTTATGACGACGACACCCGCTACATAGAACACTTTCTGCACGAGGAATGGGCGGGCAAACGGATCAATAACGACCATGTCCTGAAAACCCTCGGCAGCGACCGCGAAAAAAGCGGCATTTACTATGTGACCGAATACCTCGAAGGTCCGACGCTCAGGCAGTGGATGGATGCCCATCCGAAAGCCGACATCAAGGAGACGCGCACTATCATAGAACAGATCGCCAAAGGGCTGCGCGCCTTTCACCGCATGGAAATGCTGCACCAGGACCTGAAACCCGAAAACATCATGTTCGATAAAAACGGCACCGCCAGGATTATCGACTTCGGCTCCGTCAAAATCGCCGGCATCGAGGAAATGACGCCGCTGGAACATGCCGATCCTGCCGATGTGCTGGGCACTCTGAATTACACCGCGCCCGAATACCACCTGGGCCTGCGCGGCAGCGTCAAGTCCGATTTATACTCGCTGGGCGTCATCGCCTATGAAATGCTGAACGGCGCCCTGCCCTACGGCCCGGACATGCCGGAACACCCGGACCCGCCGAGCCTGGCGAAACTGGACTATGTGCCCAGCATTTACCACAACATTATGGTGCCGGCCTGGATAGACGGCGCCCTGAAAAAAGCCACGGCCATCAACCCGCAAATGCGCTATGACGACCTGTCGGAATTCCTGTTCGACCTGTCCCTGCCCAACCCGAAATTCCTGAAGCCGGAAGAGCGGCTGCCGCTCATGCAGCGCAATCCGGTCTCGTTCTGGAAAGGTCTGGCGGCGCTGTTGCTGTTTGCCAATCTGACTTTGTTGTATTTACTGGCGGGTTAACGGTATTAGAGCGTTTATTCATTAGTCGGAAACATTACCTTCAATCATGCGTCGCCATGAAAAATCAGCAGCTGTACGCATCCACACACTAAGCCCGAGCCGGCGGCGCCATTCATGGAAAGGGCGGGCTTGTAAAGCCGTCCCGCTTGAGCCGCGGGCTTATCCGACGATATGCAATGCAACATAGGGAACGAGATTGAAAACCAGGATGGCGATTTTATAAACCGCCATGCCCCAGGCGCAAGACAGAACCCGGGATAAGGCCGCCAGGCTGAATTTCCAGTGTGCCGATCGGATTCGGGACGAGCTGCCCGGCGACGGCTACGATGTCATTCTGGCCATCGATTCGATTTACTTCATGGGCGGCTACAACAAGACGCTGGCCAAGCTCAACACCAAGCTGCGGCCCGGCGGCCGCATGATCATCGCGGCGTTCCAGGCCAAGGAAGAGGGCGATTCCGACACCATCCTGCTGGCCGGCCATACGCGCATGAACGAGGCGTTGCAGTCCCTGTCGTTCCGTTATGTTCAGCACGACTTCACGGCCAACATCCGCAATCACTGGGTAAAGAACTACGAGTTCTCGCGAACGCTGCAATCCGATTTCGAGGCCGAAGGCAACGCCTTCCTGTGCGAGGCCCGCATGGCCGAGAACGGCTGGTTCAAGGACCATGCCGAGTGCGAGACGCTGGTCCGGTTCATGTATATAATCGATCAAAATGCGGGTCTGGCGCGGAGTTGAGCGGATTGATCCTCAGCGAGGCGGGTTATTCAACCCGACTCGAACGTTTGATTGAACTTCCAGTTCAGTTGAATCATCTGGTGCGGGGTATATCTCGCGCTGCTCAGGAGAAGGTCAGCTATGTGCCAATTTAGGACCATCAAGATCCATTCATGAATGTCCGATATGCACCAGTTTTTTCCCTTCACAACTCCACCGATTAGCCAAAATAAAATTTTATGTTAAAACGTCAGCTCTTACTTTTCCCTCTGAGTTAATTGAAAAAATACGTTTCAACTCAGGAATCACTGACCCGCTCTCTTTGAGTCAGATCAATAACAACTACCTCTATAGCCTCAACACCAGGATATTGCCCCGCAATACCTTGCCAATAATTTTTAAGGGCATCGGCTAGTCCATTCAAATTAACACTCCGGCCATTAACCATCCAGTTTTTTTCTAGCCCAAGTTTTTGAGAGACTAATAACATCACGCCACACCCTGCGCTTTCCTCGCGTAAGTAATCGCCCACTAATTGGTTACGCAATCGCTCGCAAAGTTTGGGACCACTCCATACCTTGTCGAGCAATTTGAGTTCTATAGGCACGGGTGAGCGTACATTTGTGTTATCCAACCAGATATCCATGCGTTGGCTATTTGCCAGCTCAGGTTCCTGAGCCGTCACGTATTGGTTTTGGCACTGCTGATTAAGCCAACCGGCAATCAACGTACGAATTTCTGTTTCTTCAGCGGCACGCTGCCAAGTCTTCCAAGCACTGTCGTTTCCACGTTCGAGCCAGTTCTTTAGGTTATGCAGGCGTTGCACAGCCAAATCGAAGAGCTGGCGATGGGTTACGGGCGTAATTGTTTGTGACTGATCGAAAGCATATATCTGCTCTGTTGTCCAAGGTTCTAAATCGCCATCTTCCTCAGCTCGCTGATAGGCCCGTTTTGCCATCCAAGGACGATAATCTGGATCAGGGTGTTCTTCGATCAGCTGTTTGATGGCGGTATAGCTCGCTTTTCCCGGAACTTCTGTTATTAGATTAAA
This sequence comes from Methylobacter sp. BBA5.1, assembly GCF_000746145.1. Taxonomy (NCBI): domain Bacteria; kingdom Pseudomonadati; phylum Pseudomonadota; class Gammaproteobacteria; order Methylococcales; family Methylococcaceae; genus Methylobacter; species Methylobacter sp. BBA5.1. The sequence goes on from NZ_JQKS01000008.1 coordinate 160,736, forward strand.
CAGCCTATTGCGTGCATCCTGAGCATCATCGCGGAGTTCCGGAGAATACACACTTCCGTTCGCACGGTCGATATCCTCTTTTGTTTGAATGTATCGGTGCATCAGAACGTATAGTGATTTCAGATGTTCCGCTGTGTGGAAGCAACCAAGGTAAGGACCACGATCTCTCGCATGGCTACCGCCCATGAGTGCGGTTATGAATATCTGGGCTGCCAGCTTCGCTTCGTCCTTTGAGAGGTCTACCAACCATCGTTCGACTTCAGGTAAGCTATTGTCCGGATCACAATCGACGCGAAGAGCATGCCAGCGGGCTTTACTGCCCAGATCCTTAGCCTTTACTAACTCTCGGCTAGCCAACTCAACTAATTGGTCTGGTGAGGTTCCACCTTTAGCTAATATCTGAAGGCAATAGTGTTGGTTTGCATTGATTCGTCCCGGGTTGGCCGCTGTCCAATCCAATATTGCGGGCGCGAGCGAGCGATAAAGCCACGGCGCGTGGTAGACGAGATTTTGCAAAATGTAGTGCATAGGCTGATCCGAACCCGTATTTTTAAGTTCCCACAGCAACTCTTTTCTTACCGCCTCTTCGGCTAATTCCGGAAAAGCCAAGTGCATTCGCTCAAACCAACTGGGAAATCCGTTTAACTCCCAAGTGATGTAGCGTAAAGCATGACGCACCTCTGGCTCGCTTAGCTGTCGTGGGAAATCAGCTATCTCGGCAGCTTCTATTTCAAGCCCCGCCATAGCGAATATCAACGCATACGGTATGGAGTTATCTCTTTCTACCTCAGAGCGCAGAGTTGGCACATAGTGCCGCCAATGTTTGATAGCCGCTTCGCGGTACGCTTCAGCGACGGCTTCGCCGAAAACTGGGATCAGTGCTTGCCAATCGACCCCGTCGGAACGGCTAATCATTAAACCTTCGCCACGTATTTCTCGGAGCAACCAAACATGATCCCCAGTCAATTCCCCCGGCTTTAGATTTTCAGGATTACAAATTCGGCCAGGATTTGCACGTAATTCCGCTATCCACCGGTCGCGATTCTGTTTTTGTTGGGCGCTCCTTGCCTCGCATTCTCGCTGATACCTTGCATTTTCTTCTTCGAATTGCTTCTCCAGTTTTGACGCCGGCGGGTGAAGCAGAATATCCAACTGATTTTGCAAGACAGGCTCATCGGCCACAGCGTCTTGCAAACTTACCAGTATGTGTGCTGGCTTGACTGCTTGAAGATAAACCCGAAATGCTGTGCTGAGTGCGATTAACCGATCATCCTGAAGTGTACGAGAACGCATGAAGTCCAGTATTCTTGGTAAGCTCGTAGTATCGAACTTCCAAAAATGGCCAAGCCAGGCCACTGACCAATCATCGGTTAACGGTTCGCTTGATTTAGCAGCCTTATGGAGTCGTGCCTGCTCAATGCTTGCCCAATAGAGAGCGTCGTTAAGTTCAGGCCAATTAGGAACGAGCGCTTGCAAGTTTCCTTTATGCTCGCGGACATCACCTTGTCTCCAGAAACGTAGAGCAGGAACCATCAACATAACAGACAAGCCCGCCGCCCCAAAAGCCACAACACTACGAACTTCAACTAATCTTTCGACAGCATGAGTCGCAAGACTGAGTAGCCATGCGTGGTTCTCGGAAACACGGCATTCTCCACGCTCGACAAAAGGAGGCATTACTAGGTAGCGATGTAACCCATCGATAAGCTGGGTAATAGCCTGCTGGTCTCCATTAACCGGCAACCGTGAGACAAATTCGTGTAGTGAATCCTCAAGACCAGTAACCTTATGCAGTTTGCTAGGCTGAAGCTTCTCCAATGAAATCAGAAGTTGTCTGACGCTGAGTTGGTTAGATTCCGCACCATCAACAACCTCAGTGAGTAAATCATGCGGAATAAGAGCATCAGCTTCGTTTAGCAGCTGCCACAAATTTTGCTTTTGCTCAGCCGCTCCACAGGTCATTATTGCGCGTGCTGACGCTATACGGGCATAAATTTCACGCGAACTATCTAACACTATAGCTATCAGCGGGACTACGCAGTTTTCCATGCCACCTTGCCAAACCAGTCTGCCGAGAAAGAAAATGGCCTCATCATTGTTTTGGTATTCGCGAATAAGCCCCAATGCATCTGCGGAAAGGTCCGGATTCGCAATGCGAGCGATGGCGCTGTTATCTCGTGCAGAACGATCATCTTGCTCAGCAGCAATTCTGCGGACAATTTCGTTCAAAATCTTCTGCCGTTCAATCAAAGGCAGTTTGGATGGATCGCCGCCTTCTACCGTAATTTCAGGAAGTATTTGCAATGCTTTACGACGAATCCCATCGTCAAGCAGAATCAGCCAGGGCAAAATAGGTCTAAGCCTTGGCGCAATGATTTTTTCCCCGTATTGCTCACGAAAAAATAAAGATTCGATCGAATAACGACTGTTACCGTTCTTCAACAGCGTGTCAAACCACTCGGCGGCTAGAAGCTCTCGTACTTCTCGGTGTCGAAATCGCACGGCTCCATAAATGATGTCGTTAAAAATCCCTCGCTCCAGCAGTGCACGCACATCGGAAGGATCCCAATCCGCAAGAACAGATTCGGCCTCAATACCAGGTTTGACCGATGTTGCATCGGGGACATTCAGGCCAGCCTGACCGCTTAGCACAACAGCAGCCGCCAATCGACGCGCACCTTCCTTAGCCCGTCTGAGATTCAGAGGCTGGCGTTGCGCCCGATCACTGTTATGGTTGTCGCATAGCCGCTGGTCAATGTTATGGAGGAGCAGCTCCAAACGACCACCGAGGGCTTTGTCTTCCGCCCATTTAAACAGGATACCTTCGAGATCAAAGGGGCGTTCCGCCAGGCTCCAAAGATTGCCTCGTTCAATTTCCAACAAAAGACGATCAATGTCGCACGCTCCACGAGCCTCGCAAAAGCGCTGGATCCTTTCACTATCCAAAGGGAGCATGGTGTAGATAGTGAGCGCACTTAAGGGCTCAGATTGTCGATCCCCATCGTCATGATTATCCTGCGGTGCAGGAATAAACAGAATTTCATCCAAAAGCCTACGATCTTCCGAAGGACGCCAAGCATAGGGCCGACTGGAAAGGTAGATATGCGCTCTGTGTGCTCCTTTTTTAATGTCTTTGGCAAAACGGCGTAATGCTTTTTCAAAAATCCTCAGATTTTCCAACCTTGCTTCATCGACTGAGTCGAGGAAAAACCAAGCTTCCTCAGTCGATTTCAACCATGTCTGGAATTGCGCTTCCTCTCCTATCTCAAACGCCTCATAGAAATCGGCTTCAATATCTTCGATTCTGATAAAGAAGGATGGTTTACCCTGATCTGAAAGTATGCTTGCCCGATAGCGTAATTCTTCAGTCTTGCCCGCACCCGCTGCCGCTAGAATGACACAGCGAAATTCCTGGTCTAAGTCATCCCAGGTTTTTGGTTTGACATGACCCAAAAATGAGAGAAGTTCATCCTTTTCCGCCTCATCTTGAGTCTTGGGGATTGAGGTAAATTGTCGCTGTAATGAAATGTGCTTTACCATCTAATTCAATTTCGTGTTCTTGGAATAAACGGGAATATAGTTAGAAGATGAAATCCATCAAACAACTACGTTTCATAGTATTACCGATTTTGGTAATTGTCCGGTATTGATCAAGTTCCAGCTACTCAAACAACTGAAGTGTTAGGCAGCAACGGGTCGAACCAAGACAATCAAGCAGTGCCATTTTCGCCGTTGCCAAAGAGGCTATCTTTCGGCACATTTAACTTAATGGCACTTGCGGACGCTCAACGTATGAGTTCAATTCGCGCCCAGTCAAAGCCGTCGCACCTGTAGTGAATTGTCGGGCCCTGCAACGACAGGACCGACAGCCGAAGTATGACGAACTATTGATGATCCGGCGGCGCTCCGGCATCGCACTTCTTGCACTGAAGCTTATCGCCAATGACTGACGCACGGCCTTCCGGCGTAATGACCCAAGGGCGATTAACCCAGGGCGGATCGTGGCGTGTGTGCTGAAAGTGCCCGCACTCAAGCTCAGCCACCCAGTGATTTTCCGCGTCCTGGTGGAAGCCGACGATGCTACGCTTCATAAGCGCCCAATGTTCCCTTCGCCAGTCTGTTCTCGAGGTTTAAACTCGCGCTATGGGCATGAATCATGCGAGGAGTCCCCCTCGAAATGAAACTCCAACAATGACGAACGCCACTGAGGCAATGGTGACCAGAACGATTCTGCGCGCCATTGCGGGAAGGGTTGACGCGCTGAGGTTCGGAATGAGGCGAAACCGTGCTTCTAGCGCGGTGAGGACGGTAACTGCCAGCAATATGAGCTTAAGCATGATGAGCTTGCCCTGAAGCGTGTTCGCGGAAAGCCAGGTGGAGAAGTCGGGCGCCAACAGGTGAGCCATCCAAAGACCGGAGACCACTTGAATGGCCAAGGCTGGCATGCCGATGCGTTCGAACCCTGATTCGAACTCGATCAATATCCTGGGATCTTGCGCTGCCAGCGCGCGAGGAAGAACGGTAGAAGCCAGCACTAAATGCCCGCCGGTCCATACGGTCGCGGCCAGGACGTGACCCAAGAATACGTAGCTGTACATGTGTGCGGCCTAACAAATCAGTTATTTAAACCGGTCCAACATACGTCTTTTCCAGTTTAGCTGTCAAGAACGGAACTCACCGCCAAATTTTCTAAACGGATGCTTTGCACATGCCGCCAGGATGCCTTGCAAGGCCGGCTGTTTTACTCCCGCTTCGACGGGTAAATCCTGAGCTTGCGGACAGATTGAGGGTTGTCTACACTATGCCGATCGCCACTTCATTTCCAGCTCTTATGATGAAATCAACCGCCAAAATCATCGCCGGCCTGACCGTGGCAGGAGCCCTCGGCGCCTGCTCCGGCCACAAGCCTTCCGCCCCTCCCGCCAGCGCCATGGCCGTCAAACCGCAGGTCCAGGCAGGCGCGCGGAAAACCCATGGCATCCCGCCTATCAAGCTGCCCGGTGAGCGGACCGTGGAGGATGTCCTGCAAATGTATGGACCCTACGCAACGAGCAAAGTCAAATCCTATTTCGACAAGGCGAAGGTGAGTTATCCTCCCCGGGAAGTCACCTTCGTCGCCTTGAAACAGGAAATGAAGCTGGAGCTCTGGGCCAGGGACAGCGGCGAGTTCCGCTTCATCCGCGATTATCGCATCCGTGCCGCCAGCGGCGTGTCCGGCCCCAAATTGCGTGAAGGCGACATGCAGGTACCGGAAGGCGTTTACCGGATCGCGGGACTGAATCCGAACAGCCATTTCCACTTGTCGATGAAATTAAATTACCCCAACGAATTCGATCTCTTCCATGCGTGGCGGGAGGGGCGCGCCGATCCGGGGACGGATATTTTTATCCATGGCAAGGCCAAATCCCTCGGCTGCCTGGCCATGGACGATGAAACGATAGAAGAGCTTTTCGTCCTGACCGCACACGTGGGCGCCGAAAATGTGAAAGTTGTGATTGCCCCGCACGATCCCAGAACTTTCCCTCTGAAAGCTGACATCGAAGGGCTCCCGGCATGGACCTCGGAGCTTTATTCGCGGATCTCCCGCGAAATAAAGGCCTTGTCGCCCGGGTCGAAGCCGGTGGCTGCCGCGGGGCTATGATCGCCTGGCTTGGCGTCGCAAGTCGCGATGTAGGCATCGCTCCCACAAGTGCCGCCCGGATTTGAAACTGATTGTCGAGTCGCCCCTACAGCGTCTGTCTCTTCCACTCCTAAAGCACCCCGACGAACGGTTCACTCGCCGCGGCAATCCGGATAAATACCGCCCGTGCGTAATATCAGCTAATAAGCGAATATAATGCCCCTTCCATATTGATAATCGATAATTAAGGAATGAAATGAATAATACATTTTTGATGGTTATAGCGTCTTTATGCATCGTCCTAACCGCGTGCAGTAACGGGAAAAGTGATGAAGACAAGATCAAGTCGGCTTTCCTCGATAGCTGCACAAAACAGCAGAGTTCCACGCGCCCGGCGGAACAGGCTAAATCCTACTGTAATTGCGTGGCCGATTCGGTTTTCAGCAACAGTGATATTTCCAATGAAACCCAAAAACTGATGACTACGATGAGTGACAAGGACAGTAAACTGTATCAACAAAGTGATGCCAAATTGGTCAGGGGCGCGCTTATGTCTTGCTATACCGCCAAGTTTTACAAAAAATAAGAATTAACGAATCATCTAATCCGCTAAATAACCATTAGGTTCATGACGCCCTTCGACTTGACAGTAATGAGCCTAGTACTTAGTCATACTTGATATGTCGGATATTGCCCCCACATCTGTTGCTTTCCCCGTTAATGGAACCGAGAAATTGGCAGCAAAGAAATATATAGTCCGGCTAAGTAAAGAAGAACGTAATGATTTGGAAGGCTTGGT
>NZ_KN050816.1:0-31421 GCF_000746145.1 Methylobacter sp. BBA5.1
AAACCCGGTTTTGATCAATCTCCAACGGGTAGCGTAATCGCTGTCGCCGGACGGCAATGTCCATAGGCAATGTAAATGATCCGGCATTACTACCATCGCGTCGATCTCGAACGGGCGGGATTTGCGTACATTGCGAAATGCGTCGCGCAGGACTTCGACCATTGCTGCATTGTTAAACACCGGCCTGCGTTTTTCCGTGACTACGGTAAAGAAATAACTCCCTCCTGGGATGAATACGCGTCGGTATTGCATGATTATTGTCCGGTTACACTATCGCTAAAATTATTCATTGCAAATCAGCTCCGTAGGTCGGGTTAGCGCAGCGTAACCCGACACTTTCGTGCCCCGATGCGTCTACTTGGCTCCGACCTGTCGGGTTACGCCAAAGGCTAACCCGACCTACGGTTTTTTGGGCTTAAAACTCATACTCCTGCCGGATCAGCTGATCGAGTTCCGCACCTTTGGCCATCTGCTCGCCCAGCTTACCGCCGTGCGCTTCGATGATTTTTTCCGACTGCACAAGCATGCCTCCCAATCACAGCCCCTTCAAGGTATTCTTGCGCATCCTGAGATAAAATTCCTCCATAACCTCGATAAATGAATTTTGTTTTTGCCAAAACGCCGGAAAATCGCCCCCTTTTTTGATTAGCATGGCGGGAATAGTGGCCGGTTGGCTGGGCTCTATGCTTTTGGGCAAAGGGTGCTGCCCCTGCCAAAAGCCTTTCAGGCTGATTTCATGGGGGAGCGCTATGGAGGCGGGTCGGGTGTAAAAACTGTCCACCGGGATTAATTCAGCAGTCGCGCCGCTTTTAGCATCGCTTAAAACCTTTCCTAGCGGTGACAGCGCCAATTCCCGCAGCAACTTTTCAGGCGCCAGGCCGCGCATTTCGAATAACAGAAACGGATCCTGGTCAAATTGTCCGGCCAAACGATAGCAAACGCCGGCAATGTGTTTGCACGGCACTTCATAGTCCGGGCAATTGCAGGAGACTTTAAAATCCCTGTAGTCATTCGGCAGAAAATGTAAGCCGGCATCTTCAAAGACCGTTTCAATGTTTTCCGGGATTTCATTGAGCAGCAATCTGGCGATAAAGCTGGCCCGTTGCGCGAGTTTTTCAATGATTTTTTGCCATTGCTCCTCGGATAGCCGGGTCATCTGCACGCTGACTTTATAAGTCGGCTCTTTATAAGTGCCAAAATAAGGATTGATGTTCCCGCGCAGTTTGGCCTCGACTTTGCCCTCTTTGAATTCCCATTGCTTGATACGGTTGTCGCGGGAATAGGAACGCCCTCGCGACAGGCGGCCGCTGTCGGTAAAGTCTTCCAGGGCGGCTATAAATCGCCGGCCCCACCAGGTTTTCGCATATTTGCTCATGCTAATCTTCCAAAATGCTGTGTTTATTCAGGGCAATCAGGTCTTTAAACGCCTGGTTGTCGAGTTTGGTCAGCCAGCTTTCGTCACTGCCGACAATGCTGTCGGCCATTTTTTGCTTATCACGGATCATCTGGTCGATGCGCTCTTCCAACGTGCCCAGGGTTACAAATTTGTGCACGAAGACGTTCTTTTTCTGGCCGATGCGAAAGGCCCGGTCAGTGGCCTGGTTTTCAACGGCCGGATTCCACCAGCGGTCAAAATGAAACACATGATTCGCCTGAGTCAAGGTGATGCCCACGCCGCCCGCCTTGAGCGAGAGAATAAACACGCCGGGGCCGCTTTCCGGGTCTTGAAAATCACTGATCATCTGCTCGCGTTTGGCGCGCGGGGTGCCGCCGTGCAAGTAATAGGTTTTATAGTGTTTGTCTTTTGCCAGATAACGCTCCAGGTGTTCCCCTATTTCGGTGAACTGGGTAAAGACCAGGACGCTGTCGCCCTGCTCCATCGCTTCTTCGAGCATTTCGCCGATGCGTTCAAGCTTGTGCGAGCGTTCCGGCGTAAAAACGCTGCCGTCTTGCAGAAACTGCATCGGGTGATTGCAGATCTGCTTCAGCTTCATCAGGGTGGACAGCATCAGGCCCTGGCGTTGAATGCCTTCCGCCTCCTCCAATTGTGTCGCCACATCCTGCACCACGACTTCATACAGGGCCGCCTGCTCCTTGCTGAGATTGCAGTAAATCTTGTTTTCAATTTTATCGGGCAAATCCTTGATGATCGCCTTATCGGTTTTCAAGCGCCGCAACACAAAAGGCTGGATGAGTTTTTTCAGGATGGCCGATTGCCTTGGATCGTTATCGCGCTGCACCGGCAACTCGTAGGCTTTGCGAAACTGCGTCTGGTTGCCTAAATAACCGGGATTAAGGAAATTGAAAATGGACCATAAATCCATCAGGCGGTTTTCTACCGGCGTACCCGTCAGCGCCAGGCGGGCATCGGCATTGAGTTTTAAAATGGCTTTGGTCTGTGCCGCCTTGGGATTTTTGATCTGTTGCGCTTCGTCCAGAACCACCCGCCGCCAGTGCAAGGCGCTCAGCAGTTTGCTGTCCTTGCGCGCGAGCGTGTAAGAGGTAATCAGCAGGTCATGCTGCAGGCACAGTTGCCTGAAAGCATCGGCATCTTGTTCTCGTCCGCTGCCGTGATGAATCAGCGAAGTCAGGTGCGGGGCGAATTTTTCAATTTCCTTTTGCCAGTTGCCGATGACTGAGGTGGGTGCAATCAGCAGCGTAGGACCGGGCTTCGTTTGCTCATGCTCCAGGACCAGCAGGCTGATGACCTGCATGGTTTTGCCCAGGCCCATGTCATCGGCCAGGCAACCGTTCAATCCCAGACTTTCCAGATAACGCAGCCAGGACACGCCGCGTTTTTGATAGTCCCGCAGCTGCGCATTGAGCTTTTCAGGGTTGGCTATGGGTTCGAGCTGGCTGTTATCGGATAGTTTTGCCAGCATCCGGGCCAGGCTGTCGTGCACATCCAGTTCAAAACTATCGGCTTCCTCGGCCAGTTTCTTCAATAATTCCTGCATCGACATTTCCGGCATGGCGGCGCTTTGCTGCTGCATAAGAGCCAGCATTTCCTGCATTTTATCGCGGTCCAGCTCTATCCATTGCCCGCGAAAATGGATCAGCGGCGCTTTGGTATCGATCAGCTGCTGCCATTCCTCAGGGCTCAGCGTTTCATCGCCGATGGCCAGCTGGTACTGATAATCTGTCAGTGATTCCATGGAAAAATAGGATTGCGCACCGGCCGATGCGGACTTGGCTTTGCCGGACGTGCGCAGGCGAAGTTTCGCCCGGCGGCGGCCTTTGGGCGTCAGCCAGGCCGGAATGATGATTTTGAAACCGGCGTCCTCCAATATCCACGCGCTTTCTTTCAAAAACTCAAAGGCTTCATCCAGATTGAGCTGCACGCTTTCGGGCTCGCTGCCTTCCATCCCCTGCCACAACTTGGGATAAATGCGGGCGGCTTGCGCCAGATTAACCAATAGCTGCTGGTCGATCGCCGGGCCGAATTGCGGACTCAGCATTTTATGAAAGTGGCTTTTATGAGCCCAGTAATCAGATAAATCCACTTTAAGCGACGGGTCTTTGTGCGAGGACAGGAAGAACACCAGACGCCACTGGTCAACATGATCGGCATCGGCTTCCAATAATTGCAGGCCTAAATGCAGGGCGCTTTGAGCATCGGTTCCCAACAGTTTTTGCTGCCAGTGCTGCCAGAGCCTAAACTCATCGGGAAGTTGCTGACAGGTTCGGATCGGCGCCGCTGTCTGTCTTTGCGACAAGATGGTTTCCAAAAAGTCGTTCTGAACTTTTCTAGTAAAACTTTGCGGCATCTCCTGTGCGGCTGCGCTTAGCAATTCATGAACGACCACTTCGGCAAAATGCCGCAACAATGATTCAGGCTCGTACTGCTGGCCGCAGGCCAGCGGCATTTGAGCGGCGGCCGTTTGTATCAAACCCTCATAGTGACTGGATACCGCTTGCCAGCGCCGATATAGCTCGATCTTTTCACCCGCTTTCCTGCTTAACAACCGCGGAATATACTGATCCTTGGCAAAAATTTGTTTTAACGACTGGCTGAAGTAATACCAAAACAAAAAGTCACTGCCGATACGGCTGTTGCTGGCCTGGAAACAGCACAGGAAATGAATGTTATTGATCGTTTTCAGAGGTTCCCGCAATGGATAGGCATATACCTGCCAGTCCTGCAGCGTCACTGCCCCGTCAACTTCGACATATTCCAGTTCCGGCGACGGCAGCGGCTTGTTCCGATAAGTGGGCAGACATAAAGACAGCAATGTCCCCTGCCGGGCGTTTACAGGATTGACCGCCAGCTCATCTTTTAAAAAATCCAGGCAGGACTGACCCTGCAAATGCTGTGGATGAACATCCTTTTTATTTTTAATAGTAGTCAGAACCTCGTCGCTTTCCACCCACAGATAAAAACCGCCGGATTGAATGAAATCCTGTGTGTTTTCCGGAATCCAGGCTCCATGTATTACATTCATAAAAACGGTCTGCGTGATAAGGCTAAGGAAGAATATATTATGACAGAACAGCAAATAGCCAATGAACCCATGCTGCGATTTAGAGTAAAGGCAATGTCACGGCCGGTTCAGGAATGATAAAAAATCATGCGTCTGTGGTGGCCGAACCCGTTTCGCCTGTTGCTGTCGACGCTGGCCTATCCGCTGATCGAGGCCATCCGCCGGATCGCACTGAAAAACACCGAACTGGCGCAGGCCACTTGCGCCACCATTCGCCTGAAACTGTTTAAAACCGGCCTCATGGTCATCCGCAATACCCGCCGTATCCGGCTGCGGCTAAAGCCATTATCCCTTCCAGTCCCTGTTTCGATCTGTCTGCCAGCGCCTGAGCCTGATTAGCGCCCGGTAAGTGTTGTGCCCGGCGCGCTAAGTGAAAGAGGTTATCCATTGTCAATGCCGCGGCAAATGATTGAGCTGAAACATGCAAAAAATACCGTTCGGGAATATTGAGTTGTCATATTGTTAACTTATCTCATAAAATTACCGAACGGTAATAATAAGGGTATGAAACCTCATGAATTCAGAAAAACGACCGAACGGTAATATCAGCTCGGCAAAGGACGTAGGCCGGATCGTTGCCGCCCATAGAAAAGCCCAAGCCCTCACCCAAGCCGATCTTGCCGGACTGGGACAAACCGGTACCCGCTTTATCAGTGATCTGGAAAACGGCAAAGGTACAGTGCAATTCGACAAGGTCATACATATCTTGAATTTACTCGGCCTCGACGTCGTGATCGTGGATCGTAACCGATGAAGCGCCTGTCCGTTTATGCCGGAGAACATTTAGTCGGCCATTTAAATGAAGGCGAGGGAAATGACATGTCCTTTGTCTATTCGCCGAACTGGCTGACCAACCCTGAGGCCATTCCTTTATCGTCTGAACTGCCGCTTGCCGACCAGGTCTTTCGCGGAGACCCTGTGACCGCGTTTTTCGAAAACCTTTTGCCGGAAGGTGATGTGCTCGAATTCATCAGCAAGGCCGCGCATATTTCTTCGGGCAACATCTTTGGCTTGCTGGAACGCTTTGGCGGCGATACTGCCGGAGCTTTCTCGATCCTGCCGGAAGACATGCAGCCATCCGGTCAGCCGCACTATTTGCCGGTAACGCCGGAATCCATATTGCAATGGTTTGACCGGTCAAGAGGCATTCCGCTCGATCTCTCGGGCGAACAGGCCCGCATGTCGCTGTCGGGTGCCCAAGACAAGATGACGGTGTTTATCGATGCCAATGGCAACATCTCGATTCCGTTAGGGGCTGCGCCATCCAGTCACATCATCAAGCCGTCCCTGCAGCATCGTTATGACATCCCGAACACGGCCATTAACGAAGCGATGATCATGATGCTCGCGCGTCATAGCAAGCTTGATGTGGCTGAAGTCCGTTATGTTGCCGAGCTGGGTGCTGTGGTCATCAGCCGCTATGATCGCGAAATCGGTGCTGACGGGCGGCTCCGGCGTTTGCATCAAAACGATCTGTGCCAAGTGCTGGGAATTACTTCCGGCAAGAAATACGAGTCTGAAGGCGGCCCTTCTTTAAAAACCTGTTTTGAAACGGTACTGGCGCATAGCACTCAACCCGCGCTCGATAAAAAACGCCTGATCGAATGGGTAATATTCAATGTCCTGGTCGGCAATATGGATGGCCATGCTAAAAATTTATCGCTGATCACTATCGGCAAGCGAACCCGACTGGCTCCGTTTTACGATCTGGTTTGTACCACCGTGTATCCCAACTTAAGTCAGAAGCTGGCGTTCAGGATTGGCGGTGAAAACCGGCCACGATGGCTGATGGCTCGCCATTGGGATCGTTTCGCTGAAGAGATCGCTACCAAACCGCAGTTTGTCCGCAGAGTCATGGCTGACCTGATTCAGCGCGTCGAGTCGGCTTTACCCGGTGCTACGGACATGCTTCGATCAGCGGACTCAACGCCCGACGAATGGCTGATGATTGAGCACATCCAAGAACGAGTGCTGGCCTCTGTCGCGCAGATGAAAACCAGGCTTGGCGTAAAGCACTGAAGCGAGCGGGCATCAAAGATTTTCGCCGGCATGATTTGCGCCATACTTGGGCTAGCTGACATATACAACAGGGGGCCCCGTTACATGTACTAAAGGAATTAGGAATTTAGAAGGGTGTGAAGATGGTAATGCGTTATGCGCATTTGTCTCCCGAACATCTTGCTGAGTAATGGGCATGGAATAAATCAGGAAATTGTAGGTGCGAATTCATTCGCACTGTGCGGATACCCTGAAGGGCACAAGTACCCATAGGGCATAAATAAATCCGCACCTACACCGGAAATTCATCCGCCCACTTGAGGAAGTTATTTTATGCGCGTTCCTGAGCATGCCAATAAGATAGAAATTTTTTGTGACAAATTTACTACACTGATATCTCGGGCACAAAAAAACCAGTTGCCCGTGAAAGCTAACTGGTTAATTTATTTGGTTTTGTTGGTGGGTCGTGTGCGATTCGAACGCACGACCATCGCATTAAAAGTTCGAGGCTAAATTCTATTAGAAAACTGCATACTACTTATAACTTCCTTTAATCAATAGCATAGACGATACCTTAAGCAGTGTAAAGTCGCTAAAAGGTGCATGAAGAAAAATAAACCACTGTAGTTTTTACTGTAGTTTTCGTCGAGTAAGAATTCAACTTTTCACTTAGCACAAAAGTCTGATACTTTTTCCCAATAAGGCGTTAATCCCTCTTGCCCAATTTCCTTTATTCGATTTTTAGCTTTTTGTAAGTAATGATTGGCATTTTTACCATCGACGTTGCCTCGCTGCTGGCAAAGTTGGGCTGCAAATAAATCCAGTTCCGCATCGTGCAGGTGGTAGCCAGTTTCTTGGATGAGTTGCTTGGCTTCTTTGTAGTTATTTAAACCGGTATCGTAGTCAGCGATGGCAAGGCTAAATCGTCCGTGTATTAATAAGTAATCCACTGCATAAAGTTTCATGTCACAACGCTCGATAATTTCCCATGCACTATTTAAATCGACATAGGCTTTATCTAGTTGACTTTGATCAATATAAAAGTCGGCGCGATATAAGTAAAATGGTGGGATACGGAATATTGTATTGGCTTTTTGTATATTTTTTATCGCTGCTTGAAAGGCACCTTCTGCTTCGACTAGCTTATTTGAAGCAGCAAAGACACGCGCAAGAATTAAAGCAGTTACAGCTGCGTCTAACAGCGAGCCATGGTCTGGCACTATATATGCAGCTCTTGTTTCCACATCTTCCAAAGTAGTTATATCACTGAAAGAATCAAGTAACAGATTGCAATACCAAAAGCCAGACAATGAAGGAATATATTCATATCTGCCACTTGTTTGGAATAAAGCCTCGGCCTCCTGAAAATAATCATATGCCTCACGCAAATTGCCTCTACAGTGTAGAACAGTCGCTATGTAACACGGGGCTGTAACTCGCTGGTCAAAATCTCTACTAGAATTGGCGTATTTTACTGCTTGTTGCGCTACTTCCTGAGCTTCTTTTAATTGTCCCAGAGGAAGATGCAAACTTACTAGAATTTGAATACCGCTAGAAGCGTATGCCCAATTTTCTGATTTTTTATAAAACTTTACCCCAGTTATTCTTGGCCCAATTGCCTCTTGTAATCGTCCCAGAGACATTAAGCAAAAAGAAACATCCACTAATAGCCATGCTTGCTCTACTTCAGGTAAATCGCTATCTGTTGGTTTTATCCAACCAGAGGGGAAAAATGCAGATAAAGCAGTAAGATCTTGCGAATATGCTCCGAGTTGATGCCGACTATAAAATTCAATCTTACCAATATTATTCATCCGTAAAATGCGTTTTTTATAAACATCATTCAACGCTTGCCAGTACTCCCCTGCCAATCCCCCGTGTACCACAGCCCGATAGAGCGGCTGCATTTCTTCTAAAGTATCAGGAAGATATTTTCCATACTCTCTCTGAGGCACTTTTTTATAATAATTAAACAAAACCAGATGCGCTTGTTTAAAAGATTCTGGACGATTTTCTTTGAATTTCTGTCCAAAATAGGCACGAATAATTGGGTGTGTATCCCATTCCAATCGATTTAGACTACCTTTTTTGCCTAATAACAAACCGCAGTTTTCTAGCCTCTGCTCTACTGCTTGCCATTCTTTTTCTGTTAAAGTACGCAACGGTTCAGCATGCTGTGCATCGGCAATTAAGACCGCCTTTTCCTCTCGACTCATAGGACGGTCAAACAAGCCTAACAGCTGTAAAAAACAACGTGAAGCGGCATCTTGCAAACTGTCATAATAATCCAGTACTTGCTTCGCATGGCAGCTGTCTTTTTCGGCATCACTGTCACCATGTGCCAGAGTTAAAATCGGCAACATTCCCGCATATCGGCAATCGCCTTGATGATACTCCTTTAACAAATGCCCTATTAACATCAAACTTAAAGCATGACCATTTAAGTTTTCACTAATCGCTAGCAGTTCTTCCGTCTTGCCTGTTACGCCTAATGCTTGCAATAACTTCGCACCATCATCATGTGGCAAAGTCTTTAAATCTAATGATAAATAATTTTCTGCCTGCCATTTTTTCAATTCAACCAGTGGTTGACGCGAAGAAAACAGTACAAAACTTTTGCCCGGCGTTCGTCTAAAACAGGCGATAAACGCTTTTAATGCGCTGTCTTGTAATTCGCCTTTCATAGGCGATAAATTTTCTGCATATTGCAATGGCTCTAGCCCGTCCAAAATCAGTAAACAAGGCTGTTGCTGTAAACACCGCACTAACAATTGCGCTTTTTTAATTTCATCTGCAGGAATTTCAGTTACCTCTAAAAAGCGCAACACCTCATTGAAAAAAGGCTGTGAATTTGTAAATGTGTCGTGCGAGCCCTGCGAATAAAATGACCAACCAAATACACGGGCTTTGCCATGATAGCTCTGTGTAGCAATCTGCCGTAACCACTCATCGGTTAAAGCAGATTTACCAATCCCTCCTGCTGCTACAATAATTGCCAAGTGTTTGTTGGGATTGGTAAAGGCTTGGGTAAGCAAAGTAAGCTCTGTTCCACGACCGATTAAAGCAACGGTAGGTTCTGGAAGATGAGAAATGTCAACTACGGACTGGACTTCTCCTTTGGACTGCTCAACTGGATAATAATGATGGTCTTCATGGTGACTAATATTAATATCACGTCCAGCTTGAGTCTCATGTAACAAAACATTAGCCGCAACAGAAGCCCGTCCCTCCGTTGCGGCGTCTATTTTTTTCCAGAGTTTGCCTCTACTTTGACTTTGCTAATTTCAATATCGCCTGTAAATTCGCCATGTTTGATATGCACACCTGCGGCTTGTTCACCACTGACAATAACCTCCTGCAAACGAACATTACCCGATTTCACATCTTCTAACTTAATGCCAATCGCTTGCGCAACTTGTGGAGCTTGTTCTGCAACTGCTTGCAATAAAAGCTGGGCTTGCTGTAATAATTCCTTATCTTCTGCGGCATTAGCCTCTTCTAAATCCTCACGCAAAGCAGCTTGTTTTGCTTCAGAATTAGGCTTTTTTTCCACTGCCTCCAGAGAGACATCGCTGTATTTACGCTGAATCAGCGTTTTCAATCCATTGTAAAGATCACTGATGATTTTTTCAGTTGTGGACTGTGCTGAGGCAATTGCGCCTGAAGTGATTGCCGTCATAATCGCATCTAAAGCTTCCATTATGCATACCTATTGGTAAAGTTGTTATGAAACTACTCTTTAATGATATATAGAAAACCTATAATAGGGGCATATTGAACATTTTCAAGCGCACAATAAGAAGTAATTATTTCCTCATGTTTGATATTAGCAGCAATAAAGTTGTGATATTAAGCAAGTCTATTAACTATAACATAATCCTAAAATACCATTACTCATCTATATGGTTATAATGATGCGGACCATCTCATAGTATATAGTTGGATGATTAGGAACTTTATTGGAAGACATTAACTGACGTGTTTTAGCCTACTCAAATTATTCAGCGCCATGCTTAGTCTCGATTTAGAAGCAATAATAGGCTGAATCTATTTTGCATCCTTTTCCTTCATGGTTTTTATAATCTTTATAAAATCAGGAATTAATTCGCTAAGAATTCCTAACTGATTTGACGATTCCTTAGAAATAAGTGTTTCCCGCTCAGCATAAGCCATCTTTGCCAGTTCAATTTTAAGATTATGGCGCATTTCATCAGGAAGGCTTTTCAGGAATGGATCAATAGTTGCCAAATCCATGCCTTTTTTACGATTAGTAATTTCTTGCTCACGATGCCTGGAAGACTCACGAACAAGATAAGTTGCTGGGGCAAGCAGGAAAACAGATAGTAAAACTCTGCTTGCTATATGAGGCCAATCAATTGCCAGTCCATTACCTTCAAAAAGTAAGTAAATCATTGGACATGCAGCCATAACAAAGAAAATTACTGCAAGTTCTCGCATCTTATCTGCAGATGTGCGTTCTCTTTCCGCCGCTTCGGTATAGCCTCCAGCAACGGCTGTTTTAGCAAGATGACCGATAATTTCATCTGCTTTCGTCACAGACTCGGTTAAGAGGTTAATTTTTTCTTCAGAAATAGTTTTTGCATTATTTATATTTGTATGCAGGGATGATATAGCCGCCTTTGCGTCACCGCCCATTATTGAAACTTGGTGGGCGATTGATGATATCTGATTTTCAATTTCCTTGTTTCTTTGATTCCATGACTCTTCAAAATGTCTTTCTAACTTGGCTAATTTATTTGATAGCTTTTTATATTCCTTCTCAAATAAATCATGTTTATTATCAGTATTATAATTTTTTAAGCTACCTAAAAGCCCCGTAGGTTGATTATCAGTAAGTTCGGCTGAGTTTATTTTTGACCTTAATATTGACTCTTTTTGATTGTTGTCCATTTTCCACAGTGCCTATTTTATCCACGATGCTAAACAATCCAATAATGCTTCAGTAGTACTATTTCGCCATTCAGGGTAATCATGATTATCAAAAGATGATTGAGGGATGTGATTTTTGAGTTCAACATATGCACCTGTACCGCTGATATATTGATTGCCTACATAGAGGCTGCCTTTGTTGATATTTGGATGAATGACTCTATGATGCCCACCGAATCCTTTTTTTCCAGTATCAATAAAACCTAAAGAATTTAAGTAGCTCAAAATTTCTGTACTTTCCATTAATCTTCTCCTGTATTGCAGAGCTGATGGACTGAAAAACAGCACCTAATCTCTATCAGTCTCAGCATCAGCTTTTGCCAAACCATACGAAAAAAATACACATTACAAAAACAATTCATTAGAGCAGTTTACCGATTAATTTGTATATCATTATCAGTCAATCCACGCAAAATAGCAGGCGCTCATCATCCCCTAAGCAGCAAATCAAACACAATCCGTGAAAATTTCGCCGCTTTGGCTGGGTCGGACAACAATTGCATCATTTGGTTTTGATGCGCTGCACTGCTATCCAGTATTGCGCCATCAATAGCCTTTGGAAAGTCGCCCAACATGGCCTGTTCAGGGGTATTATTGTCTATCTGCTTCATGACCAGTTCATTTTCGCGGACCTTGTCTCTGATGGCATAGGCGTAATTGACCAAGTCTTTTTCAGTAAGCTGATCGGTAATAAACAGCTCATTCAACCGGCTGATAATCTGCGACAGGAATTCTTCCTTTTTATCTTTGGGTTTCGCGCTACCCAAGCCATCGCCCGGTTGCAAGTATTCAGCTGCATCTTCTTTCAGCTTTAAATCCTGTTGATGGATTTTTGACAGGCGGTAATGGCTCAGCAATACATTATCCAGATCAATTTCATCGTCATCGAGCGCTGTTTCACGCAATAGGGGACGCAGATGGCGTGCATATAAGCTCAATTTTTCCAGATCCTTATCCTTATCATCATAATCCACAATCTGCGACATAAACTCGTAGAAGCGTACAAACGTGCCTAAGTCCTTTTTAAAGATTTCCAGGGCATCTTTTTCCTGCTTGCATGCCTTAAAGCTATTCTCCGCATTGGTAATTAATACGGTATCCCCCGTTTTTTTTGTTCGCTCAAACATGTCCTTGGCCTGTTTGTACGCCGCAACTGCTGACTTATAGCGCTGTTGCCAACGCTCGACTGCCGGTTTGCAAATATTGGCAATCGCTGCACTGCTTTTACTTTTCTGTAAAAATGCCACGCAAAATTGCTCGACCTCATGCCAGCGAAAAATATTTGCCGCACGCAGTTTGTCGAACAAGTCAAAGATAAGATTAGGATCGGAAACATCCGCCAATTCAGCCGTTTGATAGTAAGGCTGAAAGGATGTGAGAATGTCTTCCGGCTCATTAAAGAAATCCAGTACAAAAGTGCCGGTTTCCGCTTTGCCAGGATAGGTACGATTTAATCGCGACAGGGTCTGCACGCACTCCACGCCCCCCAGTTTTTTATCCACGTACATGGCACAAAGCTTAGGCTGATCAAATCCGGTCTGAAACTTGTTGGCCACAATCATGACTTGGTAGTCGTCAGAATCAAAAGCTTTGCGCATATCGCGGCTTTTAAGATTCGGGTTCATATTATGCTCGGTAAATTTTTGGCCCAGCAAACCTTCGGCGTTAGGGTCTTTATGACTAAACTCGACTTCACCGGAAAAGGCCACCATGGCATGGATCTTTTTATAGCCCTTCTGGGCAATATATTTGTCAAAAGCCAATTTGTAGCGTACCGCCTCTTTGCGGGAACTGGTGACGACCATCGCCTTGGCCTGTCCACCTAACAGCCCCATCACATGGTTTTTAAAATGCTCAACAATCACCTGCACTTTTTGCGAGATGTTGTAATCATGCAGGCGTACCCATTGATTGAGTTTGACTCTGGCTTTTTTACTTTCAACTTCCTGGTCGGCTGCCTGAATTTTTAATGCCAGGTTATAGGCCACTTTATAGTTGGTGTAGTTTTTCAACACATCCAGAATAAAGCCTTCTTCTATTGCCTGACGCATGCTGTAGACATGAAAGGCTGCCGGTTTATTGGTCTTAGATGCCGGTTCACTCGGGTTCGGCAAGCGTCCGAACAATTCCAGCGTTTTGGTTTTGGGTGTGGCAGTGAAAGCGAAATAGCTCAGGTTATTGGAAGCGCGCCGTGCAGCCACAGTAGCATCCAGAATATCTTCGGTGGAAAGCTCTTCATCCCCCTCCTTGGTCTCCAACATCAATACTTCTTTTAACTGGCGTGCCGTAGAACCGGTCTGAGAGGAATGTGCCTCATCGGCAATGATCGCGTAATGCCGCTGTTTTAAGCTGACGCTGTTCTCGATGGCTTTTAAGACATAAGGAAACGTCTGGATCGTAACAATAATAATCGGCTGCGAGTTTTCCAGTGCGGCTGCCAGCTTTTCTGATTTGGAGCCATCGCCTTCCTTGTTGTTGATACGCCCGACCACTCCATCCACATGCTCAAACTGATAGATCGTATCCTGCAGCTGGGCATCCAGCACTGTTCTGTCAGTAACGATAATCACCGAATCAAACTGTTTATTGCCTCCCTGATTATAAAGTGACGATAACTGATGCGCAGTCCAGGCGATGGAATTGGATTTACCGGAACCAGCACTGTGCTGAATCAGATATTTATGTCCAGGACCTTCCGTTCGTGCCGCATGAATCAGTTTGTTGACCACGTCCCATTGATGATAGCGCGGGAAAATCAGTGCTTCTTTTTTATATTTACGCCCTTCCCAATCCTCTTTCTCTTCAATTTCCAAATGGACAAAGCGGGCAAGAATATTGAGCAGATTGTCGGGCAGTAACACCTCGTTCCATAAATAATCCGTGGCATATTGGCTGACATCCTGCGGCACATCATTACCGGCACCGCCGTCTTGAGTGCCTTTGTTAAACGGCAAAAAGAAGGTCTTGGAGCCTTCCAGTCGTGTGGCCATATAGACTTCATATTGGCTGACCGCAAAATGTACCAAGGCACCGCGTTTAAAGGTTAATAACGGTTCCGGCTTTTTAGTGGCGGGATCGACAGGAAGGCGCGTGGTCTTGTACTGCTTAATGGCAGCCTGTACTGCCTGCTTGAACTCCGATTTCAATTCCAGTGTGGCTACCGGTAAACCGTTCACAAACAGCACCAGATCAATACGCCAGGCCTTGGCTTTAGTGCCGGTTTGCGCCAACTGCTCTTCAGTCGCCCAAGGGCTGTAGACTAACTCCGGCACGACACGGAAACGGTTCTTTTTATAGCGCGCCCAGGTATCGGGATTTAATTCATGTTCAGGCTTAAACTGGCACAGGCTGAAACGAGTACCACGATCACGCAGTTCATGCCGCAGCACACCCAGAGTACCAAAAGTGCGCATTTCCTTATTGGCTGCATTGGGGTCGGCTTTATTCAGCTGCGAGGCGACACGCTCCAAGAACTTTTGCTCAGGGTTATGAGGGTACAAGGCGCAAAACTTCTGCCACTGCGCATTCTGAGTCTCTTGCACAAAACCTAACAGGTCTTCCGCATACAAAGCCAATTCGCGATTGTAGTTTTCAGGTTTGCCCAACAACCAACCGTTAGCGACTACATGACTAATGATGTCGTTTTGGAAAGCAAGTTCGTTAGCTTTACTCATAGTCCCTCTGATTGTATTTTTTTGCTTCAACTTGGCCGGTATTTTTATTATTTTCCACTGCGGCTTCCTTTTCCCTTTCTATTTATTCAGGCGCTTGCCAGTTTCTTACATCGAACTTGCCAGTGACAGGACCGGGAATTATCACAGCATAGCAATTTTAAATTTTCTTAATGGCATCAGTAGATTTTATTTCAGCTAGCCTCATAACTTTCCATAATAAGGGCTTTAGCTTTTTCAAGATCGGCCAAGTTACGAACAGATACTTCTAAGTCCCCCGTACCCCAGTGACCTATCTTCGTTACATCACGAGAAAAGCTATTTTCTTCTGCCTTCTCACCAGGAAGTTTTAGATAGATCTGCAATCTTGGGTCTCTCTGCGGCATAACAACAATGGAGACGAAATTCTTTATCTTTTTAAAGGCCGTGTAGAGTTTTAGATCTTTACGCTGTACCTCATCGCCCAATTGTTCAACAAAACTACACAGCTCATCAAAAAGAAGAACCAGCTCTGGAGAGGCTTCTGCCAAGCGTTCTGATTGAGTTTTATCCGTACTGACGCGTTTAGCTACATTTACTGATACATCATTTACCGGTACCGCGGTAACCAGAGGCTTATCTTTGGATGAATTAGGCTTTGCACTTTGGGCATTAATTAACTCGAGCAATAACAGATCCTGGCCAAAATAACGATAGCGTATAAGCTCAATATTCCGATTAATTTGCTGAATTGCATGCTCATCATAATGAGTGAAATCGGAGGCTATGCAGAGTAACCGAGCTTCACCCCATTCGATATTTTCTGCAATATCTTTCCCTAACTTTTCCATCACTAGCCATTGAAATTCTGCCTTATGATCTAACAACCAGTTTAAATAAAATAATCCTTGATTGATCACATTTTCATTACTGTGGCGCTTGTATTCGATAATGACGGGACAGTTGTTTTCATCTATCCCAAGCGAATCAATACGTCCTCTATGATTATGTCCCGTACTTTTTTCAGTAGCTAGGAAACGTACTCCCAGAAAAACATCCATATTTTTCTCGATTTGTTGCTGAAGATGTTTCTCTAAAGCTGCTGCACTGCCTACTAGCTCTATAACGTGCTGATCACCTAACGAAAAAAGTTTAATATCGCTCATAGCGTTGTTTCCATAGTTTCCATATTGGCTTTATTTAATGGTTCCTTCCGATGTCTTACATCGATTTTACCGGAAACGGCAGCGGAGATTAAGGCTGTGCGACGCTCATTAATTATTACTACAGCCTCCTCTGCTTTTTGAACTAAAAGATCAAATTTCGTTAGTTTACGCTCTATATGTTCAACGATTTCTATTTGCTCCACCATAGGTGGAATTAGAACAAAACAATCTCCCAGTTCTTCAGCGTTTAAATGTGGCTGAGCTGCTCTTGTCTTTTCTAGATCAATTTGATCATTTCTAATGTAATTGCTTAAAAGAGCATACCCTAAAAACGTAGAGAGACATTTTTCTGGCGTAACAACCATGTCGAATCCAGCGATACTTCCTTCATACTCTTTTGGAATAATCGATGAGTCACCAGTACCCGCACCACTCCTGACAACGATAATATCGCCTCTTTTCAGCCACACAATGCGGCTGATAGGAATGTCGACTGGATTAACCAAAACTAAATTTTCAGCTGATACTTTGCCCGACCGAATATTTGTCGCTCTTATCAAGGGTGTACCATTTTCTTGATATTCTGGAGGCTCTCCTATCCCATACTTAATCTTTGCAACATATTTTAAAGGAATAGTGCACCAATGCTCCGGCACATCACCCAACCACTTAACACCTGAATCGCGCATTGGGGCATTAGGATTTAAACCTTTGGTCACCGCATGGCTAATGACTGCCTGGCGTTTTTCCTTGAGCAGTTGAATCAGCTGCTGTTGTTTTTCGATCAGGACATCGATTTTGGCGGTTTCGTGGTCGAGGAAGCTGACGATTTGCTTTCTTTCAGTTTCAGGTGGTAACGGGACCTCAAAGCTATTTAAATTCCCAGTTGTTAGCTGATTAATAGTTGCTGTAAGAAAAGAGCCGGATTGGTATTCAAACAAAGGTGAATTAAAAACCTTAGATAAATAGTCATTGTATGGGCTTCTGAAAATTGACATGAACGCACCGAAAGTCATAGCTACGGCACATTCGTCAATTTGAGCATTTTTTCCAATTAATGCGCGACTACCATTTCTAGCACAAATCAATATATCACCCTTTTGAGCTATCAATTTTTGAGGAACTTTCTTATTAACGAAAACATTATCATCAAATGTTAACTTTTTATCTTGAACATTTGACGATCTAAGCACCAAAATCCCTTCACCTTCATCAACCACTTCATCCGGTGAATATGTTAAGCCAATTATCGCTTCACCAAGATACTTTAACCGTTTAACTCCCCAATGAGTTGGTATTTGATTCAGCCATCCTAAGTGCGCTGGCTTATATTCTGGATACGCCTGATATTTCCCTACCATTATGAATGCACCTCTTGCAGCAACTTCATAATCTCGGCTGAAACCATATCAAGATCAGCATCAATCTCGGCCAAATCTCGTGGCGGCTGATACTGATAGAAATGCCGGTTAAATGGGATTTCATAACCGACAATGCCAATCTCCTGATCCTTGTCGTCTTTTTTGCTGGCATCTATCCAGGCATCAGGCACATGCGGTTGTACTTCTTTGGCAAAGTAAGCTTCGTTAATTTCATTAACTGACTTGGAAGGATCAAGGGAGACGTTTTCATTATCGCGCAGATCACCATCAGCCTGGTATTCCAGCACCTGACCGTTGACTTCAAACAGCCCATAAATCGGATTGGCTTTGCCTTTATGCACTTTTTTGATGACTTTTTCGGCAGTTGGGTTTTTCCAGCTCACTG
Organism: Methylobacter sp. BBA5.1; assembly: GCF_000746145.1. Lineage (NCBI taxonomy): Bacteria > Pseudomonadati > Pseudomonadota > Gammaproteobacteria > Methylococcales > Methylococcaceae > Methylobacter > Methylobacter sp. BBA5.1. The sequence goes on from NZ_KN050816.1 coordinate 18,013, forward strand.
CATCCGTTATCTGTTTTTTCTCTTTGGCATCTAAGGTAATAGCTTGTTCTTTACAGGCAGCTTTTACGGCATCTTCAAAGCCATTCATATCATCATATTGCGCTGCGCCAATGACCTGTTGCAGTTGTCTGGCTTTCAGCAGGACTTGTCTCTGGTCAAGCCAGGTTTTTTGATCAAGCAGGTCTTTAATTTGCTTTTCTTTTAGCTCGGCAAAGTGAGCCTTGATGTAGTTGCGAATGGACTCTTCATGTTCTGTCAAATCGCCATACAGCTTGCAGCCTTCATCATCTGACCAGTTCGTGCCGTACTCGTTATATGTCCATTTCATGGCTGCGTTTAAAGGACCGGAAGCAAAGCGGCATTCAGCGATGCGTTCATCGCTGAACTGGTACGACAGGCGCAGAGGACGCTCGATCGTGATACGCCGATAGCCAAATTCATAGGTATTGAAAATTTTGCTGGCAAAGGTTTTAGCTGCTTCAGCTTTTGAATTGTCTGGTTGGCGACCGCGATTGCTTCTTTGCTCAGCAGGTTTATCCAATTCATGGGCATCAACCGCTTCAAAATAACCAAAGGTACGGGTAATGGTGGCGATGTCGTTTTCATCCATGACATTGCGTTTGGAGCCTAAAGACTTACGCATCTTGCCACACAGGTTGACGCCATTAATCAGTTGCACCTTGCCTTTGCGTTGCGGATCTTTTTTATTGGACAGCACCCAAACATAAGTAGCAATGCCGGTGTTGTAGAACATATCGGTAGGTAGCGCGACAATGGCTTCCAGCAAGTCAGCTTCGAGAATGTAACGGCGGATTTCTGATTCACCGGAACCCGCGCCACCGGTAAACAGCGGTGAGCCGTTCAGGATAATACCAATACGAGCACCTCCTCCCGATGCATCGCGCAGCTTGCTGATCAGGTGCAGCAGGAATAACAATGATCCGTCGGAGACTCTGGGTAGGCCGGGCCCAAAACGACCATCAAAACCTTTAAGGGTGTGTTCGTCTTTAATGTCCTGCTCAATCTTTTTCCAGTCGACGCCAAACGGTGGATTGGAAAGCATGTAATCGAATTTATTGGCGTAGAGTTGATCATTCGACAGAGTGTTGCCCAGCTTGATATTGCTGACGTCCTGGCCTTTGATCAGCATGTCGGCTTTACAGATGGCATAACTCTCTGGGTTGAGTTCCTGGCCAAAAGCGCGCATGACTGCCTGCGGGTTTAACTCATGCACATATTCCATGCCCGAAGAAAGAAAGCCGCCCGTTCCTGCGGTAGGATCATAGATGGTGCGGATAATGCCTGGCTTGGTTAAGGCATCATCATCTTCCATAAACACCAGTGAAGTGGTCAGGCGGACAATATCACGCGGGGTAAAGTGTTCTCCGGCGGTATCATTGGAGCTTTCAGCAAATCGGCGTATCAGCTCTTCAAACACCAACCCCATCTCATGATTGGAAATGGCCTTGGGGCTTAAATCCGATTGCCTCACCTTTTGCACGATTTTGTAGAGCAGGTTGGAATCATTCAGCTGACCGATAAACTCGGCAAACTTAAAGTGCTCAAAAATCTCGCGAGCATCTTTAGAGAAACCCTGAATATAGGATTCCAGATTGTTTTTGATGCTGGACTCACCCAGTTTGGAAAGATCCATTTTTGAGGTATTAAAGAATGATAAGCCACCGGTGGCGCGCAGTAACAATTTTTCCTGAGCTTCTTCCGGCAAGTTCATTTTCAGAACTTTTTCATGTTCCTCCAGCACCTTCTCCTTGCTATCTTCCAATACACATTCAAGCCTGCGTAACAGGGTAAACGGCAGGATGATACGTCCATATTGGCTTTGTCTAAAATCACCACGTAATAAATCGGCCAGGGTCCAGATATAGGCCGCGAGGTTGTTGGTTCTTTGAGTCATTTACTACTTTTCCAATGAATACTGAGCCCGGCCTAATTGTTTTCAATAAATGCAGGGATTTGTTGTTAGCAAGCTTCAGAGTGAAACCCTCTCACACTGTTTTTTATTCTTAATCAGTTCCATTCAGTCTGAATTTTGCCAATCAGGGACATTGCGATAATGGTAGAGCATCATACTATTTAAATGATGCAATTTGGGGTTGTTTTGATACTGAAATTTAAGCTTATCGGGCAAACATCAAATTGCACAAACTATTTTCTCTTGCTTTAGAAATTACATTAATCAGAACTACTATATTATTTTTTCATATTTGTTTAAATAATTGCTGATTAATTGCTACTTTCAAAAACAAAGATATTTTTTTGTTAGTGGCTTAACTTGCGATTGTAAAACAGCGCCGAATATTTGCTAGCTTTAGCATCCATATTAAAATCCCATCAATAATAATTAAGTATTTAAAAAACAAAGTACTAATCATTTTAATAATCAATTTGTATGACCTTTATCGGCAAATTTTCCGCGCCGCTTCACACTCATATTTTACATACTATTTTTCCTTCCATTCCCGGCACTGACGTAAATAGTCATTTAACAATTTCATTGTTTCTAACCATTTACGAGAACGCATCCCGTGCTTAATTGAATTATTTGCGCTAGCCGCCTTGCCTTTTTCTGTTTTTGGCCCGGTTGACTGCTGCCACGGCTTCCAGGTCTTGATCAGCGCCGCTTGTCGTGCTCGTCGTTCGGGTGTCCAGCCGTTTGCCATTGTTGACCTCCAATAGTTCGTTTGATGAATTGTTAAAATTTTCCGCGCGAGGCGCAACACCGTTATTGACCTGTTGCGGACCATGGGCAATGTTGGCCTGTTTCACGAAGGCCACCGGCTGCGGATTCTTTATCTCGGCCAGCGTTTGCAATGTAGTCCGGCACTGAGTTTGAGCCTTTAACGCCAATTTCATGTATGCTTCCATCGCCGGCAAGTACTCGCCCATATTCATGGCCGCTCGGCGCGCCATCTCGATGAAGATTTTGTCCAATGTTACCGCCTGGGCTGCTAAAGTAGCCTCTACATTTGACATATCACCCTCCTGTACTTTTTTCACCTCTTCCTTCATCACGGCAAAGGATTCAGTCAAGTTAAGCTCACCTACTGTGCCTTTGGCAAAAGTGTTAGCGGTTACCATATTACCGGCGATGGGCAATATTCCGAGTTCTGTCAGCAGTCGTTCTTTGCTCTTGTCGCCCTCCTGCTTTATCTTCAAGGTATCGTTGGCAGTTTGGGTCGATGCTGATTTGGCAGCTTTTTTAGCCGCGGTTTTTTTAGATGTCATTACTGGGTCCTCTGATACTGGGCTTCAATCATATTATTCTGTCTTTCGGCCAAACTGGCTAACCCTGGCCAGCGTTGTTTACCGATACGTTGATCAGACTCGTTGGCTTTTGGCATATAACCTTCACAGCGCCGCGGCAAGTCATCTATTGGTCGATAATGCCTAGCCGCCTGTATTTCACCGCGCCAAGCTGCTAGACAACGACCTGCCGATAGATTGGCGCACGCTGAACAATGCCGTCGATCATCCATAAACCGCACCTCATCGGCTCGTAGCGCTAAAGCAGATCGAGAGAATTGGCTAGGCGGAACATCAACCAGTACCAGTGCTTCATTATCAGAATTTGCGACAGCGACAGTTGCGACGTTCGCGACACTTTCCTCCATTAATGGTTCGTTTGTCGCAGGTGTCGCAAGTGTCAATGTCGCAAGTTTCCGTAAACCATCTTTTTGGATCAGGGCCGATAAGATCATGCCACAGCCTCCCCCAACAACTGCGGATTGATCCGAAGCTCTTTCCGACGACCTTCCTGTACTTCGCGCACGCGCCCTAGCTCCTCCAATTCTTTCAGAGCTTTGCTCAACGGGTCTTTATCGCGTACCGGCCCCAACCTTTGCAGATCACGCCGTGAAATGAAGTCAGTTTGTCGCCCCTGACAGTAAGCCAGCAGCCAATTGTCCAAACGTACGGCATTAGCCACTTCCGCTGGCAAGGCCAATTCACCAAAGAAACGTCGTGCTTCATGCAAATGCCAAGCGACAATGCGACTGGCACACGCAAACGAATCAGAACCAACAGTTCCTTCCAATCCATATTCAAACACATGAAACAAAGCTGCCAATCGTGCCGCATTATCAGCACTCTTGCTGGCCACATCGCGCACGTCGTAGAGTTCACCACCACTGCGCAATTCTCTTTCCAGGGCATCATGAAAGTTGATCCAGTCGAACTTTGCCTCTGGTGTAAAAGTGAGCAGTATAGGCTTCAATGTTCCTTCCTCATCAAGAGGCGCTTGGGTATTGAGAATCTCGGTCAGTCGCTGGCGATACGCTGCCAGTTTTGGCCAATCTTTCGGTGCTTCCGTAAACGGACGATAACCTTGCGTCGATGACGGCCAAGCCACCAGAAACCGGGCCAAAAAGCCTGTCCCGCGTGCCAGTCCGCCCGAGCGATCAAAGAAGCTGCGCAAGGTCGCTTCCTGCACCTGTAACGCCACGGTCAATCGTGCCCCTTGTACGGTAAAGGATTCTGAAGTTCGTCGCCCTACCGATAATGAGCCGCCATCCCAAAGAATATTCAGCAGCCCCAGATTGCGCATAATGGTATCCTTGCCCATACCATGCGCGCCAAACACCACCCCAGCCTCGCTGGATAAAATGCCTCCCGATGGCCACTCTCTGGCCAGCATATATGCCAAATGTTCAGGCGTTTCATCACCATGAATTAGCTTAGGAACACGCAGCGGCTCAGGTTTATCGTATTCCAGCTGGGCCAAGGTATCGCGCAGATCAGCCGCTGACTTACCTTTTTTACCGGCATCTTTGATGGCCGATAATAAGCCTTCTCGTTCGGCATTCCAGGCCGATAGCGCTGCAGCTTGGTCTTTCAATAGCGGCTTAGCCAGTTCTGACTGCTCCTGCTGGTAAGCATGGATAGGCTGACTGAAAAAGCCATCACAGGTTGACTTACGCTCACCGGAATCGGCAATAGTCAGCAAGAACAAACTGGCAGGGCCAGTCAGTTTTTCAGCACGCTGTATATCAACATGCGCCTGAGCCGCCACGGACAGCGATGCCAAGGCTGATGAAGCCACCAGAGGTACCGGTGCCTTGGTAAAGCCCAGCACCTCTTCCACGGCTCCCCGAATCGTATCAGGCAAGGCATCTAACGGATAATCAAGCGCCTGTATTTTTTCAGTCAAAGGTTGAGGATTAGGCCAATCTGCGAAAGGATCAGCAATGCCTAGTTCGTTTAATCTGTCATGCAGCGTCATTTGGATACCTCCATCTGAAGACGCATCACGCACTGGTAGGCTTGTTTGACGCGTTGATAATCGGCATCGGATAAAGCCCGTTTGCTCATGGCATCGCTCCAAGCTAATGCCAAAATGGTGGCCTCCTGCACTAACAGCGGAAATAATTCATAGGCGCTGAATTTCGGCAGGCTGGACTTTTGCCCATAACGATCATTCACGCGCTCCGGAAACAGATCCGCCATATCCAGACCGATGGCCTGCAATATCTCAGCTACATCGCAACCGGCAAAGCAATGAATCAGAATCCGATCATTTGCTTCTCGTATGGCCAATGATGGGGAACGGTCATCATGAGCGGGACACCGTGCCAGCCACTTGCCTGGTCCGGTTTGCCTGACATGCTCCAGTTGTCCCAGTATCTGATGGATTCTTGATGAAAGGGCCTTCAAAATAAAGATCCTCCCACCATACTCACCCAGGCCATCAGCCGATAACAAGCTGCTCTCAGTGCCAGGACAATTTGATTTAAATGTGAACTACAAATAATTTTTTGAGCCGTTTGGATGTCCTCACACTCGGCGGTTTTATTATTTTTAATCATATTTCTTCTATGCGATAAAAATAGCGTTGAGATGTTCAAAGCGACTATAAAAACCAGCGTTGATTTGAACACTGACACTGTCTTTATATAAATTCACTGTAGTTGTCTGGTACAAGCCGCGTAAACTCTGCAATCTATCCGCATTTCGTATGCGATACCGGCTATCTGTGCCCGATTTTCCGAATCGGTAGCCGATTGCATAGATGCGGATTCATGCCGAATTACGCGCCTCTACGATCAGCTAAGCACTGAACAAAAGTTGGAATATGGACTAGAAAATTTCTTGAAGTGACTTTTACGAACGCTTTAGCAAAGCCGTTATAGTCGCGATTCTTGAATAGCCAGTTAAACTCTGACTCTTTCAGCGGATTATCTGGATGTTGGGAAAATTTATTTTTAGGACAATATTCGCCTAATGAAGCGCTTGCAGTTGAAGCGGGTTCGTTTTGTGACATTTGAAAGCCTCACACGTTGTTTAAAAATGTGAGGCTATAGTAATCCAGCGTTAACGTATTATTTCGTGGGCTAGATTATACTGAACGGGAACTAATTTCTACTTAACAGTACTATTTATCCATTTGCTTATTTCTCGCTCCATTTTATCCAGACTTAAAGGAGGTTCGCCTGTTTGGGGCCAAAACATCAGCGATTTTTCGTCTATCATCTTTGCTATTTTAGTTGCTTCATATTTTCCTGCGCCATTCTGACACTGCTCAGGCCAATGACTGATTACATTTAGTGCCGCACCTAAAACTTGCTCACGATTTTTAGCAAATCTTTCTGCATTAGCATGAGTCTTTTTTTTCGTAAATTGAGATTGTTTGGGTAATTGCTCAATTTGCAATCTCAAACGAGCATTTTCAAAAAACAAATAATCATTTTCTCTCGTATCATTATTCGAAATTTCAAAATCCGGATCGTACGCTTTTGATGCCAAAAGTTGTGAAGCTCTCAAAATTGCTTGATATATAAATTCTGTATAACTAGCTGCTTCCCAGGTAAATAATTCATAGCCAGAGCCCTCTTCAATATTAATTCCTCTACAAACTAACCAGTCTGTTATTTGACTACTATCAACAAAAGTTCGCTTTGGATCAATCGCACCATCAACAAATCTTCCTACAAGACTTGGCTCGATCTCTTTTTTACATATACTTTTAATCAACTGGTCAGATAGCCATTCTTGTATTGGCTTCAATAGTTCTGAATCTGAGATATTCGGTTTGCTTAGCTGATACAATGAGTCTAAGTCAGCATCCTTAATGCATTCAGGAACAGAGCCTGAATAAGCCAATACTCTTGCAAATCCAAAACATGCATCCCAGAGAGTTATTATGGGTATTTCTTCAATTAAGTCCCATATAAAATCATGATATTGTTTTGTTTGATAAGCTTGATCCAGGGCGGCATGACATACTTCAGGTTTATAATTTTCATCACAATCTGGCATTAGCAACTCCATTAAAGTGCAAATTATTAAGATAAGGAAGCCAACGAAGCGGTTAATGATTCCACTTTTCGAATGCCCGTCCTAAGCTGGCTAAACTAGACTATAGGCTTATCGCCCTATTCATTGTGTCATTCAATACTTGCGATTTATGCTCTGTCGATAAATGAGCATAGCGGTCGGTACTGACTAAAGATTTATGCCCAAGAATTTCGGCAATCTCTTTTAGCGTTTTACCATCACGCGCCAAGGTGCTGGCTACGTCGTGCCGCATGTCATGCCAACGAAAATTTTTAATGTTCGCGGCTTTCAGACAATTGGTCCACTGTTTTTTATAATCGAATGGTTTGTTGGGATCGGTGCTGGATGGAAACAATAGGCTACTGCCTATTTCCCGGTGTTTTTTGAGTTCATCCATAATAACGCTGGGGATTGGCGTGTGACGGGGCGTGCCGTTCTTGGTATCGGCTAACAGCGCCAGTCCTTTGTCAAAGTCGATATCCTGCCAGCATAACCGATCCAATTCACCCTTGCGCATGCCGGTAGTCAGCGCCATCAAAACTTTCAGATAGAACTTGCCGCCAATGGCTTTAGCCGCTTTCAGTAGCCGGGGCTTTTCTTCATCAGAAAGGTAACGGACGATCTTGTTGTCGACCTTGAGTGAACGGACGCGCTTACAGGGATTGTCATCAATATATTGCTCCAGAATACTGTCATCCTCTTGCAGCAAGGTGGCGTAGTCCAGAATGGCTGATAAGACAGCCAGATGCTTATTGTAGGTGGCTGGGGCTTGTGACTTTTTCGGCTTAAGGGTATCACGGATCAATTCGGGGGTAATATCGCTTAAGAGGTATTTGCCTAAGCGTTTTTCCCACCATAAGACCAATCTGGCCCGATCATGGTCTTTGCCGGTCCACCAGCGCATGTATTCATCCGCTAAACGACTGAACTTGATGGTGCAGGGCTTAATACCCTTGGCAATATATTCCTGGGATTCCAAAACGGCGCGATTACCCCAAATACGAGCATCCTGTTTACGTCGGAAGGTTTTAGTTTTAATGCCCTTGCCAGATTTGGTAAGAATGGTGCGGTAACGGGTTTCCCCGTTCTTGAGGCCAACTTTGATGATGTGAAAATTGAGCATCTGTGTATTCTCATTCTTGAGATTAAAAAAACAAGACTACCTATAAAATCACTGTAGTCGATGGTTTTAGTACACAGTTACTAAGGCTTGATCTCCTTCTAAGCCCTTGACTTGCTTGAGTTTTGTTGGTGGGTCGTGTGCGATTCGAACGCACGACCATCGCATTAAAAGTGCGGTGCTCTACCGGCTGAGCTAACGACCCTCAACAAAGAATGCTCATTATAAAGATTAATTCGGTTCTTGCAACCTTTTTTTAATTTATTTTTGATATTGGGTTGGATCTGCTATTCCGGCTTCGGTAAATCCGGTTTTTCTTAGACGGCAGGCGTCGCATACACCGCATGCGCGGCCTTGCTCATCAGCGGAATAACAGGAAACCGTGCGATTGTAATCCACGCCCAGTTCGGTGCCCAGTTTGATGATTTCGGCTTTGCTGAGTGAGATCAACGGCGTATGGATTGTAAAATGCTCACCTTCCACGCCCGCTTTGGTGGCCAGATTCGCCAGGTGCTGGAATGCCTTGATAAATTCAGGCCGACAGTCGGGATAGCCGGAATAGTCGACGGCGTTGACGCCGATAAAGATGTCGTGGGCGTTCAACACTTCCGCCCAGCCCAGCGCGAAAGACAGAAAGATGGTGTTTCTGGCCGGCACGTAAGTGACCGGAATGCCTTCCTGGGCCGTATCGGGCACGGCGATATGTTCATCGGTAAGAGCCGATCCGCCAATTGAGCTTAAACCGATATTGATGACTTTATGCTCTTCAACGCCGTAGTCAGTCGCTATCCGCGCGGCCGCTTTCAGCTCGGCATTATGCCGCTGGCCGTAATCGAAACTTAAGGCATAACATTTAAACCCCTGCTGTTTGGCAAGGGCGAGTACGGTAATTGAATCTAATCCGCCTGACAGCAGGATAACGGCTTTTTTTGACATTTCAGTTTATTTACCCCGGGCATCATCCCAAAGTATTTTATGGAGTTGTACTTGAAAGCGAACAGGCAGCCTGTCGCGCAGGATCTTTTCGGCCAGTTCGGTCGGATTCTGCTGCCCCATGGTCGGCGAAAACAGGATTTCGCAGCGGCCTGGCAGATTATGTTCGGCCAGGATCGCTTTCGACCATTCATAGTCTTCGTCATTGCCGATCACGAACTTGACCTGATCGTTAGGTGTCAGGTAGTCGATGTTTTGGTAGCGATTTTTGCCTAATTCGCCCGAGCTGGGCGTTTTTAGATCCATGACTTTGCTCACGCGCGGATCAACGCCAGACACGTCCAACGCGCCGCTGGTTTCCAGCGAGACGACATAGCCCTTGTCGAGCAGTCTTGTCATTAATTCCAGGCACGAGGGCTGGGCCAGCGGTTCTCCGCCCGTGACGGTCACATGGCGGGTCGCGTATTGCTCAACCTGATCGATAATGGCATCGATCTCTGTTTTCGTGCCGCCGGTGAAGGCATAGGCGGTATCGCAATAGACGCATCTTAACGGGCAACCGGTAAGCCGAATAAAAACCGTGGGCAGTCCTACGGTATTCGACTCACCTTGTAGCGAATGGAAAATTTCGGTTATGCGTAATGAACTCACAATCTAAGGCTTGGCAACTTCAATCTGCAGCAATTTCTTTTTTGCCAGATAAGCTGCAGTTGAGCTGGGGTAATCGCTAGTAATGCGGGTTAAATAATCACGCGCTTTGGCCCAGTTTTTCTGATCAAATTCAATATATCCCAGCTTCAATAACGCGTCAGGCACTTTGGCACTGCTTGGGTAATTCTGGATAACCGCGTTAAAAGCCTTGCGTGCCGCATCGATGTCCTGGTTGACTTTATACGCCTCGCCTAGCCAGTACTGGGCATTGCTGGCATATGTGCCGTTAGGGTACTGGCTGATGAAGTTATTGAATTCCGTGATTGATTGATTGGTATGCCCTCTTCTTAAGGCTTCATACGCTTGCTGGTATTGTTGTTTTTCAGCATCCGAAGCCTGGGGCGCAGCCGGTTGCTGCACGGCGGGCGCGGGCGCGCTTACCGCTGGCGCAGCTGGCTCGGCCGTATTAGCGGCCGGGTCAACGGCGCTTTCCTGCTCCAGCGGGGCTTCAACATCCGCTGGAACACTACCAGTCGTATTACTCTCGATGCTGTGCAGGCGCTCATCAAAGTCGGAATACATGGTGTTCTGACTTTTTTTCAGCTCTGCAATCTGATGAGCCTGCTCTTCCACTTTGCCTGTCAGCTGCTGCACTTCGGTTTGCAATCGATCCAGGCGTCCCATTAGCTCATAAACGGCATTAGCCGGGATTGCGCCGGGATTGGCCGTCCCGGCGGGATAGGTTGAGTAATCAACAACCGGCGGCAGTGATCTCGGCTCTGCGTTAGCAGTCGTGATGCAGGCGCACAGCAGCATGAGTAAACGCGTTTTCATTTAGTTGCCTTGATAAACCAGTTCAACACGACGATTCAGTTCCCAGGATGATTCATCATGCCCGAATGCGGCCGGTTTTTCTTCACCGTAACTGACAATTTCCAGCTGGCTGTCACTGACGCCCTGCACTTTCATCATGCTGGCGACCGATTTTGCCCGCTGTTCACCCAATGCGATGTTGTATTCGCGAGAACCGCGCTCATCACCATGGCCTTCCAGCACGATGCGCTGCCCGGGATTGGCAAGCAAATATTGCGAGTGCGCGGCAATGACCGGCACAAAATCCTGTTGGACTTGACTGCTGTCCAGCATGAAATAAATGGTTTGTTTTGATAGCGGGTTACTCGGATCGCTAAATTCAGGTCCCAAGCCGCCTGCGCTGCCAAAACCGCCCCCCATTTCCGAACCGGAGAAGCCGGAACCATTATTGAAGCCGCTGGTCGAGGCGTCGTTGATACCGGCCGCGTTGCTTTGGCTGCCGTCAGTCAGGCCGAGTTCCTCTTCATCAGTTGTGCCACAAGCTGTCAAGATGGTTGCACTGATTGCCAATGCCAATATTGTTCTATTCAATTTCATCTTTAATTTCCAAAAATAAGTGATTAATTTTACTCAAAAAAACAGTTTACAGCCAACAACTCTAGGGGGACCATGCCGGTTCACGCACTTCACTGCTATCAAAAACCAACTTTTGCTGCATTTTACCATCGATTGATACAGCCGATAAGTAACCCACACCGCCTTTTCGTGAAGCATACAATATCAAACTGCCGTTCGGGGCAAAACTGGGGGATTCATCCAGGCGCCCTTCCGTCAATACGTTTACGGTACGGGTCGCCATATCCATTACGGCGATACGATAATCGCCGCGGTTGCCATGCACCATGGCTAAATTTTTACCGTCAGGTGAAAAACTGGCGCCTGCATTGTAATCGCCGGTAAACGTCAGCCTTTTTTCCTGGCCGCCCGTGCTGGGCATGATATACAGTTGAGGCTTGCCGCCTCTATCCGATGTAAAAACGATATGGCTGCCGTCGGGCGACCAGGTCGGCTCGGTATCGATCGCGTAGCTTTGAGTCAGCTTGGTTAATGAGCGCGTGGACAGATTTAACACATAAATATCGGGGTTGCCGTCCTTGGACAGGGTGAGAGCCAGTTTCTGCCCGTCGGGCGACCAGGCCGGCGCGCCATTGATGCCGGGGAACTCGGCCACTTTTTGCCGTTCACCTGTCGCCAGCGTCTGCACATAAATCGCCGCCGTTTTTCTCTCAAACGAGACATAGGCCACTTGTCTGCCGTCAGGCGACCAGGCCGGCGACATCAGCGGCTCAGGCGATGACGCGATAGTTTGGGGATTAAACCCGTCGACATCAGCGACTTGTAATTGGTGTATACGCTGCTTGTTGCCTTGTGACTGGCTGGTGATATAAATGATCCGGCCGCTAAAGATCCCTTTGTTACCGGTCAGCTTTTCAAAAATAATATCGCTGATATGGTGTGCTGTTCGGCGCAATTCAGAGGCCGGTGAGGTCATGCGATAGCCCAGCACCTGGGTGCCTTTATAGACATCGAATACCTGAAACTGAATATTGTATTGTCCAGCCTGTTCGGTTACCTGCCCGATCACCAGATAATTCTGGCCTAAGGCCTGCCACTCGTTAAATCTGACCGCTTCCGCCGTGCTTGGCCTGCTCAGCATATTCTGTTCATCCAGCGTTTTGAAGTAACCGCTGCGCCCCAAGTCCGAGTTCACGATAGAGCCAATATTGACGGGCATGCCGGTTGACCCTTGAAAACCGAAAGGAACCACGGCAATAGGCATTGCGCTCTCGATGCCTTCGGTAATTTCAATACTCATTTCAGCGTGGTTCACGGGCGCATAAAAACCAATCAGGCCGACTAACAACATTCTTCTAAAAAAACTCACATTATTTCCTCTGACACTTGACTCAAAAAACCGGTTGAAAGCTTCGCGGCACCTGCCTCTGGCAACGCATTTCCAGCTGCTTATATCCAGAAAAACCGTCGGATTAGAAGCATAAATTTATCATTTTGGTTCAAACACAAATTTAAACGATCTAAATTCTTTGCTAAACAATTCTTTATCCGTAGGCACGGGCAGCGGCTGAGCTTTTAAAACCGCGTTGACTGCGGAATTATCAAAATACTGATCGCCACTCGATGCAATGATAACCGGCTCACCGATGACTTTCCCTCCGGAAGTCAACCTGACTTGAATAGTGCATTTTATTCCGGTTGTAGCAGAAGGCGAACGAATCCAGCTTCTATTGACTTTTTTCTGAATGGCATCTTTTGCCGCCATTAAAGCCTGGGATTGAGCATCGGCTTTAGCTCTGGCCGCTTCCACGGCAGCTTTTGCTTTTGCAATTTCCGCCTGCTCTGCCGCCGCCTTAGCCGCTGCAATTCTTTCCGCCTCCGCCTTTTCTGCCGCAGCCCTCTCTGCTGCCGCTTTTTCGGCCGCTGCTTTCTCCGCTGCTGCTTTCTCCGCTGCTGCTTTCTTTGCCGCCGCTTTCTCGGCTGCCGCCTTCTTTGCCGCCGCTTTCTCGGCCGCTGCTTTCTCCGC
>NZ_KN050816.1:31571-156903 GCF_000746145.1 Methylobacter sp. BBA5.1
GCCTTCTTTGCCGCCGCTTTCTCGGCCGCTGCTTTCTCCGCCGCCGCTTTCTCTGCTGCTGCTTTCTCGGCCGCTGCCTTCTCCGCTGCTGCCTTCTCCGCTGCTGCCTTCTCCGCTGCTGCCTTCTCCGCTGCTGCTTTCTCCGCTGCTGCTTTCTCCGCGGCCGCCTTCTCTGCCGCCGCCTTCTCGGCGGCAGCCTTGGCTTTGGCTGCTTCGGCTTTTTCAGCCGCCGCGATTCTTTCCGCTTCGGCTGTTTCTGCGGCGGCTTTCTCGGCCGCCGCTTTAGCCCGAGCAGTTTCAGCTTGCTCGGCGGCCGCTTTTTCTGCCGCGGCTTTCTCGACCGCCGCAACTCTTTCCGCTTCGGCCTTTTCGGCAGCCGCTTTGGCAGCTTCAGCCCGCTGTTGCTCTACTAGTTGCTGCCGTTCTAGTGCTTCTGCCAGCTGTTGCTCTGCCCGGGACTCATCCTCTTTTTCAGGCTGAGCGTCGGCTTCCGGAGGCACGTCAATTTCTTCCAGGGAAGCCTGGATAATTTCCGGCGTCGGCTCCTTGCTTTCTTTAGGCTTGATGTCGAAACTCAGCGTAAACAGGCCGAAAAGCACAACATGCAGCGCTAAAGCCAGGATAAACGGCCATACGAATCGTTTTTGACTATCCATCTATTCTCTATTGCCCATCAGGTTTAGTCATCAGCCCTACATTGCTTAACAAACCGGTTCTTTTCAGCTCGGCCATTACCCTGACCACTTTGCCGTATCCCAATGTCTCATCGGCATTGATCAGAACCTGGGTTTGCGGTTTATTGCTCAGGATGGCCGCCACCCGCGCGCTTATCTCTTCAGCCAGTATAGGCTCATCCTTGCCGTCGCCGTTGCTGATAAAATATTGTTCCTGCTTGTCGATCGTAACGACGAGCGGCGGATCATCTTTCTGTTCTACCGTTGCCGATTCGGCTTTCGGCAAATCAACTTTCACCCCCGTCTGCAGCATCGGTGTCGTGATCATAAAAATAATCAGCAATACCAGGGTGACGTCAATATAGGGAACGACATTGATTTCAGCCATCGGTTTTCTTCGTCCGCGGCCGCGTTGATTGCTTGTTTGTGGACTCATTTGTTGTGCGCCTGTCTTTGCAATAATACGACGAACTCCTCAACGAATAATTCATAACGGCCGGTCAATCTGTCCAGGTGCGTGGAAAAGCGGTTATAGGACACAACGGCCGGTATCGCGGCAAACAGGCCGATAGCGGTTGCGATCAAGGCCTCGGCAATACCGGGCGCCACTTGCGCCAGGGTCGCCTGCTGGACATTGCCCAGGGAACGGAAGGAATTCATGATACCCCACACCGTACCGAACAGGCCGATATAAGGGCTGGTCGATCCGACGGTCGCCAGAAACGGCAGGTGCTCGTCAAGCCGGTCCAGTTCCCGCGACAGTTCGATGCGCATGGTGCGCTGAGCGCTTTCCACCTGCACGCCGGGCTCGACATTGCCGGCCTGCCGCATGCGGGAGAATTCCTTATAGCCGGCCAGGAAGATTTTCTCTATGCCTTCCGGCTCGAAGTCTTTTGATGTCAATTTTCTGTAGAGATCGGCCAGCGGCACGCCGGACCAGAACTGCTCTTCGAATTCATCGGTAATTTCCAGGGCCCGGCTAAGCACTTTGCGTTTGGAAAAGATAAATGTCCACGATATTATCGAAGCCGTCAATAATATCAGCATGACAAACTGAACGACAAAACTCGCTTCGGTAATCAGGTGGATAATGGATAAATCAGTATTCATTCTTTAACTGCTCTTGTAAACTCTCAGGGATTACTTTAGGGCGCATGGTTTCTGCATTCAGACAGGCAATGCGAATGACGCCCCTGCACAAAACCTCATCGCCCCGTGTTATTTGTTGCTCAAAATCGAAACTGGCTTTTTTAATAAAACTTATTTCGGCACTGACCTGCAACTGGTCATTAAACCGGGCCGGGAGCAGGTAATCGACCTGTACGGACCGCACGACAAAAATCGTCCCTTCCGCCATCAATCGATCCTGTTCATGCCCCATCGCCCTCAACATTTCAGTTCTTGCCCGCTCGAAAAACTTCAGGTAATTGGCATGAAACACTACGCCGCCCGCATCGGTGTCTTCGTAATAAACCCGTACCGGCCAGATAAATCTTTTCATTATGTTTATTCCCTCATTGGTGAGCCCTCTGGAACCACGCCGCTATCAAAAAACCGTGAGCCGACACTCTTTAAAGCATAAAGGGCGACTAAAAAGTCACCCTCATGCCACTGCGCTCTTAACTTAACCAATTAATTATTATGTAAATATGTCTTCCGATACGCCCTGTTGTTGCGGTGGTTGCAGACCAAAGTGCAGGTAGGCGTGCTGAGTCACCACGCGCCCGCGCGGCGTGCGCATGATAAAGCCCTGTTGCAGCAGATAAGGCTCCAATACATCTTCAATCGTGCCGCGCTCCTCGCTGATCGCCGCCGCCAGCGTATCGAGCCCTACCGGGCCGCCGGCGAAGCTTTCAATCATGGTCAGCAGCAATTTGCGGTCTAGGGCATCGAAACCGTTATTATCGATTTTCAGCATAGCCAGCGCCTGGCTGGCCGCTTCTTCCGTCACGATGCCGTTGCCCTTCACTTCCGCATAGTCACGCACGCGGCGCAGCAAGCGGTTGGCGATGCGGGGCGTGCCGCGCGACCGGCGCGCAATCTCGTGGGCGCCGCCTTGCTCCATGCTGATGCCCAATACGTTTGCCGAGCGCGCGACGATGCTGGCCAGTTCTTCGATGGTATAAAACTCCAGCCGCTGCACAATGCCGAAGCGGTCCCGCAACGGGGAGGTCAACAAGCCGGCCCGGGTGGTCGCGCCGACCAGCGTGAACGGCGGCAGATCCAGTTTGATGGAACGCGCGGCCGGCCCCTCGCCGATCATGATATCAATCTGATAATCCTCCATGGCCGGATACAGGATCTCCTCAACCGCCGGGCTCAAGCGATGTATTTCATCAATGAACAAAACATCATGCGCTTCAAGATTGGTCAGCAGCGCGGCCAGATCGCCGGCCTTGTCGAGCACCGGCCCCGAGGTCTGGCGAATATTAACGCCCATTTCGGCCGCGATGATATTGGCCAATGTGGTTTTACCGAGGCCCGGCGGCCCGAAGATCAGGACATGATCCAATGCCTCCTGGCGCGCTATCGCCGCCTGGATAAAAATCTCCATTTGTGCGCATAATTCCTTCTGCCCGACATAATCGACCAGGCGCTTGGGCCGGATGGCCCGGTCCTGCCGTTCCTCATCCGAAAGACTGTGCGCGGTAATCATGCGATCTCTCTCTATCATCTTACGGCACCCTGCAATGCCGACCTGATAATGTCTTCACAGCTTTTGTCCTCGGTGCTGATGCCTTGCACCATTTTGCTGGCATCCTGCGGCTTGTAGCCTAATGCGCATAAAGCGCTGATCGCTTCCTGCCGGGGATCCTTGGCGGCCGGGAAAACCGAAGTATCGACCTGTATTGTGGAACTACCCCCGAGATCGGGCAGCCTGTCGCGCATCTCGATAATCAGGCGTTCGGCGGTTTTTTTACCCACCCCCGGCAAGCGGACCAAAGCCTGCGTGTCATTATTATGAATACAATGCCGGAATTCCTCGGCACTCTGCCCGGATAAAATCGTCAACGCCAGCTTGGGGCCGACGCCGTTGACCTTGATCAGGTTCCTGAACATCAGACGATCCGATTCGGCCAGAAACCCGAACAGAATATGGGCGTCTTCGCGAACGACAAGGTGGGTATGCAATTGGACTTCCTCACCGATGGCCGGCAGATTGTAAAACGTCGTCATCGGCGCTTCGACTTCGTAGCCGACCCCGTGCACATCAAGTAACAGCATCGGCGGCGCTTTGAGCACCAGTTTGCCGCGCAGGAAACCTATCATCGCGCCCCGCCCTGCTGCAATCGCCGCGCGGTTTGCTGATAGTGGGCATGACACAGAGAGATCCCCAAGGCATCGCTGGCGTCGATCTGCAACTCGCCTTGAAGATTGAGCAGAATCTTCACCATATGCTGGACCTGAAGTTTCTCGGCGCTGCCCTTGCCCACCAGCGCCTGTTTAACCTGCCGGGCGGCATATTCGAATACCGGCAGGTCGGTGACCTGAACCGCGCAAATGGCCGCGCCGCGGGCTTGCCCGAGCTTAAGCGCGGAATCGGCATTTTTATGCATGAAGACCTGTTCTATGGCCATTTGCTCAGGTTGATATAAATCGACAATTTCCAGTACACCATCAAATATTTGCTTGAGCCGGTCAGGAAAATAATCGGCGCTGATGCGGATACTGCCGCTGGCTATATAACGATAACCGCGCGGCGATTCCTCGATAATGCCGTAACCGGTAATTCTTGATCCGGGGTCTATCCCTAAAATGCGCGTCACAATGAATGGTGCCTGCAAGTGGTAATGGAAAGGCTGAAAAGCCAATAGGTCTTATGCCTTTTCAGACAACTGCTCCATGATGTCTTCGCTGATGTCGGCGTTGGAATAGACATTCTGCACGTCGTCCAGGTCTTCCAGTCGGTCGATCAGGCGCATCATTTTCTCCGCGGTTTCAGCGTCGAGTTCGGTATTGGTGGTTGCCTGCATGGTGATTTCGGCGTTATCAGGCTGAAAGCCCGCCGCAACCAGGGCATCCTTGACTTCCAGATAGCTTTCCGGCGTCGTCATGACATCCATCGAACCGTCATCGTTGGTGACCACATCTTCCGCGCCGGCTTCCAGCGCCGCTTCCATCAGCGCGTCTTCGTCAACCGAATCGGCATAAGTGATAATGCCGACCTTATTGAACATATAAGCCACGGAGCCGTCGGTCCCCAGATTACCGCCTGCTTTGGAAAACGCATGGCGGACTTCGGCAACGGTACGGTTACGGTTATCGGTCAAGCAATCGACCATGACGGCCGTGCCGCCGGGACCGTAGCCTTCGTAGCGCACTTCTTCATAATTAACGCCTTCCAGCGTGCCGGTTGCTTTCTTGACGGCATTGTCAATGGTATCGCGCTTCATATTGGCGCCCAGGCCTTTGTCTATCGCTGTCCGTAGAGACGGGTTGGTCGCCGGGTCGCCGCCGCCGGATCTTGCCGCTACTGAAATTTCTCTAAGGATTTTAGTGAAAAGCTTGCCGCGCAAGGCATCCTGTCCGGCCTTGCGGTGTTTGATATTAGCCCATTTACTATGTCCAGCCATTGTCTCTCTCTAGTAACAGTTTAAAATTTAACGATTTTAACATTCTGTCCGGCGCTAATCGATACACTTTATAAAATATACGGCAGAATGGCGGTCAATGAAGGCTCGACAATATAAATATCCGCTTGTTCGCGCACAATGGACCGGTCCGCCACGCCGCCAAAACCGATCACATAAGCCCCTGCCTGCCTGGTCTCCATGTCGGTCTTGCCGTCGCCAATCATAACAAGGGATGCTTGCGGCCTGCTTAACTGCCGGCAGCAATCCGCTTTGCCGCCGGTTCTGGCCAGAGGCGAGGCCTGGTCATAATCGCGATAGCGGCCATCCTCGTCAAAATAAACATCGACGGCATGCACATGGCTTTCCGGCAGATCCAGATACCTGGCCAGAGGCAATAAGGCCTGACGGATGCCGCCGCTGATGATATGCAGTTCCTTGCCTTGCGCCGACAGCGCGGCAAACACCTCCCTGACGCCTTCGACAATTTCCTTGACATACAGGTCCGCCAGCCAGTCAACGCCGGCCCGGTCCGGCCTGATCAGCGACAGGCGCCGTCCATAGACCGCTTCCAACGGCAACTCGCCGTTCATGGCCGCCTCGGTCAGCCTGGACATTTCCTCGCCCAATCCGATGCGCCGGGCCAGTTCGTCTATCCCCTCTATCCGGCTTAAAGTACTGTCGCAATCAAAACAAACAATATCGAAACTCATAAATTGATCTGGGTCGCTTTATGCACGGCCCCGATGCCGCACAGCTGCTGCAACAAATCATCCGTTAACGGCTCGGAAACACTGATCACCGCCATCGCCTGCTGCTGCTCATCGGCCGTGCTGACTTCCATTCGGGTGATATTGATATTGGCATCGCCCAATACGGCGCTGATGGCCGAAATCACGCCCGGCCGGTCCTCGTGGCGGGTAATCAGCAACGTACCCTGAGGCACGACTTCAAGGTCGAATTGATCGATGGAAACAAGGCGCGGATGACGGCCGCCCAGCAAGGCGCCCGCCAGGGTAATGCCCTGGTCGGCATAGTGCCCGGTCACCTTGATCAGCGACAGGTAATCCTGCGTTTCCTCCGTTTTCGACTCAATCAGCGAAATGCCCTGGCGCCGGGCGATATTCTCGGCATTGACGCGATTGACCGGCGTTGACACATGCTCGCTCAGCACGCCGATCAGCGCCGCGACCGAAACCGGACGCGCCTCGACTTCCGCCGCCCTGCCGAATAACGCCACCTCTATCTTTTCCAGCGGATGGGTAGCCAGATTAACCAGCACTTTGCCCAGAATATTGGCCAGCGTCATGAATTCGCGTGATTTTTTCAGTTCTTCCGCCGACAATCTGGGCAGGTTCAAGGCATTGACCGCTTCGCCGGTTTTCAGGAAGGTAACGGCCTGTCTGGCGATCTCGACACTGACGGCAACCTGCGCTTCGCTCGTGGACGCGCCCAAATGCGGCGTAAACACGATATTATCCAGTTCCAGCAAGGGTGAATTGGCGGGCGGTTCATGTTCATAGACGTCCAGCGCCGCGCCGGCGATCTGACCGGTCTTCAGGGCCTCGTACAACGCGTCTTCATCGACCAGTCCGCCTCTGGCGCAGTTGATCAGCATCGCTTCCTTCTTCATCATGGTCAGCTGGGTGCGGCCTATCAGGCCGCGTGTTTTCTCGATCAAGGGACAGTGCAGGGTCAGGTAATCGGCTTGGATCAAGAGCTCATCGAGCTCCATTGACTCGACGCCCAGATTCTCGAAGATCTCCGGCGTGACAAAAGGATCATGCGCGATCACGCGCATTTTCAGGCCTAAACCGCGCTGGGCGACGATCCGCCCTATGGTGCCAAAACCGATGATGGCCAGCGTCTTGTGCGCGACTTCGGAGCCCATCAGCCTGGCGCGCTCCCATTTGCCCGAGCGGATGGAGCGGTCGGCGGCCGGCAAATGCCGGCTTAGCGACATCATGTGGGCGATGGCCAACTCAGCCGTGGTCGTGGCATTGGCATCGGGCGTGTTCATGACGATAACGCCCTGCTCCGTGGCGGCAGCCAGATCGACGTTATCGACGCCGATGCCGGCGCGGCCTATCAGCTTCAGGCGCGTGCCCGCCTGCAATACTTTTTTCGTGACTTTGGTGTCGCTGCGTATCAACAGCGCGTCATAATCGCCGATAATCCCGCAGAGCCCTTCTTCGTTCAATCCTGTCTCGATATGCAGCTGTATATCGGACTGATCATGTAAATAATTGATACCCGCTTCCGCCAACTTATCTGAAATAAGGATTTTTTTCATAGAGACAATCTCCGAAAGACTATGCGCTAAAAAGACCTATAGCTTAACAGCTTTGCTATAATCCCGATATTACCAATAGTTGACATTTTAAAATAATGAAAATCAAAGACCGGCTCTTAGGATTATCGTTACTGGTGCTGATTTCGGCCGTGCTCTGGATAGGCTTTGGCAAAACCGTGACGCCGGCGCCCGATACGACTTTCACGACCATCACCGGCAAAAAAATCGCCCTGCATGAACTGCGCGGCAAGCCCGTGCTGGTCACCTTCTGGGCCACCGACTGCCCCGGCTGCATGGAGGAGATCCCACACCTGATCGATCTTTACCGGAACTATCACGACCGGGGACTAGAAATTATCGCCGTCGCCATGTATTACGACCCGCCAAACCATGTCGTCACCTTCACCAAAGACAACGCATTGCCTTACGATGTTGCACTGGATTTGCAGGCGGAGCATGCCAGGGCATTCGGCGATGTCCGGCTGACGCCGACCACGTTCCTGATCACGCCGGACGGTTCGATTGCCTTGCAAAAAATCGGCGCGTTCGACCCGGACGACATGAAAACCCGTATTGAAACCCTGCTGAAAGGATAAGCCATGCTCTGGTTAAAAGCATTTCACCTGATTTTTATGGTCACCTGGTTCGCCGGCCTGTTCTATCTGCCGCGCCTGTATGTCTATCACGCCATGAGCGAGGACGCCATCAGCAACGAGCGCTTCAAGGTTATGGAGCGCAAACTGTATTACGGCATCACGACGCCGGGCATGATCCTGACCTTCATCTTCGGCATCTGGATGCTGGCCGATTACGCCTGGGCCCTGTACGGGTCGGCCGGCTGGCTGCATGCCAAACTGGCGCTGCTGGCGCTGCTGGTGGTCTATCACGTTTTCTGCGGGATCTGGCTGCTCGACTTCAAACACGATCGCAACCAGCGCGATCACGTCTTTTACCGCTGGATGAATGAAGTGCCGGTGCTGTTTCTGCTCGGCATCGTGATTCTGGCCGTCGTCAAGCCGTTTTGAGCATGAACCGTCCCGTCGTCCTCTGTTTTTCCGGCCACGATCCCAGCGGCGGCGCCGGCGTGCAAGCCGATATCGAGACCCTGGTCAGCCACCGGTGCCATGCCGCCAGCGTGATCACGGCCCTGACCGAACAGGATACGCGCAATGTCAAAAAGCTGATTCCGCAACGGCCGGACGACATCATCAGCCAGGCCGGCACCCTGTTGGCCGACCTGCCGGTCAAGGCCATCAAAATCGGCCTGATCGGGCATCATGACACGGCCGCTGCCATTGCTGCGATATTGACCCGCCATCCCCGGATTCCGGTTGTGCTGGATCCGGTGCTGGCGGCGGGCGGCGGCGCCGAGCTGTCGACCGACCGGCTCATCGCCGCCGTCACCGACCAGCTGCTGCCCCGCACGTCCGTACTGACGCCCAACAGCATGGAAGCGCGCCGGCTGACCGGCCTGACCGACCTGCATAACTGCGGCCTGGCGCTGCTCGATAAAGGTTGCGAGTACGTGTTGATTACCGGCACGCATGAAACTTCACCCGCGGTCAGCAATCAACTGTTTCATGACGGGCGCCTGCTCGAAACCTTTACCTGGGACCGGCTGCCGGACAGCTACCACGGCTCCGGCTGCACGCTGGCTTCGGCCGTGGCCGCGCTGGTCGCGCAAGGGCTTGCGCCTTTCCAGGCCGTCATGGAAGCCCAGGAGTACACCTGGAATGCGCTTCAGGCCGCCTATCGCCCCGGCCAGGGCCAGCACAACCCCAACCGTTTTTTCTGGATCGACGACTGATGAAATTTCCGACTACCGGGCTTTACGCGATCACCCAGACCGACCACAAAGCCATCGACACGATTATTGACGAGGTCGCGGCCGCCATTCGGGGCGGCGCGGCCGTCGTGCAGTATCGCGACAAGAACCCCATCGATGCCGTGCGGCTGGCCCGCGAACTGGCCGGACTCTGCCATCGCCATGACGTGCCGCTGATTATCAATGACGACGTCGAATTGGCTGTCCAGTCGGGTGCCGACGGCGTTCACCTGGGCAAGGAAGACGGCCATATCATTGAGGCCAGAAAGCGGCTGGGCGCGAACGCCATTATCGGCGTATCCTGTTATGATTCGCTCAAACGCGCCGTCGAAGCCGAACAAGCAGGCGCCACCTATGTGGCTTTCGGACGGTTTTTTCCCTCCTCATCCAAGCCGCTGGCCGCGCCCGCGCGCATTGAGACGCTTGCGCAAGCCCGGCGCGCGCTGCGTGTCCCCATCGTGGCCATTGGCGGCATCCTGCCCGGCAACGGCGCGCCATTGCTGGCGGCCGGCGCCGATATGCTGGCCGTCATCGGCGGCATTTTTGACCGGCATCCCGAGCAATCGGCCCGCGCCTACCAGCCCTTGTTCAAAGGCGCCCCCATTCCGTCATGAACATCCGCCTCATTGTTCCCTCGCTGTTGCTGCTGTCCTGCACCGGCATGACCGGCATCCCTGAACAGCGGCTGGACGAAGGCAGGCAAATCGCATTCGACCGCAACAAAGGCAACTGCCTGGCCTGTCATGTGATTGAAGACGGCGAAGCGCCGGGCAATATCGGCCCCGCCTTGTCGGCGATACCGAGCCGGTTTAAAGACAAGCGGCAACTGCGCGAACAGATCTGGGACGCGACGCGCTTTAACCCCGAAACCAGCATGCCGCCCTTTGGCAGAAACAACGTTCTCGACGCCGAGGAGATCGACAAGGTCGTCGATTATCTCTGGAGTCTGGAATGACATATCAGTAACACAGACCGGAGTATCAATATGTCCGTCAATCGCAGGGAATTCCTGAAAAAGTCTATTTCGTTCGGCGCCTGTTCCGTGGCGGCGGCCAGCGGCTTGCTTAGCGCTGAATCGGCCAACGCGGAATGGGTCGCCGAAAACTTTGCCCCGAGCATACTGGAAGAAACGCTGAAAAACCTGTTCAAGGACCAAAAGCTTATCGAAACCGACAAAATCAATATCAAAATCCCGAAAATCGCGGAGAACGGCGCCGTGGTCCCCATTACCGTCACCAGCAGTCTTGACGGCATCGAAAACATTTCCATTCTGGTCGAAAAAAACCCCGTGCCGCTGGCCGCCCGGTTCGACCTGTCGCCCGAACTTGAGCCGTTTGTATCGGCCCGGTTAAAGATGGCTGAGACCTCCGATGTCATCGTCATTGCGCAGACCGGCAATAACCTGTACAGCGCCAGGGAAACGGTCAAAGTCACCATCGGCGGCTGCGGAGGCTAACATGGGCAGCATCAAGATCCGCAGCAAACGCATCGACGGCAAGACCCAGATCAGAACCCTGATCGCGCACCCGATGGAGCACGGCCGCAACATCGACAAAAAAACCAACCAGCCGATCCCCGCGCACTTTATTCAAGAGTTGACCGTCACGCATAACGGCAGGATCATTGCCAACTGCACCATGGGCGGCAGTATTTCCAAGGATCCCTATTTCGCCTTTATGCTGAAAGGCGGCGAGCCCGGGGACAAAATCGTTATCAGTTGGGTGGACAATCTTGGCCGCAAAGACTCTGAACAGCACATTATCAAGTAGCGCCCTGCTGCTCGGCGGCCTGCTCTGGCTGCTGCCGGCGGCGCCTTCGCATGCCGATCCGCTGCAGGACCAGCAAGATTTCCGGCAGCATTACCGGCAACTGTTCCCCGGACTGACACTGCCCGATTACGCCGAAGGCGTATATGCGATCGATCCGATCGCGCGCCAGTCCTGGCAAGCGATCGAGGAATTCCCGCCTTATGAGGCGGCCATAGAGCAAGGCGAAGTCTTATTCAACACGCCTTTTAAAAACGGCCGCCGTTATGCCGATTGCCTGCCCGATAAAGGTATCGCCATCGCGCACGAATACCCTCGCTGGGACCGCGCCAAGGGCGAAGTCATCACCCTGGCTCGCGCCGTCAATGACTGCCGCACGGACAATCATGAAGATCCCTTGCCCTATGAAAAAGGCGACATAGCCAGCCTGCTGGCCTATCTGGCGTTTACCTCGCGCGAAAAGCCGATCACGGTCACGATACCGGCCGACGATCCGCGCGCCCTGGCCGCCTACCAGCAGGGCAAGGATTTTTACTACCAGCGCCGAGGCCAGCTGAATTTCGCCTGCGCCACCTGCCATGTGCAAAACGCAGGCCGTCAACTGCGCTCCGAAATCCTCAGCCCGTCCCTCGGCCACACCAGCCACTGGCCGACTTATCGGTTAAAATGGGGCGAAATGGGCACCCTTCACCGGCGCTTCAGGGAATGCCTGGCACAGATCAAAGCCCGGCCCATCCCCGCCCAAAGCCCGGAGTTTAGGAACCTGGAGTATTTTTTGAGCTTTATGAGCAACGGCATTCCCACCAACGGACCCAGCACGCGAAAATGATTACGACCCAACCCAGCTGCAACGATATCCATGAACCCGGCCTGATCCCCGTCAAGGACGCCCTGGCCCGGATATTGGCCGCCGTGCCCGCAGTCAGCGGTTATGAGCGCCTCAATATCGAGCATGCCAGAGGCCGCACGCTTTACCAATCGGTCATCTCGGCCGTCAATGTGCCGGCGCATACCAATTCCGCCGTCGACGGTTACGCGCTGCATGCCGAAGACCTGCCCGGCCAGGGCACGCGCCGGCTGGAAATCATTGGCCAGGCCTTTACCGGCAGGCCGTATGCCGGCGACACGGCACGCGGCCAATGCGTCCGCATCATGACCGGCGCCCCCATGCCGGCAGGGTTGGACACCGTAATCATGCAGGAACAGGTCCAGCTGTCCGATAATTCCATCGAACTGGACAGCCGGCACAAAGCCGGCCAGAACGTCCGCCAGGCCGGCGAAGACATCCGCCAGGGGCAGAGTGTTCTGCAGCCGGGCAAATACCTGACGCCGCCCGATATCGGCCTGTGCGCCTCGCTCGGCATCGCCGAAATCAACGTATGCCGGAAACTTAAAGTCGCCATCGCCTCGACCGGCAACGAAGTATTCGGCATCGGCCAGACGCTGGGCACCGGCGGCATTTACGACAGCAACCGTTACAGCCTGCTGGCGGCGCTGGACCGCCCCGATATCGAAGTCATCAATTTAGGGATACTGGAAGATGACCCCGAGACGCTGCTGAAGCGTTTCCAGGAAGCCGGCGCCTATGCCGACGTGATCATTTCCTCCGGCGGCGTGTCGGTCGGCGAAGCCGATTACACGAAAACGGCGCTGCAGGGTTCCGGCCAGGTCGACTTTTGGAAAGTCGCCATCAAGCCCGGGCGGCCCCTGGCTTTCGGCCGGATCGGCAAGGCCGCGTTCTTCGGCCTGCCCGGCAATCCCGTGGCGGTCATGGTGACGTTTTATCAGTTTGTGCTGCCCGCCCTGGAAAAAATGCTGGGCATCACCGACAAACCGATCGCCCCGGCCTTCCTGGCCAAAGCCTGCGAAAACCTGCGCAAGAAACCCGGCCGCACGGAAATCTATCGCGGTATCATCGAACAGAGTGAACACGGGGAATGGCGCGTAAAAACGACCGGCAAGCAGGGTTCGGGGATTTTAAGCTCGATGAGCCTGGCGAACGCGTTCATCATTCTGGCCCATGACAGCACCGACATCAAAGCCGGCGAATGGGTGACGGTGCAGCCTTTTTCGGGGATGTTTTAATTAAAGACGGGTCGGGGAGCCCGTTTGCCGGGTCAAGCGCCAGCACTTTTAACAGCGGTAGGGCACGCACTGCGTACCTTTTGGAATTTCATTCATCTGAACATTTTGAAAACTGGTACTACACCCTGAACTAGCCGTCCATGCCGGGTTTCCGCTAAAGCGCCAACCCGCCTACGCGTGACGCGTGCTCTAATTCTTAATCCCCACACCCTTATGCAGCAAAAACAGGCTGAAAAGAATCAAGACAACACTGAAGCCGCCGGTCATGACAAAGGCAATCGTAACGTCCACATCGGTTACGCCGATCAGGCCATAGCGAAAGGCATTGATCATGTACAGGATCGGATTGCCCAGGGAAACCGTCTGCCAGACATCCGGCAGCATGTCGACCGAGTAAAACACGCCGCCCAGATAGCTCAACGGCGTTAATATGAAGTTCGGGATGATGGAAATATCGTCAAAACTGTCCGCGAACACGGCATTGATAAACCCGGCCAGCGAGAAGACTGTAGCCGTCAATACGGCTATCGATAAAGTGACGGCAATGTTGTTGATGGCGATATCGGCAAAGACACGCGATATTAACGCCACAACAAGTCCCACCAGCAAACCGCGGATAATGCCGCCGCTGACATAGCCGGACAGGATCACCCAGTTGGGCACCGGCGAAACCAGCAACTCCTCGATATTGCGCTGGAACTTGGTCGAATAAAACGAGGACACGACATTGGCGTAGGAATGGCTGATCACGGACATCAGAATCACGCCCGGCACGATATAATCCATATAGCTGGCGCCGCCGACCGTGCCGATCCGGTCGCCGATCAGCTTGCCGAAAATCAGAAAATACAGCGCCGTGGTAATGGCCGGCGGCAGCAGGGTTTGCGGCCAGATGCGGATAAAGCGCTGGACTTCCTTTTTGACAATGGTTCTAAGGGCTATGGCATGATTCATTGCAGTGACTCGTCGGATTCTTGATCAATCAAATCCATAAACAGTTGTTCCAGCCGGTTGGTCCTGTTTTTCAGGCTGATCACCTTGATATTGCGTTCCGTCAACAACTTGAACAAGGTATTCAGCCCGTACTCCTTGGGCACGCCCACGTTCAGCACCTTGTCCGAAACGCGCTCGATCTGATAGCCCTCGATAACCGGCACCGCATCGATCGGTTCGGCCAGATCCAGCACAAAATAATCGATGTTCAGCCGGGCCAGCAGACTGGCCATGTCGGAATTTTCAACGATCAGGCCGTGATTGATAATGGCGATATTCCGGCACAGGCTTTCGGCTTCCTCAAGATAATGCGTGGTCAGAATGATGGTCGTGCCCT
The DNA here is from genome assembly GCF_000746145.1 of Methylobacter sp. BBA5.1. NCBI lineage: Bacteria > Pseudomonadati > Pseudomonadota > Gammaproteobacteria > Methylococcales > Methylococcaceae > Methylobacter > Methylobacter sp. BBA5.1. The sequence goes on from NZ_KN050816.1 coordinate 46,116, forward strand.
GCCGGTTGACTTCCTGCATCATTTTCCACATCGAGCGACGGATTTCGATATCGACGCCTGCCGTCGGCTCGTCCAGAATCAGCAGCTTGGGCGCATGAACCAGCGCGCGGGCAATCATGACCCGGCGCTTCATGCCGCCCGACAAACGCCTCGATACCATGTCGCGTTTATCCCACAGATCCATCTGCTTGAGGCATTGCTCGGTCCGCTGCAGGGCGATTTTGCGCGGCGTGCCGTAATAGCCGGCTTGATTGAGCAGGATATTCTTGACGGTTTCAAACTGGTTGAAATTGACTTCCTGAGGCACCAGGCCGATGCAGCTTTTCGCCCGGGCCCGATCGTGCCGCAGGTCATGTCCGAAGATACTGACCGAACCGCTGGTGGCATTGACCAGGGAACTGATAATGCCGATGGTGGTGGATTTTCCGGCCCCGTTAGGTCCTAGCAACGCAAAGAAATCACCGGCTTCGACATCAAGATCAATGCCTTTTAAAGCCATAAATCCATTGTTATAGATTTTTTTGAGATTTCGAATTGATAATGCCTTCATGCTAAAACTAACACTTAACGGAAGCCTTCAAATAAGTTAAATTAAGCGTCGCATCCATTAGAACACTATGAGATGGATAGCTAAAAAGTTTGTAATTTTATCAGATCTTTAAAAGTTTCGTAGACTAAAACCGGATAGCTTGTGCCAAAGAAACCGCCTGAAATCGTTGCCGCTGTAGACCTGGGGTCGAACAGCTTTCACATGATCGTTTGCAGCCTGGCCGATGGCAAACTGCAAACCATCGACCGGCTTAAGGAGATGGTCAGACTGGCATCCGGACTGGACAAGAAGCACAATCTGGATGTCGCCACGCAAAAAAGGGCGCTGGAGTGTCTGCAGCGATTCGGCCAGCGAATCCGCAACTTTCCGCCCGGCAGTGTCCGAGCCGTCGGTACCAACACCCTGCGCACGGCCAAAAACGCCGCGCAGTTTCTGGCCAAAGCCGAAAAAGCCCTGAATCATCCTATCGACATCATTTCCGGCATAGAAGAGGCGCGCCTGATTTATCTGGGCGTCGCGCACAGTCTGGGCACCAACGCCAACCTTCGCTTCGTGATGGATATCGGCGGCGGCAGCACCGAATATATTATCGGCCAGGATGCCACGCCCAGGAAAAAAGAGAGCCTGCCCATGGGCTGCGTTTCGGTCAGCAATAGCTTTTTCAAGAACGGCAGGCTGTCCAAACACGCATTTACCCAAGCCGTCCTGTTTGCCGAGCAGCAATTGGAACCCTTCGCGAAACAGTTCCAGCGCAAAAACTGGGACGAAGCCATCGGCGCTTCCGGCAGCTTGCGCGCCATCGACAAAGTCCTGCAGATCAAGAACTGGAGCAACAACGGCATCACGCTGGACGGCCTGGAACAACTGATCGCCCATATCAACCGCTGCGACCATATTAACCAACTGGCTTTGCCGGGACTCGACCCGGAGCGCCTGCCGGTATTCCCGGGCGGCGTGGCAATCGTCTACGCCACCTTCAAAAGCCTCGGCATCGAGCAGATGACCGTTTCCGACGGCGCGCTCAGGGAAGGCCTGATCCAGGACTTACTGGGCCGGATTTATGACCGCGACATTCGCTCGGCGACCGTGCAGACACTGGCCGAGCGTTATCATACCGACAAGGAACACGCGGAGCGCGTCAGGCAGACCGTTCACTACATGCTGGCTCAGCTCAACAGCGCCGTATGTCTTTTCAACAATGAAAACAGCGCGCAATTTCTGGACTGGGCGGCCTCCCTGCACGAGATCGGCCATGATATCGCCCATAACCAATACCATAAACACAGCGCCTATATTATCGAGAATGGCGATCTGGCCGGCTTTTCCAGGCAAGACCAGATTTTGCTGGCCACGATTGTCAGATCGCATCGGCGTAAATTCTCGCATAGCCGTTTCAGCGGCTTGCCGTTTCCCTGGGACATCGACGCCCCCTATCTGGCCATTATTCTGCGCCTGGCCGTCCTGTTGCGCCGCAACCGCCACGAGCACCAGTTACCGGACTTTAAGATCGCCATTGTAAAATCCAAAATCAGTTTACAGTTTCCGGATAACTGGCTGGCCCAGTCGCCGCTCACCTATGCCGATTTGATCCAGGAAGCCGACTATTTAAAGTCCTCAGGCTTCAAGCTGGAGTTTTTATAAGCTATCCTTATGAAAACTTTATTCCGTGCCTTGAGCTATTGCCTGTGTGCATTAGTGTTTTTCTGCGTCATGCTGGTCCTGTTTGCGGTCGGCAACACGCCTGAAACCGAGTTGGGCTGGTCGCTGACGCACGAGGATGTGGTCAGGGCAAAAAAAATCCTGCATGAAGGCGCTAAAACCCGGCCAGACGAAATCCATACGATTGAACTGACCGAAGCCGACCTCAATCTCGCCGGCAATTATCTGTTGAACCGGTACAGTAAAAGCGCCGTCAGAATTGAACTGAAAGACAACAAAGTCAGATTCAACGTCACGGTAACCCTGCCTGAAAACGGCCTGGGCAAATATTTGAATATCAGCTTCAGATTAGGCAGTGAAAACGACGCGCCCCTGCCCGGCATCACGAAATTTAAAGCCGGAAAGCTATTGCTGCCAGCCAAACTCGCCGCGTTTGTTATCGACAAGGTAATTCAGCATTCATCGTTGAATGACTATTTCATCCTGGCGACCCGGCCCATTAAAGCCGTGCAAATTGAAGGCAAAAAACTGACCATCGCTTACAATTCCGACGCGAAAACCCTGATACAGGCCAAAAATTTCCTGACTCAGGGGCATGACGGCGACAGCCAGACGTACAATGTCTACCAGCAAAAACTGGCCGAGATCGTTGCCCGGCATGACCCGGCCTGGCGCCTGTCGCTGGCGGAGTTGCTAAAACCGCTGTTTGAACTGGCCTGTCAGCGCTCTAGCCTGGAAAATGCCATCGAAGAAAACAGGATCGTTATTTTTACCGTCAATGAATACGTCAATAAACGGGAAACCGAAAAATTCCTGCCTGCGTCCAAGCCCTTGCCGGTTACCGAACAACAGTATTCGGCCTTCATGTATAAACGAATAGACCTGGCCAAGCACTTTATCGGTTCCGCGGCACTGACCGCATCGGCCAACGGCCAGATTGCCCAGGCCATAGGCGAGGAAAAAGAGTTGAGAGATGCCCGGGAAGGCAGTGGCTTCAGCTTTATCGACCTGGCCGCCGACAAGGCCGGCACCTACTTTGGCGAAATGGCTACCTCATCGCCTGAAAACGCCCGCAGAATGCAGAAAGCCATGGCCGCGATAAACGATTACCGGGACTTTATGCCGGATCCCCGGGATCTGCCTGAAAATATGGATCTGGCGGAATTCGAAAGACGCTTCGAGTCCGTCAACAGTCCGGCTTATCAAAAAATCATCGAGCTGATTGACAGGCGCATAGCGGCGGCGCCAATTTACCGCGGGCAATAAAAAAGGGAGCCAGAAAGCTCCCCTTTGCAAATGAGGGCGGCCGACCGGCCGCCCTTGCCGAAAACGGCTTAGTTTAAAGTGGTACCGGGCGTACCTGGCAGAACCGGCATTGTTTGTTTGGGGAATTCACCAGTCAAGGCATTCAGGAAAGCCACGATATCAGCCACCTCTTCCTTGGACAAATCCTTGCCTAATTGCAGTTTCGCCATTAAGGTTACGGCTGAGTCCAGCGTTTTAACCGAACCATTGTGAAAATAAGGCGCCGTTAAAGCGATATTGCGTAAGGTAGGCACTTTCCACATATGCTCGTCAGCGGCATTTTTGCTGACTTCCGCTACCCCTTTATCCTTCTTGAAATGATATTGCGCTTCAAAATAACCATTGCTGTTGATAGGGAACTTCTGGAACGCGCCTTCGCCGTTAAAGGCAGGGCCGCTGTGGCAACTGGTACAGCCTATTTCCTGGAATTTCTGCATACCGCTGATTTGCTGGGCCGTCAAAGCGGATTCGTCGCCATTGACATATTTGTCATAAGGGCTGTTCGGCGTAATCAGGGTTCTTTCATAAGCAGCGATCGCTTTGGTCGCGTTATCCTTGGAAATCGAATCCTTGCCGAATGCTTTCTCGAAAAGCCCTTGATAACCCTCGATGGCTTTCAGGCGCGCCACGACGTCATCCCAACTCTTCATGCCCATTTCAATAGGATTGGTCACAGGGCCTGCCGCCTGATCTTCAAGGCTTGCCGCCCGGCCGTCCCAGAACTGGACTTTGCTGAACGCCGCATTCCAGACTGTCGGTGAACTGCGGCCGCCTGTTTGATCATGGACGCCTATCGAATTCGCTCTGTTGTCCTCGCCGCCTAACATGGTGTTATGGCAAGATGCGCAGGACAGTGTACCGGTCGAAGACAAACGCGGATCGTGATATAGAATTTTACCGAGCTCTATTTTAGCTTCCGAGGAAGGGTTATCAGCCGGTTCAGGCGCTTTTGCAGGCAAAGCCTCCCAGGCTGAAGCAACAGAAACGCTGCCAGCAAGCATCAACGCTGAAACCAGCGAACGAATTTTAAACATACCATACTCCAAAATTATTATTAACCATAAGGGCGACTGCGGGGCAACTGAAATCACCCGATGACTTTCTTTTTATAATTCACCCAGCGAAATTGTAAGGTATCAAACAAACAAGGTTCAATCAATTCTTACCCTTTCTGATCCATATGATACACACCCCTGACGGCACGCGCGGAAAAGCATCCGCTTTCCTGTAGCAAAGCCTGTAGCATGTCAGTCCCGGCAACCATGTGGCTAGGGCATTTATTCATTAGTCGGAAACATTACCTTCAGGCATGCGTCGCCATGAAAGACAAGCTATCCACTGACCGATAGGGCGTCAGAGGTTTTCATAAATCCGGTAGGGTACGCATCGCGTACGAGACTGTGAAAGTATTCAATTTAAAAGATTTAACCACGAAGGACACGAAGAGCACGAAGCTTTAAGTTATTGATTAATTTTATTTTTTCTTCGTGTCCTTTGTGATCTTCGTGGTGAATAAGGCTTTTTATGATGCTTTTCACTAATTCTTTCACAGTCTGGTACCTGTTGGGATGACTTTCACCGGAACCGCTGGAGAAGGTACGCAATGCGTACCCTACGGTATTTTTCAGGCAGGCCTGCCAATAACAATAGTCAATTTTTACAACAGCCGTTGCTTTCAGGTAACGGCTGATTGCACTAAAGACACGCCCTGCCATACCGGTATTTCCGACCTGAAAATCGATATCTCCCCCTGCCGTTCTCGGATGACTGGCTATCCGTGAGCCCAAGCATCCTCCCCTGTGTTACCATCCGCTAAAATCGCCCCGGATCAACTCATGTTTCGATTCTTTTTTCAGGAGGAAACGGTTATGACCAAATTACAGACACTGGGGATTGCCTCTTGCCTGGGCGGCCCCATGCAGTCATGCGGTTATGCGGCTGAATTGCTGCGCGAGGATTTGGTGCTGCAGCCCTTGCACGATAGCGGCCTGCAGCTGCAATGGCATATCCTGCAGCCTGACAATCGAGGCTCAAAGGATGACCAGTTGTATCGGCTCAACCGGCAAGCCAGCCGGCTGACCCGGAACTGGACCAAAGCCCGCCGCCCGTTCCTGGTGATCGGCGGCGATCATTCCTGCGCCATGGGCACCTGGCCCGGCGTTCTGCAAGCCTTGCCGGAAACAGAGGACCTGGGGCTGATCTGGATCGATGCACATATGGATGCCCATACCTTTGAAACCTCCCCTTCCGGCAATATTCACGGCATGCCTGTATCGGCCCTGCTGGGCAAGGCCGACAGCCGGCTGTCGGCCCTGTACCCGGCCGACCACTTCATCAAGCCGCAACACCTGATCCAGATAGGCATCCGCAGCTACGAGCAGGAGGAGTATGCGTTATTGCAAGAGGCGGGCGTCAGGATTATTTTTGCCGATCAAATCAGCCATCTCGCCCAGACCTTACAGGCGGCGATAGCACAGCTGAGCCGGACCTGCAGCCTGATCGGCATCAGCATAGACCTGGACTTTATTGATCCCGCCGATGCGCCCGGCGTCGAAACGCCGGCCCCGGACGGCCTCCGGGCGGACGAACTCATGTCGGCGCTCAGGTCAATCAAGCGCGACGCCAGGATATGCGGCCTGGAAATCAGCGAATACAATCCTGAAAATGACCAGGACAATAAAACGCTGGACCTGATCAGAGCCATTATTGAAGCGTTCTATGGCGACAGCAGGCCAAACAAGTCCTTGGGATCCTGCACTTCGGGAATCAACGGCATGTCCGTGCCCAGATGATGCTCGCAGGCCAGTTCATACACCAGACGCAAGATCGAGAAATCCTCCAGGGCAAATCCGACCGAATCGAACACGGTGATCTCATCCGCGCGTTCCCGGCCCGGCTTGAGCCCCCCGACCAGCTCCCATAACTCGGCATACACATCGTCCGCGTCGCACTGCTGCACTTCGCCTTCGACCAGGGCCTGCGGCGTGTATTCGACAACCAGCTTGGTCGCCGACAGTAAGGCGTGGCCCAATTCGGTTTTGCCGGGGCAATCGCCGCCCACGGCCTGAATATGGGTGCCGGGCGCGATATCATCCAGCGTGAACAGTGTTTGGCGCTGCTTCGCCGCCGTTGCCGTGACGATGATATCGGCCTCCCGCACGGCCTCTTTAATACTGCGGCACGGTATCAGCTCGAACGGATAAGCCGAGAGATTCCCGGCAAACTTGCGCATGGCGCCGGCATCCGCATCAAAGAAGCGTATCCGCCGCAGCGGAAACACGCCGTTAAACCCCAGCACCTGAAACTCCGCCTGCGCCCCGGTGCCGATAATGGCCAGCGTGCCGGACTCCGGTCGGGCCAGATAGCTTGCCGCCAGGGCACCGGCCGCGGCCGTCCGGAAGGCGGTCAGCAGCGTCATTTCGCAGATCATGAGCGGATAGCCCGACACCACTTCGCTTAACTGGCCGACGGCGATAACGTTGAGCTTGCCTTCCGAGGTATTGCCGGGATGGCCGTTCACATATTTGAACGTGTATAAACGGTCATCCGAACAGGGCATCAATTCGATGACCCCATGCGCGTAATGCGTGGCATGGCGCGCTGACTTGTAAAACGCATGCCAGCGGGCAAAATCTTGCTTCAACGCGCTCATCAGCTGGTTGAAAAATGCTTCAATACCGACGATCGCTATCAGTCTTTGTATATCATTGACAGTCAGAATTTTCATGAACCGGCTCATTCGTTTTTGGTCACATGTCGGTGGGACTATAAATGTCATGCTGTAGTTCGAGTTCGTTTCAGGTTATACGCCGCAGCCAATGAAAATTAAAGCAATCGACACCTAACATGAAAAAATATTAATGCTTAAAAATGAGGCCAATAAATCATGAAGACGCCTGCGGTTTTACTGACTGCTGAAAAAATCAGGACCTGCCTGATTGCCAAGGACCGCTTAAACGACACGATAATCCGCTTGCGTTTGGGTATTCCTGAAACAGGCTACGACTATTATGCCGGTCAATACCTGACGCTCTACAATAATCAAGGCGTCGGGCGCACCTATTGCCTGTCCAGCCTACCGGGACTGGATGATTTTCTTGAATTGCAGATCAGCCTGACCCCGCACGGCGCGCTGACCAGTTGGATTTACGGGGAACTCAAGGCCGGCGATCAAGTAAGGATCAGCCCCGCGTCGGGCGACTGTTTCTATCTGCCCGGCAATAACCGCCAACCCATCATGCTGATCGGCACCGGTATCGCGCTGGCCGCCCTGTACGGCATATTGCGCGATGCCTTGATAAAAAACAAACATAAGGGCGACATCCGATTGTTCCATCAAACGCACAGCCCCGATGAATATTACCTGATTCAGGAATTAATGGCGCTGCAGGCGAAATACCCTAATTTCAGCTACACCCATTTTATTCACTGCAAGAATCCCGTTAATATTGATGTATCCGCCAGATCCACCAGCGAAATGGCTTTCGGCACGATCGGACAGTTATCCCACTGGCAGTTATTTCTCTGCGGCGATCCGTCGGTAATCAAAGAGGTCAAGCAGGATGCCTTTTTATTGGGCGCCAAGGAGAAAAACATTTTTGAAATGCCTTTTACCCTGCCGGGCGAATGAAGGCCGTTCAGGCATGAGTGGAAAAATACGCAGGTCCATGACGGAAATGGTTATAGTTCCTTTATTATGGGCCATTGGCAACATCATTTTTCTTATAGCTCACCCAACAAACAATAATGCATCGACTCCTAGACAACCTCAATTTCAATCTCGTCATTATTGAGCTGGACTACTCTAAAGCGACAGGCATGCCGCGTATCAAGAAAGTCAACCTCTCGGCCGCCACCCTTCTAGGCTACAGCAAACAGGAGCTGATTAATAAACCGCTGGATCTTATCTACGCTCCCGAAGCCATCCCGGAACTGCGGCAAACCGTTCTGGACGGCTTGAACGACGGACATCCGGCTAAAAACCTTGAAGTCGAAATCATCACCAAAGCCAACAGCAGAATACAGGCTCTGGTTTCGCCGTCTGTCCTGCCCGGCCCGCAGGATGCCAAAGCAGCCGACATCATCCTGCTGATTCACGACATCAGCGATAGAAAGCGCATCGACAAGGAACTGTTCATGATGCACAGGGCCCTGGAACAGAGCGCCAGCGCCGTCGTCATCACCGACACGGAAGGCCGCATCGAATACATCAACCCGAAGTTCACCGAACTCACCGGTTACACATCGCAGGAGGTACTGGGCCGGAATCCCAAAATACTGCAATCCGGATCAACTACTCCGGAGCAATATCAAGCCATGTGGGAAATGCTGTTCAAAACGGGCGAGTGGCACGGCGAAATCAGAAACAAAAAGAAAAACGGCGACATATACTGGGCCTATGAAAGCATCAGCGCCATTAGAAACCGGCTGGGGGAAATTACCCATTTCGTCTCCGTGGCGGAAGACATCACGCTGCGCAAGGAGGCCGAATCGGCGTTAAGCGAAAGCGAAGAGCGCTTTCGACAAATGGCGGAAATCACCGGCGAATGGCTGTGGGAACAAGACCCCCGCGGCTACTATATCTACAGCAGTACGGCCGTTAACCAGATTCTCGGCTTCAAGCCCGAGGAAGTAACCGGCAAGCACTATACCGAACTGCTAACCGCCAACGACAAAGCCGACCAGCTGCATTTCGTCACCATGCGCCAGCCTTTCCACGCCTTGATCAACCATTATCAACATAAAGACGGCCATGAGGTGCTGACCGAATCGACCGGCCTGCCGATCATCGACGCCGATGGCAAGCTGATCAAATGGCGCGGCGTCGACAGGGACATCACCGCCAAGAAACATTTTCAGGATGCCCTGATAGACAGCGAAAAGCGCACGCGCCTGATCATCGAAAGCTCCATCAATGCCATCGTGCTGATGGATGAGCGCGGCATCATCACCGACTGGAATCAGCGCGCCGAAAAATCCTTCGGCTGGTCCCGAGACGAAGCCATCGGCCAGCCGCTCAAAGACCTGATCATCCCGCCGCGGTTTCGCGGCGCGCATCAGAAGGGCCTGGAGCATTTTTTGCAGACCGGCGCCGGCCCCTTGCTGAATCATCAGGTCGAGCACGTCGCCATGCGCCGCGACGGCTCCGAATTTCCCGTCGAACTCAGCATTGCTCCATTGAAACTGGGTAATACCTATATCTTCAGTGGTTTCATAAACGACATCACGGACCGCAAAGCCGCTGAACTGCAGATTCGCCAGACCCAGGTCAAGCTGGCGATCGCGCAGAGCGAAATAAAAATCGCCCGCCAGATACAAGCCTCCCTGCTGCCGACGGCCTCGATCAAATCGGATCATTTTGAAGTCACCGGTTTTTGCCTGCCGGCCAATCAGGTCGGCGGCGACTATTTCGACTATTTCATCCGCAATGAAGACCGCCTGGACATGATCATCGCCGATGTTTCCGGCCATTCCATCGGCCCCGCCCTGTTCATGGTCGAAGCCCGCAGCGCCATCAGGACGCGGGCCAACGGTCCGGAGACCCCGGCCGAGACGCTCAGCCTACTTAATACCTTTCTTTACGAGGACCTGGATAATTCGGACTACTTCATGACCTTGTTTTACCTGCAATATGACATTCGCGAGCGCCTGTTGCGCTTTGCCAATGCCGGCCACCCGCCGCCCTTGCTGCTCAGCCTTTACGAATCGGAATGCCGCCAGCTCGATGCCGACGGCCTGATCATGGGAATACGCGAAAATGTCGAATTTGAGGAAAAAACCACGGCACTTTCGCCAGGCGATCTGATCTTGCTGTACACGGACGGATTAACCGAGGCCGAAAACATCCATGGCGAGTTTTTCGGCCTGAAACGCGTCAATGATATTCTGGTTAAATACGCGCATCAGTCCCCGCAGATGATTATCGAAATTCTGCTGAAACAGCTGAAACAATTCTGCCAGACCGAATCGTTTAAAGACGACATTACCTTGATGATTTTCAGGTGCGGCTAGCCCGAATATTTCATAAAAAAGCAGGCAAATCCCGTCGAGTTCTATAAAACTCAGTTCCTTAGATTGAATTCGAATAAGGATTTGATCGTGACGATTTATACTGCAGCTCAAAATAGAATATCCCGCCTTTAAACGTCGTAACCTACAAGCCCAATTCAGCACACCGCCATCACCAGCGATGACGGTGTGCTGCCAAATTTCAGGGTGACAACCATTCTCAAACCGATACTATATTGACTGTTCGCTCGCCAAAAAGAAGATAAGACCAGGTAGCACCCTTGAGCAAAAATACCGATCCCAACCTGAGCAAAACCCTGGAAGCGGTTTACCGGACCGAGTCGCGGCGCGTACTGGCGACCTTGATTCGCCTGCTGGGAGACTTTGATCTCGCGGAAGAAGCTTTGCACGATGCATTCCGGGCCGCGCTGGAACAGTGGCCGCAAGACGGCGTGCCGGCCAATCCCCGGGCCTGGCTGGTGTCGGCCGGCCGTTTTAAAGCCATCGACAACAGGCGGCGTCATGCCCGCTTCGATACGCTGGATGGCCTTGATGAGCAGGCCGGCATAGCCGTCGACGACGCGGCGGCGAGGCAGAATGAGGGTGTCGAGGATGATCATCTCAGACTGATTTTTATTTGCAGCCACCCGGCTTTAACGTTTGATTCCCGGATTGCTTTAACCCTGCGCGAAGTATGCGGCCTCACGACGGAAGAAATCGCCCGCGCCTTTCTTGTTTCACCCACGACAGTGGCGCAGCGCATCGTGCGCGCCAAGGCGAAAATCCGCGATGCCCGCATTCCGTATGAAGTGCCTGCGCACGAGGCGTTGCCGGACCGGCTGGATGCGGTTCTGCGGGTAATTTATCTGGTATTCAACGAAGGTTATTCGGCCTCTGCCGGCAGCGATCTGACGCGGCATGATCTCTCGGGCGAGGCTATCCGTCTCGGCAGGCTCCTGGCCGAACTCCTGCCGGAGGAGTCGGAAGCAGTCGGCCTGCTGGCGCTGATGCTGCTGCATGACTCGCGCCGCGCCGCCCGCACATCGCCGGAAGGCGATCTGATCCTGCTGGACGAGCAGGACCGCTCGCTTTGGAACCGCGGGCAGATTGCAGAGGGCCTGACACTGGTTATGCGGGCATTCAGATCGAAAAGCATCGGCGTCTACACGCTGCAGTCGGCTATTGCAGCTGTTCATGCGCAGGCTCCCAATACCGGCGAAACCGACTGGCGGGAAATCGTCGGACTTTACGATCTGCTGTTACAGGCAACGTCCTCGCCGGTGGTTGAACTGAATCGTGCGGTGGCGATAGCCATGCGGGACGGCCCGGAAGCGGGCCTTGATCTGATCGATGCCCTGCTTGCACGCGGCGATCTTGCCGACTATCACCTGGCGCATTCGGCGCGAGCGGACATGTGTCGCCGGCTCGGCCGGATGGAACAGGCAAGAACGGCTTACCGGCAAGCCCTCAATCTTGCCCGCCAGGAACCTGAGCGGCGTTTTTTGGCGCGGCGACTGGCCGAGCTGCAAAATTGATCGGCGCATTGTCGATTTCGGGACAGGCCGATCGACTATAGGGTGTCATCAAGTTTTTTCGATTATGAATAAGGAGGCAATCATGAAATATCTATGCCTGGTCTACAGCGAGGAAGAAAAACTGCACGCCTTGCCCGAAAGTCCGAAGGATGAGGAATGTCTGGCTTACGACGTGGCGCTCCGCAAAAGCGGGCATTGTATTGCCTCGGAGGCGCTACAGCCGATCGAAACCGCCACTACCGTGCGGGTTCGCAATGGCAAGGTATCCATTACCGATGGCCCTTTCGCCGAGACCAAGGAGCAACTGGCCGGGTTTTATCTCATCGAGGCCAGGGATTTGAATGAAGCGATCCAGCTTGCTGCGAAGATCCCGCCGGCGCGCGTGGGCAGTATCGAGGTTCGGCCCATCCGGCCGATCCGGGAAATGGTCGAGGCCGGAAGACACCATAACGCAGATATATCGCCCCTGCCGTAAAAATTGTCGATCATCGTGTCGATTTCGCTTCGCCTCATTCGACTAATAGGCAGAACCGCAGTAAAAACGTAAGAAACCCGGTTCAAAACCCATGTCACCAGGAGAATAAACAATGCGATTCATGATTATAGTCAAGGCCACTCAAGACTCTGAAGCCGGCGTTATGCCCGGAGAGAAACTGTTAACCAGCATGGCGAAATTCCACGAGGAACTGGCGGAAGCCGGCATGCTGCTCGATGGATCGGGACTAAAGCCGAGCTCAAACGGGTGGCGCATACAGTATTCCGGAGAAAAGCGCAGTGTAATCGACGGGCCGTTTGCGGAAACCAAGGAGCTGATCGCCGGCTATACGGTGATTCAGGCGAATTCGAGGGCGGAAGCGATCGAGTGGACCTTGCGCTTTCCCAATCCCGTCGGAGATGGCGCTGATGCGGAGATCGAGGTGCGTCAGTTGTTTGAGCTGGATGATTTCGGCGACAGCGAGGTAATCGAATGCTTCCGCACGCTGGAGGAGGCTGAGGCTAGGACCGTATGAGTGTTGGCTTTAAAAATACTGTCGAATTCGCACTTCTCCGTTCGATTATGTGGCGAAGGCTGGACTCAGACAGTCGAATCTGTTCTTAAAAACATCCCGACTTTGAAAACTAAACTGAAACCGGAAGGAGAAAACACATGCCGCAAGTAAACCCTATCCCAGATTGGCTGCGCACGGTAACGCCGCATTTGGTTTGCGCCGGAGCCGCCGAGGCCATTGAATTCTACAAACAGGCATTCAATGCCGTCGAAATGATGCGTCTGTCGGGGCCTCAGGGCAAACTCATCCATGCCTGCATCAGAATTGGCGATTCGGCAATCATGCTGGCCGATGAGTTCCCGGACTGCGGCTCGTTCGGACCCAAGTCGCTCAAAGGTTCGCCGGTCGCCATTCATCTTCAGGTCGAAGACGTGGATGCGCTCTTCGAACAGGCCGTCAGAGCGGGTGCCGCTATCCGGATGCCGGTCGAAGAGATGTTCTGGGGCGATCGCTACGGCTATCTTGAAGATCCGTATGGTCATCACTGGTCGATCGCCACGCATATACGGGATGTGAGTATGGAGGAATTGCAGGAGGCGGCGCTGAAGGCATTCGGCCAATAGTCGTCCATGGTTGTACGAGTGTCGTCCTGGATAGTCGTTGCGGCGATCCAGGATGGCCCGCCGAAGTCAATGCAAAGGGCATCTCAATGGGCTCAGGTCTCGCAATCCAATATTTTTTCGGCGTGGAGTTTATGGCTCAGCATGTCTGCAACCCAATCAGTTCTCGTGAATTAACTGACGTTACGCACAGACAGAGGGTTATGCCGCTCGCCGCGCCATCAGCCATTGACCGCCGATTTCCGAAGCCGCCGGCAAAGCTCAACCACATCGGCTTCATCCTGATAAAGCCCGAACCCGAACCTCAACCGCCTTCCCCTGCGATCGATCAGGATACCGTTACTGTCCAGAATTTGCAGGCACTTTTCGGCGCTTTCCAAGGAACAGGCCTCGTAGGTCAGAAAATGCCCGTGCCAGTCCAGGGCAGGATCAAACAACGGCGTCAGTGACCAGCCCTGGCAGAAGGTTTGTGGCAGATGGTCAAGAAAGGTCTTTTGCAGCCTCACGACATAATCGTGAATGCTTCGCGTGTCGATGCCATCGGACTCGAACAAATCCCAGACGGCGTTAAACCGATAAAAACCGCTCGGGTCCTGCGTCGAGCCCATGAAGGCCATGGCATCGTCCGGGTAACCGACGGTCATACCGGCCGGCCTGGACAGTTGCGCGAACTCGGCATACCAGCCCGTGTCGGCCGGCCGCCAGTGGCCTTTCGGGATGACCATAAAGCCTATGCCCTCGCCGCCCTGACCGTATTTGTAGCCGCCGCCCAGATAGAAAAGCCGCCCCTCCAGACTGGACAGGTTACAGGGAATGGCCGCGAAGCCGTGATAGCCGTCGACGACAAAAAGCGTCGAATCAGGGGCCGCGTCAACCAGCGACGCCATATCGGCATCAGTCAAGGCCGCGCCCGAATCAAAGAAAACCTGGCTCAGAAAAACCAGGTCGTGCCTGTCGGCAAGCGCTGAACGCATGCCGTCCAGGAAAGCGGCTCTCTCCCGAGGAAAATTCGCCGCATCAACCTGATGAATGCTAATTCCGGGAATTTCCATTAATCTGAGAAATTGCCGACGCCAGGAATGAAATTCGCTGGTTGTGGTAAGTATCTTTAAATGTGTCCGGCCCAGGAAAAGCGACAGCAGCCGGACGGAAAGCTCATGAGTGTTCGGTGCCAGGGCGATTTGCCGGGTATCTTTCAGGCCCAGGATTCTCGCGATGTGGCGTTGCGTTTTCGGCAGCGTCTCGGAAAAAATCCTGCCCCATTTTTCATCGCTCAGGCTGGCGCAGTCGTCCCAGCAGGCGATTTGCGCCTCGCGGCTGACATCGGGCCAGAAATGATGGGAATGGGCGCGAAAATGCAGTTTCCCCGCATGGCCTTGCAAAAAACGCCTGTAGTAGCGCTTAGGATTGGAAAGCGTCATAGACGATATCCAGCTGGTCCTTAATGGCCCCGGGCAATGCCGGCGCCATGGATTTGGGCATCAGAAAGGTAGCCAGATTGAACAGGTCCAGAAACGCGCGGTTTCTTTCCGTCGTCAGTTTCAGGTATTCATGCCCCGAAGAGCCGCCGGTTCCGATTTTAATGCCGAGTATCCTGTGCACCATGAGCGCATGGCGAAAGCGCCAGGTCGTGAACTTTTCATCCACCTCGACCAGAGCACTGAGAATTTCAAAAGGCATTTGCAGGGCCGGATAATCGCGGTACAGAAAAATGAACACGGCCGACAGCATCGCTTTCTGCGACAGCCTGATTTTGCCCT
Organism: Methylobacter sp. BBA5.1; assembly: GCF_000746145.1. Taxonomy (NCBI): domain Bacteria; kingdom Pseudomonadati; phylum Pseudomonadota; class Gammaproteobacteria; order Methylococcales; family Methylococcaceae; genus Methylobacter; species Methylobacter sp. BBA5.1. Next base: position 61,542 of record NZ_KN050816.1, read on the forward strand.
GCGCCCGCTGTTCGGCGAATTTATCGGCATTCAGCAGTGTCGCGAAGGTTTCGCGCGTCGTTTCCAGGTTTTTCAGCTCCATCGCCCGCAAGGGCTCGTCCAGGCCCGGATTGTTCAAGATGATCTCATAATCCTGTTTGAGCATCTTATGCACGGCCAGCGAATACTCGCCCCAGAAATCATAGCCTTCAAATTGCGAAAAAGGCATGCGCGCCAGCCACTCCTCCAACAGCTCGAAGATACTGGTGTTGTTTTCCGCCTGTGCCAGCGTTTTCCTGTCTTCCGGTTTGAGGCGGGAATTGATGAACTGCTTTTCAATATCCATCCGGTGTTCAGGCCTGATGCCTAACGCCGCCTCCACCAGACGAAACTGCAGGCTTTGAAAACCGGAAGCCGGCACCAGATAATCCCTGAATTCCATGAAATCCAGCGTGGTCATGGTTTCCATGACCTGAATCTGATCGATCAAAATCTGTTGAATGGTCGTGACTCTTTTCAGGCGGGCATTGATGATGTACAGGTCCGTGGAGGGCACGAACGGCCGGGCCATGATCTGGCGGATGGAATCCAGCTCATGCAGGATCTGCTTGAACCAGAGTTCGTAGGTTTGATGAATCACGATGAACAGCGTCTCGTCGTGAACCTCTTGCCCGTATTTCGCGCTTTCAGGCGCCTGGGCATTCAGGATTTTGGGCAGTTGCAGATAGTCGCCGTAATAAAGCGGGGGATGGATTTTCATAATAGCCTTACCCGTGAATAGGGAATCTCGAACCTCTGGTATCGTTAACGCTTTGGCCGTTGTTTGAACGAATAGGTTCCGGTTTGGGCAATCGTTAACGCAGGGTGCGCAGCGCGCACCTTTTCGGAATCAGACTGAGTCGGCGAATTATGGAAATGGCATGCCTTGCAATGTTATAACACCTGCTAAGGAACGCGCATAAAATAACTTCCTCAAGTGCGCGGAGAATTTCCGGTGTAGGTGCGAATTCATTTATGCCCTATGGGTACTTGTGCCCTTTAGGGTATTCGCACTGTGCGAATGAATTCGCACCTACAATTCCCTGATTTATTTCATGCCCATTACTAAGCGGGGCGTTCCGGGCCAAATCCATTCATCCCGGCAACGCATTATTCCTCGACTATGCAATCATCCCCGTAACATTTATTGACCTCAACGGTAATATGCGACAGCTTGTGGAAATCCTTCAGCAGCGCTTTGTAATATTGCGGGGCTTTAGGCGTGTGCGAGACCACCGATAAAATGATGGCGAAGTGGTTGGGGCCCACACGCCAGATATGCAGGTCTGACACGCGGTTATCGGCGTCGCTTTCTATTTTTTTCTTGACCGCTATTTTATAGCGGGCATCGATGCTTTCATCGATCAGGATCGGGCTGGTCTCTTTCATGAGACCATAGGACCAGCGCACGATAACCAACGCGCCGACCATACCCATGACCGGATCCAGCCAGTTCCACCCGTAATATTTCCCAGATACCAGCGCGATGATGGCCAGCACGGACGTGAGCGCATCGGCCAGCACATGCATATAAGCGGCCTTAAGGTTTTGATCGTGATGATGAGCATGACCATGAGGATGGTGATGATGGTCCCGCAGCAACAAGGCGCTGATCAGGTTGATCATCAAACCGAAAGCCGCGACGGCAATGGCTTCATCGAAGTGGATGATGCGCGGTTCCAGCAGGCGTTCCGTCGACTCGACGATCATCATCAGGGCCACGGCGCCCAATGCAATAGAGCTGGCGAAACCGCCCAGGACCCCTACCTTGCCGGGACTGAAGGCAAAAGTATCGTCATGGGCATGGACGCGGGAATAGCGGTAGGCGATGATCGTAATCATGAAAGCGGCCACGTGCGTGCCCATGTGCCAACCGTCGGCGAGTAGCGCCATCGACCCGAACACCGTGCCGGCCGTAATTTCCACGACCATGGTCAGGAAGGTAAGAACGAGTACCTGTTTGGTCCGTCTTTCGCCTTTTTTATGAATCACTGCAAAATCATGATGATGCTGCAAGAGTTTAAGTGCGCGAGCATGCATGCTGATATACCTGTTTTCTGATAACGACTGAACAACCGGCAATCGCTGCCGGTGATAAAGATTAAACCTCACTATGAATTTTTCAGGCATCAGCGTCAAGACCCGCTTGAACGATAAACAGTACCCTTATGATTTATAATCATTAATTTTTAACGATTGCCACGCAAGCCTTATAAAAAAACGACGCAAGGCACAGGGGGACTTCACCCTCTGTGCCTTGCGTCGTTTTGTATACTTAGATAGGCGGATTCGCCCGCGAACGGGGCTATAAAAGAATGAGTAAAAACAACATAAAAGCCTTATTCACTACGAAGATCACGAACGCTTTCTAAGCCGTTTTTTTATAAGGCGCCAGAAAACCGGCCGCATCGAGCAGGTCTTCCACACCGGCATCGATAATTTCCAGGCCCATTTTCTTGCAGAAGCGTTTTTCCTTGTCGGTCGGATTTTTGTTTAAAACCCAGCCTTTAGGCTCGGCCGCGGCATACACGATATCGCTCATGACCATGCGCTCGGAATCGCGGTTTAAAGGCATGCCGATCAACAGGTACTGCTTCTGCTTGCGGTACTCCTTAAGGAACTCGGGGATAGCGAAGCCGCCCATCAGTTCGGTGATGTAATCGACATAATCGGCATCCGAAGCAATATAGTTGGCCTCGGGCCTGGGCGTGCCCATCGGCTTGAACAAAATCGGCAAGCGCCGATCGACTTGTTCTTCCGGAATTTCGAAATAATCGCTGCCATCATAATGGTACAGCTTATAACGGTTCGGCTGGGCCGCGATTCTTGCTATGCCCGTAATCAACGTATGTTCCTCGTCGGCATAGCTGTCCTGCAACTGAGTATCCCGATTGATATCGATCACATAAGCCGGCCGCCATTCGTTCAGCCAATCATGCAAAGTGGCGCGCGTCCATTCCGTTTCACCATAAACCTTGGTGAGGAACTGGCCCAGAAAATTCCTGCCCCGTTTCAATTCCTGATTCATGGCCGCCCTGGGAAATTCGTACATAAGCTTGGGCGCCATGGGCTGGCCATTGTTCATGGCCAGAATCAGGCTGGTGCTGTCGGCCGGCATCGGCTCGCCGGTTGCCTTATTGGTGGCATCAAAAAGCACGCCGGGGCCTAAATAAGGCACGACTTTATTATCGTAAAGACCGCTTAATATTTCGGAAAATACATCGGAAGACATGGTTAACTCCTTTATGACTGATAGGTATGTCCGTAACTAAAGCAAAAATCACTCCAATTGCCGCCAAACACTCCCGACCTTATAAATAACAATCACTTATTGCCTTCAGGGTTGTTTAATAACGCCTCTGCATTCAACACCGATTGTGCTGTTCCCGACATTTCCGACAAATTGTCCATTTTTCTTTTTTTAATACCAGACGTTACGTCACAGACAGATGGTTATGCCGACCCGTTCAGGATTGGTCATTGAATAATGGCCTTGTTTTCTAAATGCGGGTAACGGTGGTACGGGCGATGCCTGCATCGCGATCAAAATCGCCCGGCAAGTCGCGATGTGTACCCTAAAGGCATCGCGCCCACGGAAACGGCCTTCACCTGAAGGGATATCGGAGCGAAGGCTTCAAGGCCAAATTGCCGCTAAGGCGTCAGCCGCGCTACAAACGCGCCACTGTGAACAAGCCGACATAAACCCTACAAAATGTCCGTAATACAACGCAGGCACAATCTGCCAAGCACTCGACTTTTTACTGTCAAATCAACAACATATTATTGTTTTTAGCGTTTGGCACGGGCTTTGCTCATTATCTCTTGCGTAACCAACAACAACGTTCTATGTAAGGAGAAAATCATGGCATTACGTCAATGTGCAATTTACGGTAAAGGTGGAATTGGTAAATCCACTACAACACAGAACCTGGTCGCCGCGCTTGCAGAAGCCGGCAACAAAGTGATGATCGTCGGCTGCGACCCGAAAGCCGATTCTACACGCTTGATGCTGCACTCTAAAGCGCAAACAACCATCATGAGTCTGGCGGCTGAAGCCGGCAGCGTTGAAGATCTTGAACTGGAAGATGTATTGAAAGTCGGCTTCGGCGGCGTCAAATGCGTTGAATCAGGCGGCCCTGAGCCCGGCGTCGGCTGTGCCGGCCGCGGTGTAATCACGGCCATTAACTTCCTCGAGGAAGAAGGAGCCTATGATGATGAACTCGATTTCGTTTTTTATGATGTTCTTGGGGATGTTGTGTGTGGCGGCTTTGCCATGCCAATCCGTGAAAACAAGGCGCAGGAAATTTACATCGTTTGCTCGGGCGAAATGATGGCCATGTACGCAGCCAACAACATTGCCAAAGGCATCGTTAAATACGCCAACTCAGGCAGCGTGCGTCTGGCCGGTCTGATCTGCAACTCTCGCAACACGGCTCGTGAAGACGAACTGATCATGGCGCTGGCCGAAAAAATCGGCACGCAAATGATTCACTTCGTACCACGCGACAACGTTGTGCAACGCGCTGAAATCCGCCGCATGACCGTTATCGAATACGATCCAAAAGCTAAACAAGCCGACGAGTACCGTCAACTGGCGCTGAAAATCCGCGATAACAAAAACCTCGTTATTCCGCAACCGATCTCCATGGATGAACTGGAAGAGTTAATGATGGAATTCGGTCTGATGGACGAAGAAGACGAGTCTATCATCGGCCAAACCGCGGTAGCAGAAGCGTAAAAATCCGTCACGAAATACTGGAGGGCGGTGCCGCCGCTCTCCAGTCCTAAAACTTGTCTGTTGGGGGATTGCCCACGGCATAAGTAGGAGAAACAACATGGCAGCAATGACAAGAGAAGAGACCGAAGCGCTCATACAGGAAGTGCTTGAAGTCTATCCGGAACAAGCGAAGAAAGACCGCGCCAAGCATTTAGCGGTCAACGACCAGTCGCTTGAAAAATCCAACAAATGCATCACCTCGAACCGTAAATCCCAACCTGGCGTCATGACTATCCGCGGTTGTGCTTATGCCGGCTCAAAAGGGGTGGTCTGGGGCCCGATCAAGGATATGATCCACATCTCCCACGGCCCGGTCGGCTGTGGCCAGTATTCGCGCGCCGGCCGTCGTAACTATTACGTCGGCACCACGGGCGTCAATACCTTCGGCACCATGAACTTCACCTCTGATTTCACGGAAAAAGACATCGTGTTCGGCGGCGATAAAAAGCTCGCGAAGATCATGAATGAAATTGAGGAACTGTTCCCGCTCAACAAAGGCATCAGCATTCAGTCGGAATGCCCGATCGGTTTGATCGGCGACGATATTGAAGCGGTCGCTAAAAAAGCCAACAAGGAAATCGGCAAACCCGTTGTTCCAGTGCGTTGCGAAGGATTCCGCGGCGTATCGCAATCATTGGGTCACCATATCGCCAACGACGCCATTCGTGACTGGGTTCTCGACGGTAACGAAGGCAAGGAAACCGGCTATGAAGTCTCCCCTTATGACGTGGCGGTTATCGGCGATTACAACATCGGCGGCGATGCCTGGGCTTCACGCACATTGCTCGAGGAAATGGGCCTGCGCGTTGTCGCTCAATGGTCCGGCGACGGCACCATCGCGGAAATGGAAAACACACCCAAGGTCAAACTGAACCTGATCCATTGCTACCGTTCGATGAACTACATCGCTCGGCACATGGAAGAAAAGTACAGCATCCCCTGGATCGAGTACAACTTCTTCGGCCCAACCAAAATCGCCGAATCGTTGCGCAAAATCGCCGCGCACTTCGATGAGACCATCCAGGCCGGCGCGGAAAAGGTTATCGCCAAATACCAGGCTGAATACGACGCTGTGATCGCTAAATACAAGCCACGTCTGCAAGGCAAGCGCGTCATGCTTTACGTCGGCGGCCTGCGCCCTCGCCACGTGATCGGCGCCTATGAAGACCTAGGCATGGAAGTGGTCGGCACCGGTTATGAATTCGGCCATAACGACGACTATGACCGCACGATCAAGGAAATGGGCAATGCAACGTTGCTCTACGACGATGTCACCGGCTACGAGTTCGAGGAATTCGTCAAGAAAGTACAACCTGACCTGATCGGCTCCGGCATCAAGGAAAAATACATCTTCCAGAAAATGGGCATTCCGTTCCGGCAAATGCACTCCTGGGATTATTCAGGCCCTTACCACGGTTATGACGGCTTCGCCATCTTCGCCCGCGATATGGACATGACCTTGAACAACCCGTGCTGGAAGCAAGTGAAAGTGCCCTGGAAAACAGCGGAAAGCGATGCGGTAGCAGTGGCTGCCAGCGCTTGATACGGAGGTAGGGTAGGCAATGCTCCTCAGGTATTGCCCACCTTATCAACTGGTACGCGATAGCCGCCAGGCCATGGATGCGTACTCTACGGCTGCAAGCGTTTTAACAGCCCAACAATGTTAGCTGGCGGTCAAGTCTCCTCACTTGACCGCCATCCTTCAACACGTCGTCCACAGATTAGTGGCGCGTAGGAGATTATCATGAGTCAAGAAGTCGAAAACATACAACCGAGTTATCCTTTGTTCAGAAACGATGAATACAAGGATAACCTGTCCAACAAGCGCGCGCTCTACGAAGAACGCCATCCACAGGAACAAATTGACGAAGTATTCGAGTGGACGACCACCAAGGAATATCAAGAACTCAATTTCAATCGTGAAGCGCTGACCGTCAACCCCGCGAAAGCCTGCCAGCCACTGGGCGCCGTATTATGCGCACTGGGTTTTGAGAAAACCATGCCTTATGTGCATGGCTCGCAAGGCTGCGTGGCTTATTTCCGCACTTACTTCAACCGTCATTTCAAGGAACCGGTTGCCTGCGTATCCGATTCCATGACCGAAGACGCGGCCGTGTTCGGCGGCCAGAAAAACATGATGGCCGGCCTGGAAAACGCGAAAGCCTTGTACAACCCCGACATCATTGCCGTATCGACCACCTGCATGGCGGAAGTCATCGGTGACGACTTGAACGCCTTCATCAACAACGCCAAAAAAGCCGGCCATGTCGAACAGGATTATCCGACGCCTTTCGCGCACACGCCCAGCTTCGTCGGCAGTCATACCACCGGTTGGGACAACATGTTCGAGGGCATGGCACGCTATTTCACCCTGAACTACATGGATGACAAGCAAGTCGGCTCCAACGGCAAGATCAACCTGGTCCCCGGCTTTGAAACCTATCTGGGCAACTTCCGCGTCATCCACCGCATGATGAAGGAAATGGGCGTCGACTACTCGCTGCTGAGTGACCCTTCCGAAGTGCTCGACACGCCGGCCGACGGCACCTTCCGCATGTACGCGGGCGGCACCACGCAAGATGAAATCAAGGATGCGCCCAACGCCATCGACACCTTGCTGCTGCAACCCTGGCAGTTGGACAAAACCAAAAAGTTCGTACAGAACACCTGGCATCAACCGGCTACCGCCATCAACATACCGATGGGCCTGGAATGGACCGACCAGTTCCTGATGAAAGTCTCCGAACTGACCGGCAAGCCGATCCCCGCTTCACTGGAACTGGAACGCGGCCGCTTGGTTGACATGATGACCGACTCGCACGCCTGGCTGCACGGCAAGAAATTCGCCCTGTACGGCGACGCCGATTTCGTCATGGGCATGACCAAGTTCCTGCTCGAAGTAGGCGCCGAACCAAGCGATGTGCTGTGCAACCATGCCAACAAACGCTGGCAAAAAGCCATGAACAAAATGCTGGCCGAATCACCTTACGGTGTCAACACTCAGGTTCATATCGGCAAGGATTTGTGGCATTTCCGTTCATTGATGTTCACTAACAAACCGGACTTCATGATCGGCAACTCCTACGGCAAGTTCATCCAGCGCGACACCTTCTACAAAGGCGAAGAGCACGAAGTGCCGTTGATCCGCATCGGTTTCCCGATTTTCGACCGTCACCACCTGCACAGAATGACGACGCTGGGTTACGAAGGCGCCATCTACATGCTGACCACGCTGGTGAATGCCGTGCTGGAGCAACTGGACAAGGAAACCAAAGGCATGGGAACCACGGACTACAACTACGATTTGATCCGTTAATTGTGGTCGGGTTAGCGTAGCGTAACCCGACAATCCATGCCAATTGTGTCGGGTTACGCTACCTACGCTAACCCGACCTACCTAAATTAAACGGAGACTCTGATGCCCAGCGTCATGTTGAAGAAAAACGGAGAAGGCAAACTGGTCTTCTATGTACCCAAAAAAGATCTGGAAGAAGTGGCCGAATCGGTCGAGTTCGACAGCCCCGACAAATGGGGCGGCGAAGTCGTGCTCAGTGACGGCTCGAAATACTACTTCGAGCCGATGGACGTGCCACCTGTCTTTCCTATTACCCTACGTGCAAAACGTATAGATGATTGAGGAGTTTAACCATGGCCTTATATATAGTTGAAGCTGACTGTATTTCCTGCGGCGACTGCGAGCCGGTCTGTCCGACCATGTCCATTTCCGAAGGCGCCGTTGTTTTTAAAATCGATGCCAAAACCTGCACCGAATGCGAAGGCGATTTTGACAAGCCGCAATGCGTCAAAGTCTGCCCGATTGATAACTGCATCCTGCCGCTGACGGCGTAAGACCATGAGCCGGAACGCGATTTCACGGGATCTGGCTTTGCGTATCGGGCTGGCGGCACGCGCCATGCCCGGTACCGACATTAAACGCCTGTTGATCGCACTGACTGCGTTTGCAGGCCAGCCCATTGATGAAGAAAAAATTGCGGCGCTGACCATCGCCGATATGAAGACGCTTTGCGACGGCGAATTATCAGGTTTCGACGACAGCGTGCTGCAACGGGGGTTAGCCGCGCTCAAGGGAGTGCCGGCCGAGCCTGAAACCGAAGCCTATGCCGATGGCGATATGCCAGGCTCCGTGCGCATCGCCTGCGCCAGCGACGACGGCATTCATATCGACGGCCATTTCGGCTCCTGCACCCGATTCATAATTTACCAGGTCAATGCCGACGAAAGCCGGCTGATCGACCTGCGCGACACAGCCATGCCGGACGGCTTCGAAGTCGAGGATAAAAACGTTTTTCGCGCCGGACTGATCAAAGACTGCCAGTTACTGTACGTCGCCTCGGTCGGCGGACCCGCCGCCGCCAAAATCGTCAAGCTTGGCATCCACCCGATCAAGCTGGCCGGACGCGATGAAATCCCTACCGTGATAAACAAACTGCAAGCTGTCCTGGCCGAGACGCCGCCGCCCTGGCTGGCGAAAGCCATGGGTGTGCAAGCCACCGACCGCATTCGATTCGAAAGGAGAGCTAGCGAATGATAACCGTTGAACAAACCCGCGAAATTGCCGAAAAAATTGCCCAAATGGGCGTCGATGAAATCGCGCTTTCCGCGCTCAGGCAGGAATACCCTGGCGTTCATTTCACTTACTGCATGGATGATGACCTGCCCAATAACGAACCGGTACTGGAGCGTGACGATTTCAATATTTACCTGGTTGACGGGCGCGATCACTGCCTGTGCCTGACCAATAACCATGACGTAGCCACCGGCATCGTCGTCGCCGAAATCATACCCGATTAGCCAGGCCCGCCTATGTCCGACCGCGATACTCCCGTCACGCTTCCGATCGCTGATTGCAGCCTGTGCCCCTTCCGCGGCAAAACGCTGCTCAGGGGCCGCTGCATGCCCGGAGATACCTGCGTGCTTGCCCAGAGCGGCCGGCAGATCGACCGTTTTTTCAGGGTAAACCCCATTTATGCCGAACATTATCTGCACGACAGATTCTGGGAGCGGCGCGCCATCGCCGTGCGCTATGCACCGCAAAAATCACTGGTCGAACTGATCCATGACGAAGACGAAGTCGTCAGGCGCGCGGTGGCCTATCGCCTGCCCGTCACCCAACTGCACCAGCTGATCGACGACCCGGACCGGGAAGTCAGGATGACCGTCGCCGACCGCATCGCGCCCGAGGACCTGGAAAAAATGGCCGAGGACCGGGACTATATCGTCCGGCTGACCATCGCCAAAAGACTGCCGCAGGGCCGCCTGTTCCGTTTTATCCGCGATCGAGACCTGCAAGTGCGCAAAATCGTCGCCGAACGTCTGCCCGAAGTCAGCCTGGGGCTGATGGCGAACGACGAAGCTCCGGATGTCCGGCGCATCGTCGCAGAGCGCATGAGCCCCGCCGATGCCGTTATCCTGCTCGAAGATCCCGACTGGGTCGTGCGCTACACGGCTGCCCAGCGCGTGACCCCGGAAGCATTGACCGGCCTGCTGAACGATCCGGAGCCGGACGTCCGGGAGGCCGCGCAACAACGACTAAACCAGTATTCCCAGGCTGCGTGTGGGAATAAGAAACCGGAAGTTTAAGCATGTCCAAGCAACCCCTGCACTTCGACAAACCACAACTGGATGGGCAGCAGCTTGCGAAAATCTGCAAAACCACCCTGCCCGACGACGAATTCCTGCTGGCCAAAATCCAGGAGCTGATACCCGATTATCCGGTACGCCTGGCAACGACCGGCGAAGAATGGTACCGCCTGGGCGGCATCGTCGACATCACCGGCAAGCGCATTGCCGCCAACCTGATCGAATGGGCCGAGCGCACCTTCATCGAATGCGGCCGGGACCTGCAAACCCTGATTGATCACACGCTGGCACAAAACCTGATCGCCACCCGGCAGACCGGCAACACCCTGTACGTCGTCATCCAGACCGGAAGCAAAGCCGAGGATTTCATCCAGCTGGAAATCGACAAGACGTACGAAGTATCCGACCGGTTGCTGGTCAGCCCGCGCAAGCCGCCGGAAGATCTGGAAGAATTTATTGATCCTTTGGAGCCTGAATGGCTGCAGACATTCAGCATTGGTACGGCCCGTTACACTTATCGACGTAAAACCGACGTGCCGGTTTTCATGGATGAAATCAATAAATACCACACCGACGAACACCCGGCCCAGCGTTTCATGCACGACTGGAACCGCAGCAGCGCCGGCCAAAAAGCCGTGTTTTCCGACGACTGGATCATCCGCCCGCGCCAGACTACCGGCCGCTTCGGCGAGCAGATCATCAGCGTGGAAATCTTCAACACCCAGAACAAGAACATCCCCCGGCTGGACGATGTCGCGGGCAAGAAAGGCAATGCTCTCAACAACACGTTAAAGCGCTTCGACCGACAAGCCGGCTACCCGTTTGCCTGGTTCTTTCACATGCTGAAAGGCCAACTGGTCTCCCCTCGCACCGGCATCGCCGTGTTCCAGGACATCAGCGGCGATTTCGCCTATCTGCCCGCGCGCGATGCCGCCGTGCTCAAAGACTGGATAGAGATGCCTTATAGCGTATAGGCCGGGCTGGAAACAGGAACGATTTTTTATACCGAGTGCTTGCCAGCACTCACAATCATCATCTTCAATAGGAGAAAAACACAATGGCAATTGCAGACATCAAAGCATTTTCAGAAAAGGCGAAAGCTGACCCTGAATTAAAGGACAAGTTACTTGCCTGCATGAAACTGAAGGAAATCCTCAACCTGGCCAAAGAATACGGCTTCGAACTGGATGAAGTGGAACTGTATCCACCCAACGAGCCGCAATTCACGGAAGACCAGCTTTCCGAAAGAATGTGCAAGGCCTTGCTCAGGGTTTAAACGGCAACGGGGCGGCCACTCGGCCGCCCTATCTCCACATCATTCCAAGAAACCGCCATAGTTTGGCGAGCACCGTCAACACCAGGTTTTCTTTAAGAAAGAAACCGAGAATGCCCACCGCAATAGTGAACAGCACCACAAAGCCGAATGGCAGAGGCGGCGCGTATATGCCCAAGGCGTTAAAGCCGGCCAGTGCGCCCCAGACCAGAACACCCGTCATAAAAGCCACGACGCCACTCAGATAAGAAACAGCCAACCGGTCAAATAAACGGGTCGATGAGGCCTCAGGATGAGTTTTACGTTTATCTCGCATCCGCGCGTCTCTCAAAAACAAACAAAGGCAAAACCCATGATAGCGGGAATGACGCTTTAGCGGAACCCGGCATTACAACGTTGAAAGACTCGATTTGAATCCCTGTCCGATGTCGGGCATGTTTTTTATCCCGTTTGGCGCATGCTGCCGGAAAGGCAAACCCGTAGGGTACGCAGTGCGTACCAGACTGTGAAAGAATTAGTGAAAAGCGTCATAAAAAGCCTTATTCACCACGAAGATCACGAAGGACACGAAGAAAAAATAAAATTAATCAATAACTTAAAACTTCGTGTGCTTCGTGTCCTTCGTGGTTAAATCTTTTAAATTGAATACTTTCACAGTCTCGTACCTGTGTTCGAGGCCTGTGATGCACGGGCAGTGTTCTAAAAATAACTTCCTGAAACTGGAATCTTGCATGGGATATGCCGGCCAAAAGCAGGCGCTCCAGGCGGCGCAGCGAAGCGCATCGCCCACGAACGATGCGCCTCCTGGCGTCGGCACATCCTATGTTTAAACAGGGACATTATTGACGACCAAATCCTTGATACATCAGCCTACGGATGCGAAACCGAAACAATCACCGCATTGCCTAAAGAATAAGATAACCGTGGCGTATTGATTTCCTTAAGGGTGATATGCCCTGCATTAAAATCCTGCCCTGTAAAGGTTGTAGCCTGCACGCTGGTATCGGTATCCGCTCCGCAACAGGCGATTGCACGGACATGCCCAATGGCGATTTCAGCATTTCGCGTATCGATGGCTTTGGTCCGCACGGAAATATAAGCGTCGGCTGTATCGCTGAAGGCTATGGCTGAACCACCAATGCTGACTCCGGTTGTGTCCGCGCTGGAAACACCTGTCCCTTCGGCAAATGCCAGGCCATCGGCCTGCGCGACTGAAACGCCCTTGCCCGCGGTTTGCCAGATGCCTCGCCGGTCGGCAGAGGTCATGACATCCGTTTTTGCCGCCGCATGCGTTAGCCCCGAGGCAAAGGCGTTGGTCATCATCGTTGATGAAACAGCGCCAGCGGTAACAAAATCCAGCATGGCTTCATTGAGAATGACCGGAGAGAGGAAATCGGGAAGGGAAACCGGTGTTTCGGCGTATGCGGAGGAACTTGCGGAAATAAAGGCTAACAATATGGCCCAGGCTTTTCTCATGATGACTCTCCCAATAACATTAATTTTATGTAATTATTCAGCGCACTCAAGCAGGGAAATCAGCTCTGACTGTTAGTCATCAATGCCGGCTGTTTTGTTCAAATCATCACGCGCGGATTCCGCGTTTGCATACTGCCCGCCTCTCTGATTTCAGTGGTTTTATCAGGTCGCGTCGGATAAGGGAGGGTCCGTCAATTTATGACGGGTAAATTGCAGGTGTGAATTTATTTATGCTCTCTGGATACTTGTGCCCCAGAGCATGTGGCGCATGCCCTATTCGGCGTCCAGGTCCTCAGGCTGGTCCGGCGGTTCGTCCGCCTCCTCGAATGCCTCGGGATTGTAGATGCGGTACACATCATAGGGCGCCACAAGCGTATCGAAGACGATCGAGAAAGGCAGGTCGACGATCAGCATGGATGCTATCAATCCCTGAATCCATCCCGGCTCCGACCGCTTCCCGGTAAAGATTTCGCCCGTTTCTTTCAGGTCCTGCTGAACGCCGGGATAGGCTGTCCATTCCTGGCCGGAGATTTCATCCCTCGCGCGTATGCTTGAGCAACCGGATAAAAAAATGCTCAGGACTACCGCCACAACCCATCTTCCAACATTGGATTTCATCGCTTTTTTCCTTTCAACCAATCGAGGTGATACCCTTGCGGACCAGCCAAACTTACAGCGTAAGTCGACCGGAATCAGGCCATCCGGAACATAGGACTCAGTCAATTTAATCATGACGGGTAAATTGTAGGTGCGAATTCATTTATGCCCTTCAGGGTATTCGCACTATATGAATACTCTGCAAATTTTACTCGTCAGAACAAGGCTGACTAATTACTATCCCGAGGCGCGACCAGCGGCTGTCCTGAACCAGGGCACGATTATCTGTTTTATGAGACCGGTCAGTCACGGTGTCAGTTCGATGCGATCCATTAAAAATTGAGCGATGTCATGGTGAATGTGAAATTTCAGGCCGGGAGTTCCATCTGATAAAGCCCGGCAGGGGCGGCTTCGAAAAGCTGGATTTGCCAACCCGGCGCTATTCAAGCCGAACACCAAAGCACTTCCAAAAGAAAACCCTCGCCTGGAAAAATCCGGGCGAGGGTCGATTGGGTGCGCTCCGTTCAAGGCGGATTGCTAACGCGAATCCGCCTTACGGTTTGAAAGGTTACTGCCCGGAACTTGAAAATGACATGGACGTTGAGGATGTAGTCGGATTTGTGGATGCTTCGGGCGTTTCAGGTACCGGACAGTCGACCTGGTGCTCGACATCCACATGCACGCCATAAAAATTGTTGGCGTTCACAGTAATGCTGCCTGTCTGCCCTTCGGCGATCGTCTTCCATTGGAACAGGCCGGGGGCTGGATTGCCGCTCGGTGCGGTCGCGTAATCCTGAACCTTGATATTATTATCGTATACAGAGCCGAATTCATTCTCACCTGCGGGATTAAGCGCGAATCGCCAGCCTTCATTGAGGGTGATCGTAATAGTTACAAGCCCCCCCGCATTAGGCTCGGAGAACTGAACGGTGCCCGCCTCCATGGTCTGGCCGGCAAATAACGTGACTGTTTTAGCAACGCCTTCATACGACGTGTAAGTCGCCCAGTTGCCTTTGGGCGTATATCTGGCCCCGGCAGCCCAGGCGGTTTCATCTTCAAAACATTCCGTCTCCTGGCCAACCGGGTTCCAGCAGAAGGTCAGATTGCTCAGCCCAGCCGGATTCCCGCTTTCGTTCACCGGAGATGTTAGGCCGGAATCGCTGTTCTTTTGCGGGTCATACACGTAGACATTGGCGTCATTGCCGCCCTTTACAATCGCCGCGCCAACACCGTCCGGATTCGCGGTAAAGGCAACCGAAGTGCCATCGGTAACAGTCACATCGATCGCATTGCTATCGCAGCCCGGATTTCCGCTGACGTCAGTGAAGGTAGCATCGAACGTGTCACTTGTCTCACTATAGTTAGCTCTGGCGCTACTACAACTGTAGTAATTGACGTTGCCAAAAAAAGCGTCGCCTACACCCTCGCAAGTCCGGTTACCTCCGTTGTTTAACTCTCCTGCTCTGTCTGGAAAAATAATGTATGGCGTAATGCCTCCGTCGGATATCCTGGCACTTGCAGTACCTTCTTGCGGTTCAGCAGCCATAGCTCCGCTGCCGAGCCCCAGCGCCAAAATGGATGTCATGGCTGTCATAGCCAGTCTGGTGTGTTTTACCTCTTTCATCTTTCCTCCAAAAGCCTTGGTTTGGAACAATCCCTGTCAATTCAATTACTCAAAGGCCGCGGCAAGCGGGACGAAGAGACAGGCACGACACTCAAACCCTTCATATCCCGCCCCCCACGGGCCAGCCGTCAGATTATTAATAAGCGAGCGCAGTTTATCGGCTGACGCTAACGCCGCGCATCCTTCAAATGGAGGAGAAATTCATCGGTCTATGCCCGCATGAACAAATAAATCAGCCGCAACAGATCGGATTGCCCCCGCGTGGCGGTTTTGGCGAACACGCTGCTCAGCTGGCTGCGCGCGGTGCTGATCGCGACGCGCCAATGGGCGCAGTAATCGTTGAGCGTCAAACCATCCGACAGCGCACGGCAGATCCGGGCTTCGGCATGCGTCAGATTGAATTGCTCGGTGAAAAAATGCCATTGCCTGGCATGATAATGATTCGGGTCCCGCAGCGTGACCCTATACCGGGCCACAGGCATATTCGGAAGTGAGGACTCGGGCAGGCGAAAGCAGGTCAGCAGCAGCCTGTCCCGGTCCTGCTCGCCGGACAGCAGCAGGATAAGCGGTCCCGGTTCGGTCTCTTCCCCGTTTACGAAAGCCGCGAAGCGGGCAGCATTATGCGAAGGCGGCAGGCTGAATTTCGGCTGCAACATGAACGGTATGCTGGAACGCCTGATAATTTGATCCGCTTGCGAGGTGACATACATGACCCGCCTTCTATTATCCAGCAACAGCACGGCATCATCCGCGCGCTCCAGGCACGAATGGCAATGCGCGGTTGAAAAGGTCTTGTACAAATCGTTAGCGGCTCGGTCCGCAATCCGGCGCGGCAACTCACGGCGTTCGGCTTTGAACGTGGAAATAGTCACTCCAAAGTCTCCTATAGTGCTATGGGTACTGCCATTTCCCGCTATGGAAATGCCCTGTTTCTTGCACAGTCCGAAGAGTACCAGAAAGCAAAGATGCAGAATGTCGGTGGCAGCGGATATTAAAACAAAAGCCGACAGCCGATCAGAAAACATGATGATCAATTGATTGCTATCAACCCGCCTCTCACGAATAATGCCTAGGCATCCCTGACGCCGGCTCCGATGGCGGTAGCCAGAAAATACCGGGCGATGCGGCGCCTTAGCATCGCCTCCAGCCGGTACGCATCAAGACCGCTCACTTCCTGATAAAGACCGGGCGCGATGGTCGCGAAAACCTGCACCAACCGCGGATCGAAGTGACTGCCGCTGTCCCGTTCGAGTCTGGCGATGGCATCGAGCACCGGCCACGGTTCCTTGTAAGCGCGTTTGGTAGTCAAGGCATCGAACACATCCGCGATGGCGAATATCCGCGCATTCAGGGGGATTGCCTCGCCTCGGAGTCCTTGCGGATAACCGCTGCCGTCGTATCGCTCATGGTGAAATTCAACCACATCCCTCGCCCCCTCCAGCCAGCTCGATTTGCTTAGAATCTCCACGCCCAGCGGCACGTGGGTTTTCATGATCTCGAACTCTTCCGGCGTCAGTTTGCCGGGTTTGAGCAGGATGGGGTCGCGGATGCCGATCTTGCCGACATCGTGCAGCAACGCGCCTGTGATCAGGTCGTGAATTTGTTCTCGGGAGAGCCCGATCGCCTCACCCAGTCGCAACGCATACAACGTTACCCGGTAGTTATGGCTGTTGGTAGCGGAGTCGCGCTCGGCAACGGCACAACCGAGCACGCTTATCAGCTCCAGGTTGCCCTTTAGCAGATCGCCGGACAGTTTGATCAGCCCCCGGTTGAGTGTCAGCACAATCGGATACATCAGTAGCGTCGTAAAGGTGATGCCGAGGGTGACAAACACCAATCTGCGGCCCAGATCTTCCATGATCGAATCCCGGGTCTCGCGGTCGACCTGATAAACCCCCTCGAAATAACCGGCCAGCGAATCCCGTGCATCACGCAAAGGCACCAGGATGACCAGCAGCAATTCACCACGGATGTAATGAAACTCGTGGGAAAATTCACCCACCTTTGGAAAGCGGTGGCGATAGCGATTGATGTCCTGTTCGGCAAGCTCATGTCCCGGCCTGATGATTTCCAGCCTGAGCTGTTTATTGCGGTCATACAGCTCGACAACCAGAAAATGCTGATTGACCAGTTGCCGCGCCAGATCCATCAACTGTTGGTAAGCCGCGGAGTCGAGCCGATCCAGATTGTGCGCGGACTCACCGTTGAATATCGCCGATTCCCTGAGCGCGAGTTCGTGGACGGACTGCTTGATACGTTCGAGTTCCAGCCACAGGAACAGACCGCCGATCACCAGGCTGAGCGACAGCCATCCGAGAAACAGCCGAACCAGGATTTTCCGATGGATGAACCGGCTTGTGGCCAGCACGGCTTCCGAGTCGGCCATGGCTTGATTGCCCTTGCTCACTCTGATTTTCGAATCGCTCATACCGCCGTCCTGACCGCCGAATGCCGGATGTTTTATACCGCCGGTGCCAGACTGCGCCGCTTCGCGGAACGGGCATCCGCCATTATCGTTACTATTGGCCAGGTTTCAGTCATCATTGCCTACCTCTTACCGCCTTACATAAGGCCGGATTGAAATTGTCGGGAAGCGGGCACTGGCGGCAGGGAAATGCCCGCCCGCTCCAGCATGCATAGTGCCGATTTAAAGAATTTTTGGCTGGCATCCAACAGGCGTCAAGCTTCATTGTACGCGGTGTGGTTGCCGACGCCAGCAGGTTTTTTGCGCAAAATCAGCTCGGCATCCGGCCGAGGCGCCTTCTTTGCGAGGCGGAACTTGCATGAACGAAGCCTATCCAACGGCTCAAACAGCTAAAAGCCGCTGATAATAGAATCCAACCAGCCGCAACGCTGGGCAAGGGCCGGAAATGCTCGCCTCAACCGGTTACGAGACCGTTAATTTCTGTCCTTGCCGTATCCGCCAGCCAGACGGCCGTTCAGCCCAGCCCGGACTGACGGCCAATTGCGCACATAGGAAGAGGAGAAATCGATGATACCAAAGCTTCATTCCGCTTCTCGCATGACCCTTACCCTCATCACCGCCAGCCTGCTGGGAGCCTGTAGTTCGTCGGCCAACCCGCCCCTGGTTCCGCTCGGCGAGGAAAAAAAGACCAAAACCGAAGTACTCGAGGCGGGGGCCGCGATGTTACAGACCGACTCGCCTTTAGAGCCCATGAACATCTATCTGGATGGTTTCCATGCCTCCAAGGAAGATCCGGCGCATCAAATGGAGGCTCATCATTTCTGCCGCCAGGTTAATCAGGATTTCGCCCAGTGCGTCCTGTTCGACGGCAATACCCGGCAGGCAAACCTGATCGGCATTGAATATATTATTTCAGAAGCGCTGTTCGAGTCCCTGCCCGAAAAAGAGAAAAAATACTGGCACCCGCATAATTACGAGATCCTGTCCGGGCAACTCGTAGCGCCCGGCATTCCCGGCGCGGCCGAAATGGAGCTGATGGAAGGCAAAATGAACAGTTACGGCAAGACCTGGCATGTCTGGAACTCTGCCCCGTTTGGCGCAACCGGCGACCGGATGCCGCTGGGCGAACCGACACTGGAATGGTCGTTCAACCGGGACGGCGAGGATATGCCCGGCCTGGTCGATCAGCGGGATCAAAGGATGGGGATCAGCACTAGCGAGAAACGCCGTCAGCGTGCTGAATTGAAAGCGCTGGCCAAGCCGCAGTCCGGCGTTGATGCGCTGAAAGGCAAATTTCCACGACCTACACGCGACCTTCCCGGTGTCGTGGATAAAAAGGCCGCGAGGCTGAAATAGCCTCATCTCACTATTCAAATGCTATACGCAATAGTAAGGAGCAATCACCCTTACCTGAAAGCAACGACTGTTGTGAAAATTGAGTTTTGTTATTAATGCCCATACTTCGAGAAAGCGTTTCGGGTCGAATTAATTCGACCCTACAGTTTACCGTCGCGCTGGCGATACTTTATTAAACCCGTCGCAATTCAACTGATGCGTAATATCAGTGACTTAATCCGGATGTAAAAAATCGGCTTCAACGTGAGCTATATCGACTGACCGGAGCCGACCCAAACTCGACGGCCGGGCCGAAGCAGCGAACGATAGTTACTGCACTATAGCGGCCTTCTAAATCTGGTATTCAGGAAAGGCAAAGTCTGCTTAGTAATGAGCATGGAATAAATCAGAAAATTGTAGGTGCGAATTTATTCGCACTATGCGCACGGCGTGTCAAGGCCAGCATGTCAGCATTGCCTCGGGTCGAACAGCCCTTTGGAGCACAAGTACTTTAAAGGGCACAAGTGAATTCGACACTACCAATGCCGAAGGCAATGATTTGCGTAACATCAGTGGTATAAATTAGGGGCATATGATTGGTACCGTTTTGGTATTCAATTGACGCCGTTCCGGTATCAGACGACTGCCGCCCCACGCCTTTAAAGATGAAGTAGCGGAAGGTCAGAAACAGCGCCGCCCCCATGCCGCCGAGAATGTACAGCGTCTTATCGCCGGTGCCCATGCCCCCATAGCGCATCGAGATGATCAGCGCCCCGACGATCATGACCATGGGCGCGAAGTCCAGATACCGGACCCCGATCTCGTGGTGCATTTCCCTAACCCTGCGCTTGTCGATGATGCGCTCCTTGCCCGACTCGTCCAGCATGTCATGGATCGCCTGCGGCACGCCGCCCGATTGCTTGACGACGCGGGAAATGTACAGCTCCGGCGACTCGATCAAAATGCCCTTGGCCTCGATGTACTTCCTGACGATCTCGCGGATCACGTCCGGCGGCAAGGGCTTGACGGGGACCTCCCTCATTTTCCACCACAGCTTGCGCACGCGGATCTTTTTCTCGGAGGCGCAGCCGGCTACCTGCGCATGGTCGAAAATGATCAGCCAGAAGGCCATTTGCGTCGGCGACAGCAAGCCGGGATGATCGCTTGCGTCAAGTCGCGCATGCTCATGCGGTTGACGCGGTTCCTGATCGCCTGCCAGTCGATTGCCGCCGGCGGCGTGCCGTGGTATTCCGCCGGCAGATCCTGCTCTTTCGGGCCGGCATACCTGCTTGTAGCGCTGCGTCCTGGCCAGCACGTCCACCTTGGCGGTCAGGGCGTCCTCGTCGTTGAGCTTGCCCCACCCCGCGATTCTTTTCATAAGTATCTTTTTGAAAACACAAAAATCAAGTTTTGTTATAACAAAAATAAAATTATGCAACAACAGGAACGATCGCTTAAAACTTTACTTGACCTACAAAGAAGTATTACTATTCAGGTATTACCAACTAACCGGAAATCGCAATGCGCGTCACCAGCAAGGGCCAAGTCACCATTCCCCAGAATGTCCGGGAAAGCATGGGCATCCAGCCTGCCGAAACCGAGATCGAGTTCCTTCAGGACGAAAACGGGCGCTGGTATATCGCCAAGGCCCAGTCCCGCCGCAAGAAAGCCAGCCGCTTCCGCACCGCCCACCATAAAGCCAAGCCGACCATGAGCACCGACGAAATCATGGCCTTGACGCGGGGCGAGTCATGGCCGTCGTCCTGATCGACAGCTGCGTGGTCACCGACCTGGCCGCCCCGGACAGCGCCTGGTTCGAATGGAGCGCCTCGACGCTGGAAAGGCTGGACCGGGACAACACGCTGGTCATCAACCCGATCGTCTACGCCGAGAGCTCGGTCGGCTTTGAGCGCATCGAAGAGGTGGAGGCCCTGTTCGAGCATCTGGGCTTCGCCATGCGGCCCCTGCCCCGGGAGGCGCTGTTCCTGGCCGGCAAGGCCTTCTTGCAGTACCGCCGGCGCCAGGGCCGGAAAGGCAACGTGCTGCCCGATTTCTTCATCGGCGCCCATGCCGCCGTGGCCGGCTACCGGCTGGTCTCGCGCGACAATGGCCGCTTCAGCACTTACTTCCCGAGCGTGGACCTGATCCTGCCCGAGTCAACCGACGGGCTGAACTGACGTGAACCTGAAGGAAGCTGAACTACTGTTTCAAGCGGGTGCTCTGGAGGTTCCCGTTATCAAGCAACACGATGCCGGCGAAGGCTGGACCGTCACGCTGGCCGGCAGGCACAAGCTTAACCCCGTACTGGAGACCGCGCGCGGCCAAGTGCGGATATTTAAGCGCCTGGATGCGGCGGTGGGGGTGCTGTTCGAGACTGGCTTCAGCGAGGCCCGGATTGCCCGATAAGAGCATTATTTTTCCGCCGCAGATAGGCTTTGATCAAACAGCGCGTCATGTTCACCTGGCGTTCGGCAGGCCATTCAACGCACTGAGTTGCGCAGTCTTGAATGGCGGCTTCCAGACATTGGATCACATCGTCAATCTGAAAGTGCCCAAAGCGGCTTGTACCGATGAAGAGCCGGCGATGACGCTGGCCCGCTATTGCCTTCAGCAAGGCTGGCAAGGCACGGCGGCGGGCATGATGACCGCGGCCTCGATGAAATCGCTGCGCATCCGGCAGCGCAGGATGGAAGGCGTCGATGTCATGGCGTTGGTCACTACCGGCCTATCCAACGCCCGACGGGCCGGCGATCCGGCGGAGTGGCGAACGCTGCAGCCGGTTTGCCTGGACCACGATACCATCAATATCATGCTGGTCAGCACCGCCCGGTTTACGCCTTCCGCCATGGTCGAAGCCATCATGATCGCCACCGAAGCCAAGGCCGCGGCCTTGCAAAACGCTGCCATCAAAAGCGCTGTCTCCCATGCCATTGCCACGGGCACCGGTACCGATGCCATAATCATGGCCTGCCCGGAAGCAGGACAGCCTCGCATTGAATTTTGCGGCAAGCACGTACTCATGGGCGAGGTCATCGGTCAATTAGTGATCGAGGCTGTGACGGATTCGATCCGCTGGGAATTGGCAGCCACATGATCTATCCTATTGCCATCAAGCAACCCGGATAATTGTTCAGTAAAAAGCCCATGTACCGTATCACAACCCAGCTCAGCGAAGTGTTCAACTGCACCGTTCCGGAACTGGAAACCAAAGGCATCCTTGCCAAGTTCAAAGCCTGGCTGAAACGGCATCCGGAATTAAAGGTTTGCCATGATATCCGCCATGGGGAAGGGATAAATGGCGATATTGCCGACAGGTTCTTTGCATATTATTAAAGCCGTAGGGCGAACTGAGCTCTGCTTTTCTAAGTTGACTGGCTTATCGACCCTAAGGAGTCATATAACGCAAAATTTCGAGCGTCGGTTTGACGAAACAAAGGCGACTGTCATACCTCTCGTTCAAATCAGCATCCAGTTGCTTGATTGCAAGACTTGACCCCGATCTCTGGTCCTGTCAAGGCATCGTGGGCCATAAGTTGCCCTGCAACCTGCTGAGCAAGTTCCGGTTTGAGTCCCCTGTCGATATAAATGGCCTTTAGTTCATGCACCTCATGATGGTGATTTTCCGCCAGTTCTCGCTCTTCCCGCCTTAGGTCGGCATGGGCGGCAGCGACACCAATCACAAGACTCGATGTTGAGACGATGCCACCGTTGGCGCCCAACACGGCTGCGCGTAACCACCCGATACGATGTGCACGATGTAATTCAGAATGTCTCAAATGAGTTCCTTTCCTTTAGAATTTTAGCATTATGGACAAGGGTATTATTGGTAAGTATTATCGATGTCTTTTTTTCCAGTTAACATGGCTTTAACCAGTTTCTCTTTATCGATGTAACTGGAAGCGACAACACCAAAAATGTGTAAAAACACTAACAATAGCGTCAAATTAGCGAAAATCTCATGTAGCTCTTCCCAATACTCTTCACCTTGCTTATCAGTCTCTTGTTCGTGATCAATAAGCACGGATTCTTCACCTTCATTCTCGTCATCTTCCGCTTTGGCCACGGAAATCAGGCTAGATGCCTGTATTTGTGTCAGGGTTTGTTTTTCGGAGATGGCGAAGGGTCCTTTATTGTCTTCCACGGCGTACAATTTCAAACCCGTCAAGGTAGTTGCAGACAAACTGAATAACAATGCGATCACCATGGCACCGCCAGCGGGGTTATGACCAATATAATGCTGCGGCTTTCGCGTTATCATATTTTTCAAGTACCCAATAATCTTAACCGGGGAATAGACAAAATTACTGAAACGCGCGTACTTTCCACCTACAAAACCCCACAGTATTCGAATGAGTAAATAAGCCCCCACGACATAACCTGCCCACACATGTAGGGACATGAAATCATCTTCAGTAAAATAAGCCGTAAAAAATGCAATCACTAAAGTCCAATGCCCAATACGGATCAATGGCTCCCATACCTTTAAGGTTTTGTTATCATTTGTCATAGTATTTCTCCGGATCAGTTGTCGGTTACAAATTAAGTGAAGTCTAATATTGCGTTAAACTTGCTTTTTTGGCATCCGTCATCCGACGTATAGGCGGTTATTTATGGCATTTATTAACGATAACAAACAGTTTAGCCAATGGGCTACCGCTCTCAGTTTGTTTGTTTTTGTACTGATTACACTTGATTTTCTTGGTGACTATCGGGATGGCGTTCCTTGGACGCATTTGCTCACTGAAGTGCTAATTCTGATGCTTTCTCTGGCGGGTATTGTTTATTTTGGTCGGCTTTATTATCAATTTGCACAATCCAAAATCAATTTGCTGACCCAGGATTTGGCCTTAGCAAATCAACAGGCTCAACAGTGGCGTGAGGCAAATCGTGAGCTTATCGCGGGCTTGGCTGTACAGATTCAAAAGCAGTTTGATAGCTGGCAACTAACCCCAGCTGAAGCGGAAATCGGCATGCTGATGTTAAAAGGCCTCAGCCATAGTGAAATTGCGCATGTGCGCAACGCAAGCGAGCGTACCGTACGCGACCAGGCCCGTGCGATTTACCGGAAATCCGGGGTGACAGGACGCACTGAGCTATCCGCTTTTTTTCTGGAAGATTTGCTACTGCCACGTCAGAAATAGTAAAAATTAACAGTCAATTCATAGTCTACAAAAACAGGTAATTAATACGGTTGAAGTAATTAAGCTCGATGGAGCGTAAAATGAATAAAATTTGTGTCTTTTAATTTCATGACTTCCTCATCCACTACTTCAAAGTTGTAAGCCATCCATTCTCCCACTTAATGAGTGGCCGCTCTCAAAATATGACCAGTCGTTCATGAGAAACTAGTGAGGGTCGGGTCATGGCACATACCTGACCGTTTACCGCAATTACTTCTTAACTTCAGCCAATTTCCTTTTCCGCTCAAGAACCTGGTCAAATGTCTCGCCGGGTTTGGCAAATTCAGCTACAGACGTTCCCGTCAAACGGGCAATCATAGCTGACCTCGTCTCTCCAGCCCTAGCCTGCCGGTTTATTTCTTCCTCAGTCAATTGTTGTCTTGGCTACCGAAAATACGTTACCGTGCGCCCAACCTTGCGTTGACCATAGGCCACCCATAGATTGGAATGTTTGTTGATTTCCTCAATGGCCGGATCGATCACTCGCTTTTTCAAATCCCCTATCCGGCCATATTTATCATTAACCTGGAATTGATTCTTCAGCCATTGCACTAACAATTCATACAAGCGGATCGAATGGACGCTCTCGAACCTGTCGACGTGCTTCAGCCTGTACTTAGGATTTGGTCGTCAATAATGTCCCTGTTTAAACATAGGATGCGCCTCCTGTCGTCGGCACATCCCATGCAAGATTCCAATTTCAGGAAGTCATTTTTAGCCAGATCCTAACCACAGAGGACATAGACGACCCCAGGGACAGGAAATGATCCCGTCATTTCTCTGCATTCACCCCATCCATGGGGATTATGCGGGAGGTAGGTAGAAAACTGCATTGCTCTATTGTTCGCATTGTCCAACATGCTGACCGGGGACCTGAAAATCGTGCGGGTAATTCACGGGCCAGCTACGCCTATCGTCCTGAAAAATGATGCCTGCCGGCAACGCCATCAGACCAATAATTTCAATACCGCACTTCTCCAAATATTGATGCGATCGGGCGCCGACCTGTTTATCCGCAGCAGGCCTTGACCTTGCCGCCGATTTATCCATTTACCCGTTGAACGGCTACGCCTTGTTGATGCCCAATTGAACAGGATTCTTCGCCGTACCGAGAATTATTTCATAGACATGCAGGATTTTGTGCAGCCGCTTGATTGCAGGATTAGAAGCCATTATGCCGACCATGTTATGCCTTCCGGCAATTTGTAGCTTGAATATTCGAAGTGCAATATCCTTCGCGGTATCGAAACAACAGATTTACTCGACGCATGCAATATGTGTGGCCGCATGATTACCGCGCCACCTGCAGCCACCTCGCAATATATCGCTTGCTCCTGACGTACTTTCTCCTGAATTTTATCGTTGCTGAGAATCCCTTGAGTGTGCGAGCCGGGAATGATTTTAAGACATCCGTTTGATACGGTTGCATCGTCCAGATGAATACGCAAGGTGACCATTTGCTGTAGCACATCAATAGGCGGCTGAACATGCCATGCGCCGGATTTCATTGACCATGGCCCCCAGCCATCAGCCTCGAAACGGTCGGACACGGCAACAGTTCTATCCTGGTGCCAGGTAACAAACCAGTTGTGATCCGGAGATTTATCAAAGTAGATAGCTCTTACCATCTCGGGCCGGCCAGACAAATATTGCCCGGCAACAGACAACAGATCAGCGGATTTTGCCAATGACGCCACCTGTGGAACCCGCTGCTCGATTCTGCGAATCCCGCCACGCAGCGGCTCGAGCTTTTGCTGGATCAGCGCGGCGAGAAGTGTTTGCACAATAGCCGGCGCAACCAGATTCTCGCGTACTTCAAAGCCTGATTCATCAAATTTCATATATTTTCCCGACCTTAATTATTGGTCTTTTTTACTGCAGTCATGCCTGCAGAGCTTGAGTTTCACGGAATCCCGGGATAAGCAATTTCGACATGCCGGGTTTATCAATCCTGATTGCCGCGCTATTATACCCAACAGACTATAAGTTATTTTTGAAGGAATATTGATCAGTTCAAGGGCGCCGGATGGTTGCGAATGAATCGTTCTTCAATCGCTGAAAGTCCTGAAAACGTTAACGAAGCGAGGATTTTCAGCCCCGAAGGCATGGATTGCCGCATAACGTTTACCACTTGATTGGGCTCGCATTCCCCCAACAAGCTTGCGCGGCCCCAATCAATAAAGTTTCTGCTGTATATGAAAAAATTGCCAAAAGCCGTCATCATTCTATCTGCGTCAATTGCATTGATTCTGGCAACTTATGCCGTCCTCGCGCAGGTTGATGTCCCTATTGTCACAACCAAGGAAAATGGCAATAAAGTTGTTACCGGAGTCACTATCATCAAGGGCCCGGTAAGCAATACGCTCCCATTGACCGGCGCCTGGATTGAATCGAAAACTGAAAATTCATCACGTAAATTGAATGTTTACAAAGATGGAACGGTATTGATGGATGCGCAACAAAACCAATATCTGGGTTCAATTAAACATTCACTGAGTACGGGAAATAGCTCACTAAGGGTCGGTGTCTGCAGCGAATACAGTGAATTCTCCGGATCTCTCAACCATTCTCGCTCGGGCCTTAGTTCATATGGCCTGGGTGTAGGCCATGGCCAATATTCGGGTTCCGTTACCCACTCGCCGAAAACCGGAAACAGTTCACTCAAGGTGGGTGTTGGCAGCCAATACGGTAATTTCTCCGGCTCTGTCAACCGCTCTCCAGGCAGCGGAGATCATTCTTACGGTATTGGCTGGAAAACGACCTGGTAGTCATGCTGGATGGGTTGAAGCCTTGCTGAAACCCGGCACAGGCAATTCCGAAATGCCGGATTGATCGACCTCGCCTGCCGCGCTGTTCAACCAACAACATATTTCCTGGCCGTACGCCGGTCGAGCCGGGTAATTCTCGCGACGGCTTCGTAGCTGCCGTGCTTTTCATACAGAAACCGGCAATAGTGCCGCAGCAGTTCCTGAGCGCTGGGTTCGGCGCCGCTTTCGGGCAGGCCGAATGCCTGGCCTTCCGCTAATTGATTCTTTTCCGCCATGCTGTAACTGCCGGTCAGGCAGATGCGCCGGATGCACTGCTCCAGCTCCCTGACATTGCCGGGCCAGGCATACTGTTCCGGCACCATGGCGCGGATCCGTGTTTCCATGCGCGCGACCAGCTGGCGGTCGGGATTGTCGATGACCCGCTTCAGCAAGCCGGCGATCAGGGGCGTCAGCTCCGCCGGATTTTCCCGCAAGCGCTGCTGAAGGCCGGGCACGACGATCACGTCCGAACATAGGCGGTAATACAGATCGTCCCTGAACTGCCCTTCCCGGCGCAGTTGCTCGATGTCGCGGTTGGTGGCGCTGATCACGCGCCCGGAAAAACGCAGTTTCTCATGGCTGCCGACCGGGCTGAAGGCGCGGTCCTGTATGACGTTCAGCAGCTTGACCTGGGTCGGGATATCGATATCGCCGATCTCATCGATAAACACCGCCCCGTTGGCGCTGCAGCGCGCGAACACGCCCGGATGGTTTTCAATGGCGCCGGTAAACGCGCCCTTCTTGTGGCCGAACAGCTCCGATTCCAGCAGCGAGGCCGGAAACTGCGCCAGATTGATCGCCTGGAACGAGCGGGTGAAACTTTCCTGAAAACGCCGCCGTTTGAGGTCGAAAGGAATAAACCCGGAACAGCCGATGGCGCGGGCGACCAGGCTTTTGCCGCTGCCGGTCGCGCCCAGCAGCAGCGTGGAAAATTCCTCCATGCGGCCCAGCAGATAGTCCAGATACCAGTGCGGATTGAAGGTGAAGATGTTGTTCCACAGACGCATGCGCAGTTCGACGATGGACGGACAGTCGCCCGAGACCGACGAATTGATGAAATAAAAACCGCGCTGCAGCTGATAAAACAGCGCAATGTACTTCGCGCAGGCCACATCGCCGAAGTCGGCCCGCTGAAAACAACCGATCAGCTCAGCGGCAAACGGCAGTTCCAACGGCTCGTCGCCCGCCCGCTCCTGATCGACGATGAACTGGTTGAAGCGGTCCTGGAATTCATGGAACTGATAAAACAGCCAGGCGTATTCCATGATGTCCCTGACCTTGCCCTGATAGACGGTGATGCGGAAATCGGACAACGGCTGCAGCTGTTGCAGGCGTTCGCGCAGCAGCGGCTGAATTTCTTCAGCGCGTTGGGACAGATCCAGTCCGCCCGGCGCACGGTTCAAAAGCCGCCAATCCGCCAGTTCCCTTTCCTGGCTGAACGGATTGACGAAGGCCAGATCGGCGATTTGCCTGAAGAAATCGCGTTGTTCCGGTAACAGTTTTTTCATGGGTTTCCGCCTGCTGATTTTTTGAGCAATTTTAGTACAGTTTGCATGCAATGAATGTACATTTCTAGCTAATGGTAAGCAACGAATCCAGCTATCTTTTTGATTTCATGGAAAAACAACAACTGGCCCGGCTTTTGCCATAGTGATGCTGAATCTACACTTAACAGAGGATGATCACCATGAACAGTTTTAAACGCCTGTTTGTCTGCATTAAAAGCCAGATCGACCATGTCGCCGATGAATTCGAAAACCATGAAGCCGTGGCCGGTGCCGCGATTGAGGATTTGCGGGCGCTGGCCAGCAAAACCCGGCTGCATCTGCATCGGGTCGGCAAAATGACGGAACACTATCAAAAACAGCTTCTGGTACAGCAGGAACAGGCCCGGCTGTGGTCGGAACGCGCCATAAAGGCCAGGCAGGACGATGAGCAAAAAGCCTTGCAATGCGTCAAGCGCCTGCGTGATACGCAACGGCAGATCGCCGCGTTGGAACAGCAATATCAGGACAGTTCGGCGCAAGAAACGAAAATCCGCGATGACCTGAATGCGATTCAGGAACAGTTGCAGATACTGAAAAACAAAAAGGAAATCCTCTCCGCCCGGCAGAACCGGACCAGCGTCCAGGAAACATTGCTGAACAGACGGGGCACGCCGCTGCAGGAGGCGCGGAGCATCTTCGAGCGCTGGGAGGATTTCGTCGTCAGTTCCGAGTTCGACATGCCGGACCAGATCGAAACCGACCGCTTTGCCGGCGCCTTCGAGCAAGAGGAAGACGAACTGGCCCTGAAAATGATGCTGGACGAACTGACCGGGCTAGACCGGTCCGCAGACAAACCATAGCCGGGAGACGACCATGCCTACCCATGACTACAGCGAATTCGATCTCCAGACGTCCGCGCAACCGGACGAAAAACCGGCCGCCGCCAGCCTGACGGCGAAAATCACCGCCTACCTGCGCTGGACCGGCGCCATCCTGATTGTGCTGTCGGCCATCAGTTTCATGCTGCAGGGCCATGAGGACCTACTGCCGGCCTACCGCTATTGGATCGGCCTGGGACTGACCTTGCTGCTGTGCGCGGGCGGCCTGGTTTGCGCCAGGCTGTTCAAGGAAACCAAGGGCGCCCGGATATTTTTCGGGCTGGGCACGGCGTTCCTGCCGGTTCAGGTCTCCCAGGTCAGCGCCATGATTTACGCCTATTGGCACGGCCAGGCGGCGCTGCAGCCGCAATACCGCTGGCTGCAGTTCACCGACGTCAGTCCGGCGGTGATCGCGCTGGATTTCATCATTACCGCCGGGTTGCTGGTGCTGGTGAGTTACGCCGGCTACGCCATTCTGGCGCGCAGACAGCTTAAGACGTTGCTCTGGGCATCGGTGGCTGGCAATCTCCTGCTGATGCTGCCGATCCGCGATGCCGGCCTGACGGCGCTCATGATTGCGGGCCTGTTCGTGTTCCTGCGGCGAACTGAACAGCGCCTGCACCGCGACAGCCGCATGCGCCTGCCGGAAGGACTGGCGGCCAGAACGCTGGTCAGCCTGCCGTTATGGATCATCATCGGCCGCAGCCTGCTGCATCCCGACTCTTACCTGCTGGCGATCGCGATCTCGGCCATTGTCCTGGTATTCTGTATTTATGACATCAGGCGCTACACGCAATCAGCTTATATCGTTTATGTCTGCCAGTGGCTGGGAACTGTTGCCGCCATCGCCATCTGGCTGATCGTGCTTGACCGGTTTGAGGCACTTTCCGGCAGCCGGCTCAGCGCCCTGCTGCCCGTGGCGGCGATTCTGTTCGTCTTGTCCGGCCGGGTCGAGTTTCATGCCCGGCTGTACCGCTTCGCCAGCTCCGTCATGGCGGTTCTTTTGGCTTACGGCGCCCTGCTGGATCAACAGGCGCTGGCGTCTGTTGCCGCCGTCGCCGCCGGCATCTTTCTGACCGTCGCGGGCATCAGGCATCGCGAAAAAGTGCCGTTTGTCAGCGGCAATCTCTGCGTGGGCGGCGGCATGCTGTTCTATGCGCAGTACGCGGTCGACCTGTACGCGACAGCGCCGTGGATCAGCTCGATCGCTCTGGGCCTGCTGGTGATCCTGCTGGCATCCTATATTGAAAACAGGGAGAAACAGATCATGGCCAAATCCCGTTACTATTTCAACGAGTTGAAAGGCTGGGATTGAGCCGTGGTCACCGGCAAAGCAGCACCAAACCGGCGCGGCCTTGCCGGTTTGGCGGGCTTAGGAACGGGGATTTAATTCGACATTTTCGTCGCGGGGTCGACGATGCATAAATAGTATTGTGGACGATGAGTCTCAAGCATGATGAGCCGATTTACAATATCCTCGGCGCTACTCTGCCCTATCGGGCCGGCGGTGGCGCGGCCAGTGGCGGCGCTGACCAGATGCACATAGCTCATGTGCGGTCCATTGGCCAGATCTGAGTTGATCAAAAACTCGGTTTCATAGGGATCAGGTTCTTTGTCCGGGGCCGCACTGCCCGGATTGCAGGTGCCAAAAAAAATCAGGCCGTCTGTCGCAGCCAGCGAACTCAAGGATTTTATGAAATGAAAGAATCTTTCCTGCGATACTTCGGTAGACGCCTTCAGCTCGAACAGGGGTTCCCGGCAAATGAGTTCGCAGAGATTGAGCCGGGCTTCGCGCTGATTCTCCGCCACCGCTGCCAATTGATCGGGCGAGCAGTAGAGCGCATAGCAGGACCGGTCCAGCGGCTGTATCTGTTTTTCCAATCCTTTTAACAGACGCTGAATATCGTTCGATTTCATCGGTGCGAACTCCGGCCAGCGTGACACCATGAAGTCGCTGAATTCGCGGTTTTTTTCGGTATTGTAAGTAACGGACACCACCTTCTTAAGTCCCGGCTGCGCCTCGGAAAACTTAATGAAACGGCCTTCGTCCCCCGCTATCTTAAAGTCTTGCCAGTACATGGCGCTTTTGAGCACCGGGCCGTCAAAACCGCCGTGACCGATAAAGACCACCCGGTCGAAAGGAGGCGACTGCCGTGCCATTTGCTCGGCCTGCCGGTAATAATCGCTCCAACTCCAGATATCATGCAGTTGCGTAACGGCCGCGTTAAACCGGTTGCGATAAAAGGCTTTCACAATCCGGGCGGACTGCTCGGACCATCTTGGATTCTCATTCGCGCGCGGGTCCCTGCTCAGCAAAGGCACAAGCAGCACTCGCCTCGGCGGCTGGCGCACGTTCAAGCTTTTCGATCCGTTATAAAAGGATCGGCATGACGCTAAATGGTCTTCATCACTATAAGCATTGACAGCACAAATCCATATTAACAATGAAGCCAGTAATCGGGTCCGCATAATTTTATTCCTGAAAAGATTCCGCATCCGAGTCGCGCCGAAAAATTAAACCCATCTCTTATCTGCCGTGGCCGGAAACGCACCGCGTGCCGTTCCCCTCATCCGACGCCAATTTCCACACTTTGACCCGATTAAAAAATAAATTATCGATGAGAACAAGGTCATGTATATTATTGCCAGTCGGGTTTGAGGCTGCACCGGCAAATGCTCGCTGTCGTTTCACAACTTATGGACACCTTAAAAGCAATATGTTGTTCCTCTAATGTTAAAAAATGACTATTTTCTCTGTCTCGCACCCTGCCGCGCAGCGTTGATTCATCCCCTGTGCCTGAGACAAAAATATATCCAAATGAATTTGGATGCCATTCAGTGAGTTTCCATACATGATTACTTCACGTTCGATCGCTTTATTCAGCCTGCTGTTTTCCTCGGTATTGCCGTCCTATGCCAACGCCGTGCCAGACGCCCACATTCATGTCATTGTGGCCCTGGTCGACAATGCTTCTCAAGGCATCGTGCCTGTTCCCGCAAAAATCGGCAATGGCGACGATCCGCGCAACAACCTCTATTGGGGCGCCGCTTATGGCGTGAAAACCTTTTTGAGTAAGTCGGCAGGTTGGCGTAAGTTAGCGTGCGAAGAGGATATCAGCGACACTATTCTGGAACGCTGCCGGTTTTCCTGGAAGGACAAACTCACCATTACCGCCGATGCCTATCGCGGCAAACGGATTGACCAGGCGATGCTCGACTTTATGCAACAAGCCGCCAATCCGCCCAATGAGGCAAAGCGTGAAATGGTGGTGTTCATCGGTCATGATGGCTTGATGGACGCACAAAACGAACCAATCATAGAACACTTTCCAAGGCATGCCGAACACGGTAAACAAGCGGCCGTCCTGTCCTGCATGAGCAATGAGTTTTTCAAAGGGCATTTGCTTGCCGCCGGCTCACAGCCGGTGGTCACCACTTTTAGCTTCATGGCGCCGGAAGCCTATGTATTGGAAGCAATTGCGCGCGGCTTTGCCAACAAGGCAAGTGAGGCGGAGCTGCGCAGCTCCGCCGGCCTTGCTTACGCCAAGTACCAGCATATCTCAGCCAAGGCTGGAAAGGCGGTTTTTGGCGCAAAAAATCCAATAGTCCGCAATTGATGCGCCGTATTGCTCACGAAGAACGCCTTGCAAGTTCAAGCATCGCACCATTGACCGCCAGAGCGGCGAATGAACCTCGCTTTTGTGGTCGATTGCCTGCATTTGGCAATCCTTTATTCAATAACCTATTTGTTCCTCATGCCGGCAGCCAACATTATCATGAGGCCAGATACGCCAAGCAAAACACATAGCAGGTATAACCAGCCCACCGGCATGATGTGGAGAAGGCCGTTCGATGCGCTGAAAGGAGAAAACGGCTGCATATCCGAATGCATGATACTGTCCAGAAAAACATGGGAAAAAGTACCGATGAGTAACGCGCCGACATAGGTGTGCGAAAATCCATGCAAGACGCTATCTCCCCGCAGAATCCGCACCAGCGGCTCGACATCCATGGCTACCTGGGCGAAACCGAATACCATCAGGCTGAAATACTTGCCAGTCATCGCCTTTATTGCAGCGCCTGGCCCCATGTGAAACGGTGTGAACGGCATGGTTTTTCTTATGACCTGATCAACGGTTATGTAAGCTAATAAGGATTCGGCTAGAAATAACATCCCGATGTCGTTTTTTATGAGCCCCCGTGGGAGCGATGCCCTCATCGCGACTAAAGACGCCGCAAGTCGCGATGAGGGCATCGCTCCCACAGGTGTCGCTTGGATTTAAAACTGATTGTAGAGTCGCCCTACAGCCCTCCGCAAACCGGGAAATTATTTACGGCCAAATCCTAAGCTGCTGAAGCAATTAAGCCGTAAGGTGCAAATCCGCATCGCGGCGATACGCCCAAATAACCATCAAATAATTTGCTAAGCAGTCACGCGTTTAAGAAGCCACTCGATCTCTTGCAAGGCATTTTTATCACGATTTTCCGAGGCATTGGCTCTGGCTTCGGCGAGTAGTCTTTGCGCGCTTTCGCTTTCACCCAGTTCGAACAGGGCTCTTGCCAGTCCGATCTGTTTGGTATGAATCGGTTCGCCGGGAAACGAAGCGGCTTGCTCGATCGCCAGGCGATATAACTCTGCCGCCTCGCTTGGCTCCGTCGTGCAGTCCGCCAAGGTTTCCGTCAAGAACGGGTCAGGCGCTCCGACTTTCAATCTATTCTTATACAGTTCCCGAAGGCTTTCCAATGCTTCAGCCTGGACTGCTGTATTGCCTGTCTCGATCGCCAGGTTGATCTCGAAAGTGAGTTCGAAGACTTCAGAGTATAAAGGTTCTGGTATCGTTCTCATGGCCGTCTAATCAGTGATTATGGAGTTCAGGTATTTTACACTCATACTCTAACCCAGCAATAAATAACGTTTAGCTCTGATGTCAGCTCGTATAGACAGCGCCAGAGCGTTGTGAAACCTGGCGCTTCGTGTTGACCAGGATAATAATCAAGCAAAAATGAAAATTTCAACATCGGGCAAAATGCCTACTTTCTTAAGGCAATTCTCACTTTTTAGCCCGGCGCTCTTTCCGTAGCATTTAAATTCGCCTTCACGACCTGCGCGCCAGCGGCAAAGCTTATCCATGCACATCGGCCAGCCGGAACCGTTGATCAGGTTGAAGATTTCATTTCATGCCAAGGAAAACCGTTATGAACAATTACCTTTTTACTGATAAAAACATCGCCTGGCAGCAACTCGGCGCATTCGAGAATTTTCGTTACTCGATTCTGAACATCGATAAAGCTAATAAAATTATAGACGTGATTTTCAGATTTGAACCTCACAACCCGATCGTCCTGCATCGGCACTGCGCGTTAAACCACACTTTTGTTATTCACGGCGAACACCGGCTCTATCATGCCAATGGCGAATTAAAAGCCGCCCGCGCCGTCGGCAGTTATACTGTCAGCCCGCCCGAGCCAATGCCTCACAGGGAATGCGGCGGCGATGAAGGCGCGGTTGTTCTGTTCAGCATCCGGGGCACCGAGGGGGTGATGTATGAAATCCTTGATGAAGAAGAAAACATCATTGGGGCCTTGGGCATGCAGGATTTTGTCGACTTATACGAAATGAACAATCGCGCATAGGCTGGATTGGAACTTGCGCCCCCCCGGCATTTGCAGTTCCCGAATGTCGGGTTAGCCCATTCAGCCTGCCATATTCGAGTAATTTCGCGTACATTCTCAGGCGTTGTCTCCTCAAACGTAAATCAATAACGTTTACCTTGATGTCCCGATTAAGCTATGCTTAGCCCCACGGCACTTATTTCTCATCCAAATACAAGGATTTGAAATATGTTTATGTGATAATCAATACAATAAATA
The DNA here is from genome assembly GCF_000746145.1 of Methylobacter sp. BBA5.1. Taxonomy (NCBI): domain Bacteria; kingdom Pseudomonadati; phylum Pseudomonadota; class Gammaproteobacteria; order Methylococcales; family Methylococcaceae; genus Methylobacter; species Methylobacter sp. BBA5.1. Next base: position 96,891 of record NZ_KN050816.1, read on the forward strand.
AGAAATGGCGAGGAGCTTTTACATGGCAAAGAGTTTTATAAATCAATTATTCGACCTGGTGGGGCTGAAATTGCCAGATGCCCAAGGTCATTACAGCCCATCCGCATACAGAGATGAGCCATCGAAGGCTGAGCAAGAGCAAGCGAAAATGACGGGTGTTGCAAGGTACCTGGCGAATAACTATCCGGAAGAACAGGCCGATGTTTCGGAAACCGCAAAACTGACCGGAGTCGCCAAATACCTGGCGAAGATACAACAGGAAGAACAGGAACAAGCCGAAGCGGAGGCAGCGGCACAGGCCCAAATGACAAGTGTTGAGAGATATCTGGCCAAGCTGGAAGAGGAAGTTGCCGCCGCCCCTGGCAACACAGAAACAGCACAACAGGCCGATACCGTGAGCATGACGCGCGTAGAGAAATACCTGGCCAAACAACAAATAACGGCATCCGACAGTCCTCAGCCGGAAGCGGTCCAGCCGGCCGCCGAGAAAACAGCGAGGAAACCGGTTGCCGAAGTGAAGAAAGCCCCACCTAAACAGGCGGCTGAAAAACAATCCCCGCCTGCCGCCAAAACATCAGGCAAAATAATCAATCTGGCTGAAAATGCCTCGCAATGTCAATCGACAACTTCGAAAGGCACACAATGCAAACGCAGAACCGGCCTGGAACCACTCGAGAAAACCATCAACCAGCAAAAGTACAGATTTGTTGCCTGCGGTCAGCACCACAGTGAATCCTTCGTACCATTTCCGGAACTTCTGCAAAATGATTGAATGAAGCGCTCTGGCTCATCAAATCGATCGTAAAAAAAAGACTGAACGGCCAAACAGAGAAAAAGAATGTAGGCTGGGTTGGAGCTTTAGCGGAAACCCGGCATGAGTAACTTCAAAATGCCGGATTTAGCAACTCAGCCTGCACTCTGAACTATTTGATATGGCATAACCACGGCGATTCATCCAAGCTTTGCCGATGCGAATCTATAAACGCGTCCGGTTCCGGTGCGCGCTATTTCTTTACCGTGAATCGCCTGGCGCCAAGCAATGATCACCTGATCCGTCATATTTGGTCACCTGTGCAGTGTTTTCCGGCAAGCGCGCAACGCGCCCCTCCCTTCGCCATCGTCATACTGCCAAAGCGTCTGCATTCGCAATGAGTGCGATTACCGTCAGCATCTGTACCAGGTCCAGTACAATCCCGTAAAACACTGCCATGTCCAGGCAGCCAAGGACCGATCCTAAACCTCATTCCAGCAAAGATTCAGGCACGGCATGCACATCGAAAACAAGGCCGCCTCCCTGGACATCCAAGACTCTTCATGGGAATACGTCATGCAGGCCGCTTCGAAATGCCGGATTTATCAAACCCACCCGCCACTAAAGTTGTCATTACTGTGAAAGACAAAAAAAAGCCCCTGTTAAGGGGCTCGATAGGTTAGGTCGAAAGGAGAGCAATAATGAAAGTAATCTGCAATATTACATAAAAAGATATAGTGGCAGATCAGCTAATTTTCAACTGTAGATTGAAAATATTTTTTGCGGCCCGCTCCGGCAAAGGATAGCATCAGCAGAAATCTATAGGCCTTTGACACTAAGCCAAGTAACCGTCAATTTGGTGGCTTTTCTAAATCTCAGGGCGGCGTCAAGTTTCTTGAGTTTGAGGTGTTCAGCCTTTAGTAGCTAGTCAATTTAATTATGACGAGTAAATTGTAGGTGCGAATTCACTTGTGCCCTTCAGGGTATTCGCACTGCGCGGATACCCTGAAGGGCACAAGTACCAAATCCGCACCTACACCGGAAATTCATCCGCACATTTGAGGAAGTTATTTTATGCGCGTTCCTAACCTGACAAAACACTGGAGTCCTTTATGAAACATGCATTCAAAATATTTGGCCTGTGCGCAATGACGCTAAGTGTCCCGATCACCGCCAACGCGGAATTGCTGGCTCTGCTCAACTACGAGAGCAAGATTGGTCAGCCTAACCGGCGCGAAGGTATTGCCGTAATAGACGTCGACCCGAACTCGCCGAACTTTAACAAAATCATCAAAGATACCCCGCTGCCTCCGGATTTCGTGGCGCATCATATCTATTACAACAGAGATACGAGCAAGGCTTATGTCACCTCGCTCGGACACTCCGAGCTCTATATCTACGACATGGCGAAATTTCCCGACTCGAAAACGATCGTGCCGGTTCCGAACTGCAAGGTCGGAGAAGACATCACCTTCTCAGCCGACAAGAAGCGCTGGTTCCTGAGCTGCATGGGCTCCAGCAACATTATTGTGGGCGACGCCCAGACAGATCAACCCATAGGAACCATCGATAGCGGCGACTCTCCCGATAAATTCATCAAGTATCCGCACGGCATCATGCTGAACAATGATCTGGACCGGATGTTCGTCACCAGCACGGTAAACCCGAGCAACCCTAACGACGCCGGTGAGACCGTCACGATCATCGAGGCGTCGACGCTGAAAATTCTCTCGACACACAAACTCTCGACCAAACCCTCTCCCTCGGGTGAAGCGCCCGTTGAAATTCTCTTTGCGCCGGATCAAAATCCCCCGATGGCCTACATTGACAATATGTACGGCGGCACGCTCTGGACCGCGACCTGGCGCCCTCAATCCAGGGATTTCGGTTTTCATGAGGTATTCGATTTTGTCGGCACCGGCCAAAGTCTGCCGTTGGAAATGGGCTTCAATGACAAAGGCGATCGCCTTTTCGTCACGACGGCCAAGCCGGGCGCTTTCAATATCTTCGACATCGCCGAGCCTTACGAGCCAAAGCTTCTTGCGACCATTCCGACCGCGGGAGGCGCTCACCACTTCGTCATATCGCCTGATAATCGCTACGCCTTCGTCCAGAACAGCTTCATCAATCTTCCGGAAATGGACGATGGCTCCGTCAGCGTCATCGACTTGACCCAAAATAAAGTCGTCGCAACGGTTGACGTCCTGAAAAAGGCCGGACTGACGCCGAACTGCATCATCGCCATGCCGAGCTGGCATAAGCATGTCCATTAAAGGACAGGAGGTGCCATAGATGGGAAAAGTTAACCGCCGCCCGTATATCCATGATTATTCATGGGAATCAGCTTATGCAACTTAGGTAGGTTGAGTTGGAGTCTGGCGGAAACCCGGCATGAGTGGCTCCGAATGCCGGGTTTAGCAACCCAACCTACCCGCCAAATCCAGCCTGCCAGGTTTTAGCGAACCCCAAGTCGTTTTATTTCGAGCACTTCACCGCTAGCGTCATCTATCCATACGTGTAGTGAGCTTCCAATTGTGGCTGAACTTACTATCCATATCAAAGCACCTGCATTTTCCTCTAACGTTATAAGACAGAGGTTTTCACAACTCGGTTGCCCAGAAGCTGCTTTCCGTGCAATAGCGATTACCTCGTGTTCAGATAACCGGGTCTTTGGCTTCTCTTTTTTCTTGCTCAGCCACCTATCAAATATGTGAAACATGTTACTCACCTCATGCTATTTTCGGCTGGAATTTCCCGAACAGGAACATTCGCAGGTTGAAATCGTAGTTCAAACGCAATTCCTGATACCGTTCCGTTAAAAAGCAGGCCGGCTGCTTCAGTAATAGCACCACTTCCGGTGAAGTTTGGATGATAGCCCCCACCCTTGGTTAAAAACATATAACCACTCTGAACCGGAAATCGTATTCCGGTGAAAAACTGTCGGAAACCATAGACTCCAACTTGCGCCACTGTTTCAGCCAGTGCTTCTTCAATGTAGCGATAGAGGGATGAGCGCATATAGGAAGCGGCGCGATTACTTACCCTGTATTCACGCAGAATGTAGAGTTTAGGAGTAAGGAACTGGTGGACACGTTCGTGTAGGAGAGCCGCCGCACGCTCACTGGCAGAGCCATGAGTTGTAACAATGATATTACCCCAAAAACTAGTTTCGCCTTCTCCTGCAGGGAGTACAGGACTTTCTTTTACGGTTGGTTTGTACCGAATACCTGGTGTTTTCGGCGGAGCATCGCCAAGTAGTTCTCGCGGAATGCGGCCTCCATTTCCAGTGCGCGGGGATTTTGCTCCTCGAAACAGTACTGCCAGCACTGTCTGAATACCAAGGATACTGATCGCCTTTGCCAAGTCATCAGCTGCCTTATCGAGATCATGTATAGTTTTGGCTCGATAAACGCCCACTGCGAAATCATAAAGATAATCCAATCCTGTGAAGACGGCGAATCCAATCGCAACTATCCCTACCACTAAAATAATTATGTCAATTATCTCGCCGATTCCCACAGCGTGAGATACCACCCATGCGATCAGAACACCGGAGATGATGGCGAGCGATGTCGGATTTATTACTGCTTGAAGTTGGGCGCGAGCTTCAGGGCCTAATTTGGGGAGTGTTCTGGTCAAAGTTACTTCAAGGCGTCTCTCAAAAGACCAACTGGCTACGGTCTGCATATTTTCAATCCCTTTAATATTTTTTGGTCAATTACATTAACATATAGACTGAGTTGGAACCTGACAAAAATCCATCATAGGCGGCTTTGAATGCCGGATTTATCAGTCTGACCCGATGGGTCGTGCTCTTTCTCAAGCTCATATTATAACAATAGCTTTCAGGATTAACTTGTCTGGATGAAATAACAGGAAAAATGCTTAAAAATGGGCGGTCCCGAAATGCCGGGTTTAGCAACTCAGCCTGCCGTGCTCGCAAAACTCATCTGAAAAACATTTTTGCAACGAAGTTATCATCAATCGTTAACCAAACGTTCACGATTTCGTAATCAGTGAACGCCATACTTTGCCCTTCTTTTTCATCATCTCATTGATCTTAAGAGGGTAAAATGTCAAAACTCAAGCATTGTTTCTTCCTGAAACTATCCGTTGCCGCTTGCTGTGCAGTATTCGGACAAACAGCTATTGCCGCACCGGAACATAACGCCGCCCGAGGTTACGGCAAGTTCGAGTTCGCCTTGATCGGCGATGTGCCATATAAGGAAGCGGATTACTGGAAGGTCGACAATGTGATCGCAGAGATCAATGCCAACAAGCAGTTGAAATGGGTCTTGCATGCTGGCGACATCAAGAACGGTTCGACTTTGTGCTCGGACGAGATATTCGAAGACAGGCTGCAACGCTTTCAGAGTTTTAAAATCCCTTTCATTCTGACACCGGGCGATAACGAGTGGACCGATTGCCACCGCCCCAATAACGGTTCGTACCAACCGCTGGAACGCTTGAACAGGCTGCGTGAACTGTTTTATCCAGTGCCCGGCGAGACGCTTGGCCAGAAAACCATGACAGTCGAGACCCAGGCCGATGATCCAAATTATTACGAGTTCGTGGAGAATACGCGCTGGATGGAACAGCATGTGATGTTTGCGGCTGTGCATATCGTAGGCAGCAATAATGCATTAGCCAATTTTTCTGGCCGCACACCAGCCGATGACTCAGAAGTCGCGCGACGAATTGATGCAACCCGCGCCTGGATCAAGGAAACTTTCGCCAAAGCTAAGGCTGAGGATGTGCGTGGCGTACTGTTGCTGTTTCAGGCTAACCCCGGTTTCGAGTTGGCTAAGGGCAGCAACGAACGGAAAGGTTTCGAGGAAATTCTGGCTGATCTGGAACAGGAAAGTGTCGAGTTCAAAAAGCCGGTCATATTCGCCCATGGCGACTCTCATTATGTCCGTATCGACAAGCCTATGAAGGGCGGCATCAGTAACCGCCGTATCGAGAACGCCACCCGTGTGGAAACATTCGGTGCCGATGACGTGCATTGGTTACGGGTCGTGGTCGATCCAAATTCGCCGGAAGTATTCTCTGTACATCAAGAAATCGTCGACAAAAATCTGGAACAGCATCCGCTGCCTTAAGTATTGATCACAACTAAGCCCCCGGCATTGCCGGGGGCTTTTTAACTGGCGTTTTTTCCTTTTCGTTCATCAAACCGCAACAAACTGGCTGTAACATAATGATCTCTTTTAGAGCAATCTCAAAGATACGCTAAGCATGCATCATTCATTAAGCCCAACCTCACTCGCTGGCCCTTTAATTAGGGCCTTTTTTGCCTTTCGCTTTTTCCCTAACTAACCTTTTTTATGTCTATCAGATCAGCATGGTAGTGCTGGGTTGGAGCTTTAGCGGAACCCCGGCTTGGGCGGCTTCAAATGTCGAGTTTAGCAACCCAGCCTGTCGCGCTGGAAGCTAAACACCTCCAGTTATCCGATTTTTTTTACGCCTGATTAGCTCTGCACAAACTTCGGAATTTGATACGTAAGCAATTTCTCGGTACGTAAACCACCGGTAGGATGCTTGCTCACAGATGCTATAGCCTCGTCCTTCCAGATAGCTCTCAACAGGATAATGAACGATATGGGGCAACACAAACATGACAACAACACCGCCAATTAGAACATTAGTCAAAATTTTTGTGACTTTTTTTGTAAGGGGAAGCCTCAGTATTCCTTGATATAAACCGCCTAAGGTAAGAGCGCCTAATGTAACACCTGCCCCCAACAAGTAAAAAACACCTTTGTCAAAAACAATGACTGGACCATTTTCTGCTATCTGTGCATAAAGCTGGAAAACGCCCCAACCAAACTGTGTTAAGATCGAAATCGTGAGCAAACTGAACACAAAAAAACTAAAGAACCTTGATAAAGTTGAGGGTTGATGTGAACTTTCCATTTTAATAAATCCTCGGCCTTGTTGATAAGAACTTATCAAGTTGATGTTGTGCTGCATTTATGATTATTTGTCTGACTGAATCTATTGCATAATCGATAATTGATTCCGCAGTTTCATTAACAGTATTCCTTATATTTTGCCTGGATCTTGCTATATATGCGTTTGCATTTTCATCTAGCTCATCCAAGGCTTGGATTACGCGATCTGTTATGCCGTAACGCGTATCAATTTTGCCTAGCTCATAAGATGAAGCAATGCCAACAATAACTACAGCCAAAATTGGTCCTATTGCTACAGTGATCCCCAGCGCAACAACCCCATAAGCAGCTGCTATTGACGCACCAGTTGCTATGCCTATCTTTACCACGTCAGTCGCGAGAGAGCCAATTAACCGACTAAGCGTGGCTTGGTCGGTCAGAAAATAATCGGCTACCCGATAACTGGAAATTAAAACGACGGAAATAATGCCGCCAGACCTCGCAGCGTTAATGGCTCCCGCTCTGCCAAGCCCCATAGTGATTACCTTGGGATGTTTAATACCGTACTTTGTGCCTGTAAGTATCTTTCTCAATCCTGGATATCCCTTCAAAATAATGTGGGGTTTACCTCCATAGGTTTTTATGTAAGCTTGAGTTGTGAATCCTCCCAAATCACCGACAAGTTTGCTTAGTGTTATAAAATCGTCGGCCGATGCATAATAGCTTACGCCAAACTCCACCTTCCCTTTGATCTGTTGCCATGCCTGCTGGACATTCGGCATTTTACCCCTGGGTGATGATTTAATAATGGCATCCATTTCCTCTATGGAAATCACAAATACTTCGTGTTGGTTAGATTGTATTTGTAGTTTTAGCGCTTTCTTTTCCTGATCCGTTAGCATGAAATGCCTCCTTGGTTAAATTTGTGACGAGAAGTTGTACTATTTGAGCTACTGCTCAAGCGGTTGTGTACGTCCAGCATGAGCGTAAATTAATGAGAGTGAAAGTCTCAGTCGGAGAATCGGTATTGATTAACATTTATCATAAGTCGACAATTATAACGACCAGTCGGCAGCCAGGACAATATTGTGAAAACAGGCAATACAAAACCGTGAGCCATTTCATGTTTTTTGTGTAATGCCATTCGGAAACTACTTTTTATACACATTTGCCTGTTATTTTGTTTACCCAATAAGGCTTGAAAAAATTATTTTAACAGCTCAATTTCAGTGCAGCAGACTGGGTTGGAGCTTTAGCCAGATAGGGTGGTTTCACGCAGCAAACCGCCATTTCAAACAGGCCTGGCAGTATTGCGGTACATTTCGGTTTTAAGGCTCCATTTATGGTGGATTGCCAAGGCAAATCCACCTTACAAGTCATCCATCATACGGCCATGCAGAGTTTATCAATCCAGCCTACCGTGCTATGCCATTATTCGGGCTTGAACATTATTAATGTTCACTACGAAATCCAAAAGAAAATGTTTAAGCGCAATTATCGTTCCCGTGCTCCTCATTTCTTAAATTCGACATAGAAACTCCCTCATTAAAATGGATTGCCAAGCCAAACCCACCCTATATTCATCCTCTATATAGCTGCAGCAAAATCGATCGCTCGGGAAACCTGTCCAGTCGTTCTATTGGCCTTTTATTACCGGCAAGGTTGCTTGGCCTTGTTTTAACAGACTCTCAATGGCAAGTTCCCTAAAACGACCATCTTTACGGGTACGCGTTAGAACAACAAGGCGTGCATTACTGTAACTACCATTAAGAGCATAACCTTCCCAACGAAAAGCAGCGTCTTCCCAGCCATCATGATCAAAATCAGCACGTGCGAGCAGCGTAAGACGTAAACCAAAATCAGTTGCCTCCAATTGCAAAGTTTCGTCATTTAACTGTTTCAGGGATTTCTTTTCCGAAACAGTCTGAAGCGTTGCCTGGGTCTGCTCAAGACGTTGATGTTCGTCATCCGATACAGTCGGCCAGATCGAAGCCGGATAAGCACTCGTATCGGTATACTGTAAAAAGTCTTCCGGCAATGCAGTTTGTGAGGCGGTACCGGATAATTTAAGCAAAGCCATTGCTAAACATGGAGCTGTTTGCAGAAGAAGAACCCGATAGTCAGCCTCGTTATCACTACCGGTTATGCGGTCTCTCACCGCGAGATAATCCCGGCAATTGGCTAATTCTATCAAACGCTTACCTTCAGCATCTGACACCATAGCAGGCAAAGGGTCTTCAAAAGAGCGACTAAACTCCTCCTCGCTTGGAATAGAGTCTTTTAGCTGCAGTTCCTTGGCTACAAAAAGCTTGGGGGCTGAAAGGATGTCGAATGAGCAAACATAGAAAAGAAGGAAGGCGGCGAGCGCCCTCAACGGGTGCAGCTTACGAAATATCATACAAAAACCTTAATTAGATGTAGATAGGAACAGATCGCGAGTCCAATCATTGCGTTCCTTTGAAGGACCAATCCGGTGACAATGTTTTGCGGCTTCTTTCCAATCACGAGATTCAACGGCTTTTTTGAGATTTTTGAACTTCAGCGCGGTAGGCTGGGTTGGAGCTCTAGCGGAAACTTGGCATGGGCGACTTCGAATGCTGGGTTTAGCAACCCAGCCTACCGCGCTGAACGTCCTCATTGTGAATAAACCCGATAAAGAAACCTGAGTCTCCGAAGTTATACACGTGCCAATACGGACCATCTCCCTGCAGTCCTGTAATATAGAAATCACAGTCCACCTTCATAAGGTCCTTCGGCGTACGGCAGACGATCTTCGACTTTCTGTCTGCCTTCTCATAAACAGGCACTTCATCTTTAGCAAGTTCAAGATAATATTTTTGGTTCGACGAAGTTTTAATAGATTCCTTCTTAGCGTGAACGGCTAGCAGGATATCCACTGTGGTATTGAAGATGTATTCGATAGTATCGGTCAGTATTTCTTTATCGAGCTTACCAAAGTCGTGCTTCAATACCCATTCTTTGTCCATGGTCCGATAAACTTCAGGAGTGAGTCGCCAGACATTCCAAAAAGCGGTACTGTCAATAGAGTACTTCAACAACTCCTGGTTCAAATCGATATGGTCATAGACGATATAATCCGTAGGCTCTAAGACCTTCTGCTCGATATAATCCTTGCTTCTAGCAAAGAATGGCGCCTTACTGAACCGCCCCAACAGTCCTCGCGGTTTTACATCATCCTTGAAACTCGCTATGTCATACGAATTCTCTAGCTCTAAATAAATCGCTTTCCGACAATCAATTGCGCAAGCCGCGTAATCTTTATTATCGAATGCCACCTTGGCTGCTAAAAGTAGATCTTTTGTCTCGCCAGTATGCATAAGATCAATAGCACTGACAGTAGAAAAGTTCACTCCCAGAATCGATGAACTGACTTCGTCAAAGAATTCCCGGACGGCAATAGAAAGCCTCTGACATTCATCTCTCGCAGGTTGGATTCCATGATGCTTTGAGTTTACTCGAATCTTATTCAATCGAAGTAATCTATTCTTAAAGGGTAATTCCTTTGGCGCTATCTTCTCATTGATTAACACAAAATACTTATCGAAGTTTGTTTTTTCATCGAGAGAAGCCCCAACAGAATCCGCTGTCGCAACAAGAAATGCTTCAATGGCATCTTGCAATAGGTTCACTCCAGAAAAGAGATAGAGGTCATTGGCTGATTTAAGACTTTCACGGCTAAGCTCGTACAGGTGCCTAGCAAGGCAAATTCGTCTGATTATTTCAATATCCATTGGCAGAATCTGAAAGTGTGGCGGCTAACAAAGGTTTTTTCATTTCGGGATATTTTATACTCTCTCAATCTCAACGCGGTAAGCTGGGTTGGAGCTTTAGCTAGGCAAGGTGGTTTCGCGCAGCAAACCGCCATTTCAAACAGGCCAGATAGCATTACGGAACATTTCGGTTTTAAGGCTCCGTTTGTGGTGGATTGCCAAGGCAAATCCACCTTACAATTCATCCATCATACGGCCATTATCAACCCAACCTACCGCGCTTGGCTACAGTGCTACCTGGCTGAGAAAGCATTTTGTTTATTTTTTGGGCAGGAGCATTTGTTATGAATAACAAATATTTCAAAAAATCTGTTGAATCAGCAAAGTAGTTCGGGTAGGCCTCTTTAATACCGCCAACCGCTGTAGTAGAAACAAGCGCTACAACAATGCCATTTTTTTCAGTTGCTCGTTTTTCTGCTTCGATGTACATCTTCTCAGCATTTTTGTTTGCACTATCTTTAAAAAAAATTGTTTTAACTTCCTTTTTTGTTGTGTCGACCTCAACTAAGACGTAACCAGCTTCTGAATTTTTTTCGAGATGCCCATCAACTATTTTGAGTGAATGAGTAAAAGCTTCAAATACTTCGACTACCCCTAATTTTTCAGAATATTTCCGAGTACCATCAAAAGATTCAATAGCTTTTGGATTTTCATTCAATTGTTTTACATATAATTTATATTTTTCTTTATCCTCAAGCGCATTAAACAAATGAATACTTTCCATCACAGCAAACTGTGTGCTAACACTTGAGAAAAAACGTTTCCAATTTTCATCTCCTCGATTAGATTTCAATGCTTGACCTGTAAATAGGTCTACAATTTCCAAGGCAGTAGCCCAATCATGCTGAATATTTGTCCTTAGCTGGACTTCTATATCTTTCTTGTCCCCATGCTCATCTTTAAATTGACCAACTATATGATACCCTCTGTAACCATCTTCTTTTGGATTTACTATATAATCTTTATGCCGGATCTTTCCTTGTGAATTCTTAAATTCAGGCCTTTGTTTTAGCTCTCTTGCTACTTTATATAGCTTTTTGGGAGTTGAAACGATAGCCCTACATCCTCCAATATCTTGCATATTCTTAAGTTTCATTTGCTTAAATCGTTTTAGCTTAAGAACAATAGAAACATATCTCTTCAATCGTTTTGCAAATATGGCCGTTTTATCTATTTTTAACGTTATTTCCCGAAGAATTTCTAATGCTTTTCCAAGAGGCACTTCATGACTAAAACGCCAGTATGACAGAATATCCATTGCTCGATCGAATTCATCAGCACTGTTAATAATGTCGTCCTCAAGGAACATTTCACCAGCTTTAATGACTTGTTTTCCTGTATATTTTTTATTCATAAATTCCTCTGTAAACGACAAAAAAGATAACTGATTGATATATAAGTCCAGTAGGCTGGGTTGGAGCCTTAGCGGAAACCCAGCCTACTGCGCTACATAATGACAGCCGTTCTTTCAGTAGTTCCATCAAACATGAGTACCTCGCGGAACTTGTGATTTGGCATCTGGCGTTTTACTTCCAGGGCCAGTAAGTCCCAGTCATCCCCCGTATAGAGACTATTTAAGCTGCACTGAATAATCAAAGAGGTGTCTGCTGGATAAGGTATCTCTGCTTTCTTGGTTATTTGACCGATAATTATCGGCACGAAACGTTCCACGTGCTCAGTATTAGTAAAGACGACTGGCTCTGATTGTACGGGCTTTCGCTTGAGCTTCTGTATGCCCTCCGGTGCAAAAGCACCTTTCCCTTGTGACAAAAGTTTCCAGATCCAATGTTCATTCTCATGCATGGCCGTAGTTACTTCCAAATGAGCAAGGGCTGGGTAGTAACCTTTATTGATGTAATAACCTTTCTGATGGAGTTCAGCATCAAACGACTGATTCCCATCAATCCATCGAACTGAAATATACCTGCCCACACGATAATAAGTTTGAATATAGCGGCAGATGGGTAGCAGTTCTTCAAGGAGTTTCTTTTCTATTGAAGTATTTCGAAGGCGTAGACGGTTGATACCGTCTGTTTCGTTTCGAATATGCTCAAAAATTGCATATATCTTGGCGCAGAACTCAAGACCATCAATTAAGATACCATTGAGTGGTGACAGATCTACTTCGTTCATATGCTTAACAATTAATTATCTACGTCTGTAGATTTTACACTCTTACTCTTAATCAGCATTCAAATGATTTTTAAAACCAGATAACAACTCTACCTCAATATCTGAGGGATTGGATCAGCAACTAAGAAATACAGCACCTTCAGGCAGTATTCAATTTGGTTGCGTCTAATGGTTATTGTCATAAGCCAGCATAAATCGAATCTATAGCACAAACTCAACATCAGTAATTTCTAAATAACTTTTAGACCAACCGACAACAATCCCCAACTTTGTAGCATTTCCTACAATTCCCTCCCCCATAAACCCCAATAAATTCAATGAAATAAAAACTGGCACAATCATTGCTCTGTCCTAAGTAAAACAAAACTACCGGTCAGAGCCATGAAATCAACCAAAGACATTGCTGAACTTCTGGACGAACCCTCCTGCGAGCATAACAAGAAGGAGAAGTCCGGTTGCGCCAAGCCCAAGCCCGGCGCTTCGGCGGGCGGATGCGCGTTTGACGGGGCGCAGATTGCGCTGTTGCCGATCGCCGATGTCGCGCATATCGTGCACGGGCCTATCGCCTGCGCGGGCAGTTCCTGGGACAACCGCGGCACGCGCTCTTCCGGCGCGAGCCTGTACCGCATCGGCATGACCACGGATCTGACCGAGCAGGATATCGTCATGGGCCGCGCCGAAAAGCGGCTGTTCCATGCGATCAAGCAGGCCGTCGAAACCTACCAGCCGCCGGCCGTGTTTATTTACAACACCTGCGTGCCGGCGCTGATCGGCGACGATATCGGTGCGGTGTGCCGGTCGGCCGAGGAGCGCTGGGGCGTGCCTGTCGTGCCTATCGACAGCGCCGGCTTTTACGGCACCAAGAATCTCGGCAACCGCATCGCCGGCGACGCCATGTTCAAGTATGTGGTCGGCACGCGCGATCCCGACCCGCTGCCGTTGTCGGCGCAACGCACCGATATCAAAATCCACGATGTGAATCTGGTCGGCGAATACAACATCGCCGGCGAATTCTGGCATGTGCTGCCGCTGTTCGATGAGTTGGGCCTGCGCATTCTGTGCACGCTGTCCGGCGATGCGCGCTTTCGCGAAGTGCAGACCATGCACAAGGCCGAAGTCAATATGATGGTGTGCTCGAAAGCGATGCTCAACGTCGCGCGCAAACTGAATGAAAAATACGGCACGCCCTGGTTCGAAGGCAGCTTTTACGGCATTACCGACACCAGCCAGGCCCTGCGCGATTTCGCCAAGGCCATCGGCGACCCCGACCTGACCGAACGCACGGAACGGCTCATCGAGCGCGAGGAAGCGCGCATCCGCGCCGAGCTGGCGCCGTGGAAGGAGCGCCTGAAAGGCAAGCGCGTGCTGCTGTTTACCGGCGGCGTGAAAAGCTGGTCGGTGATTTCGGCGCTGCAGGATCTGGGCATGGTGGTGGTCGCGACCGGCACCAAGAAATCGACCGAGGAAGACAAGGCGCGGATTCGCGAATTGATGGGCGAGGATACGCTGATGATCGAGGACGGCAGCCCGAAAGCCCTGATCAAGATCGTACACGATTACAAGGCCGACATCCTGATTGCCGGCGGCCGCAACATGTATACGGCGCTGAAGGCGAAAATCCCGTTCCTCGACATCAACCAGGAACGCGAATTTGGCTACGAAGGCTATCAGGGCATGCTGGAACTGGTGCGGCAACTGGCGCTGACCATGGAAAGCCCCGTCTGGCCTTCCGTCAGGGCGCCGGCGCCGTGGAAGAAGGCGAAGGAGGCGGCATGACCGAGATCCTGAAACGCAACAAGGCGCTGTCGGTCAGCCCGCTGAAAGCCAGCCAGCCCGTGGGCGGCTCGCTGGCGACGCTGGGCTTTAACCGCGCCATGCCGATGCTGCACGGTTCGCAAGGCTGCACGGCGTTCGCCAAGGTGTTCTTCGTGCGCCATTTCCGGGAACCGATTCCGCTGCAAAGCACGGCCATGGACCAGAGCAGTTCGGTGCTGGGCGCCGACGAGAACGTCGTCGAAGGCATCAAGACCATCGCGGAAAAATCCCGCCCTGCCCTGATCACGATTCTGACCACGGGGCTCGCGGAAACGCAGGGCGCCGATGTGCATCGCAATGTCCGCGAATTCAGGGAAGCCAATCCCGAGTTCGACGACGTGGCCGTGGTCGCGGTCAATACCCCCGATTTTACCGGCAGCGTCGAAACCGGTTATGCGGCGACGCTGACCGAAATCATCCGCGCGCTGGTGCCCGATGCCAAGGACGCCGGCACCCAGCCGGGCCGGCGCCGGCGCCAGGTGAACGTGCTGGTCAGCTACATGCTGACGCCGGGCGATCTGGAAGCATTACGCGATATTTTCGAGCAGTTTCAACTGCGGCCGGTATTCGTGCCGGACCTGTCCGATTCGCTGGACGGCTGCCTGACCGAGGATGATTTCAGCCCGGTCACGATCGGCGGCACGCTGCTGTCGGAAATGGCGACCCTGGGCGATGCGCTGGCGACGGTGGTGATCGGCGCGTCGCTGAAAAAAGCGGCCGAACTGCTGGAACAGAAAACCGGCGTGCCGACTCATGCGTTCGACCATCTCTATGGCCTGCATGCCAACGATAAGCTGATCTCGGCACTGAACGAAATCAGCGGCATGGACGTGCCCGAACGCATCGAGCGGCAGCGCGCACAGTTGCAAGACGCCATGCTCGATACCCATTTCATGCTCGGCCAATTGCGCATCGCCATCGCGGCCGATGCCGATCTGCTGCACGCATTTGCCGCCCAGGTCCAGGAAATGGGCGCCGAAGTCGTGGCCGCGGTCACGTCCTGCAATACCCCGCAGTTGTCGCGCATACCGGTCGCCAGCATCAAGATCGGCGACCTGGAAGACATGGAACTGATCGGCAAAGCCCAGAACGCGCAACTGGTGATCGGCAACTCGCACGCCGTCGACAGCGCCGAACGGCTCGGCGCGCCGATCCTGAGAGCCGGCTTCCCGCTCTATGACATCATCGGCGGCTACCAGAAAACCTGGATAGGCTACCGGGGTTCCCGTCAGACGCTGTTTGATCTGGCCAACCTGGTCATCAATCACGCGCATGAGGAAATCCCGGTTTATCGCTCGGTTTACGCGCAAAAACCGGCCCACGAATTAACTGAATACCCGCAGCCATGTCATTAAGAAGAAGGCTGCACGTCGTGCAAAGTACAGATGAGAGCAGATTTATGGATACCGCATTGAAAATAGCTTTTGCCACTACCGACATGGAAAACGTCAACCAGCATTTCGGCTCCGCCAGATCGTTTGCGGTTTACGCCGTCGACATGGAAAACTCGGAACTCATGGAAGCGGCGCAATTCGGCGAACTGGCCCAAGACGGCAACGAGGACAAGTTGTCGGTAAAGATTCAACTTTTGGACGGCTGCGCGGCGGTATATTGCCAGGCCATCGGCGCGTCGGCCGTCAACCAATTGATGAGCAACGGCATACAGCCAGTCAAGGTGCATGAAGGCAGCAAGATCAAGGATCTGATCGCCGATCTGCAGAATGAATTAAAGGCAGGCCCTTCAAGTTGGCTGGCCAAGGCGATCAACAAACACAAAGGCCCCGATCCTAATCGTTTCGACCAGATGGAAAGCGAGGGCTGGGATGAGTAAACCATTCTCTTCATCACGTTTAATTTCAATTAACGGAGTACACCATGACCACTGCTGAACTGGTCGTCCAAGAGGACGACGTAAACCTGGATTCCGAGCTTGTTAAGGATCTGATCAAACAACTGCGCGCCATTGATACCTACGACACCTACGACGGCTGGTCGAATGCGAAAATCATCGACCCTATCGTACTGACCAAGGAGCGCAAGCGCGACATTCCCGTTGTCGGTGATCCGGACGGCATCACCGTCGCGCGCATCAAGGCCTATTACAACTCGCTGGCGACGCTGATCGAGCAGAAAAGCGGCCTCATGGCCGTGCCCGTGGTCAATCTGAGCCATGAAGGCTTCGGCCGGGCATTCATCATGATAGGCAAGCTGATCGTGGTCGATAAAATCCTACGCGACGTGCATCGCTGGGGCTTTCCGAGCCTGGAGGCGATGTGCGAGCAAAGTGACAAGACCATCGACAAGGCCTTGGAATTAATCGAAAAATACCGCGCTGCCGCGACTGATTAGGAGGTGTTGCCGTGAGTCCCGAAGAACTGAGAAAACTGGAAAAAGAGGTCAAGAAGACCAAACGGCTGGCCAGCGAACAGGCCATGGAACTGCATGACCTGATCGAAGACCGCCTGCCGGATGCCTATCAGGAGCTGATGGGCATAGCCCAGGCCACTTACGACGCCTGTAAGGCCTGGGATGAGGCCAACCAAAAACTTAACGCCGCGCAAACCGATGCGGCCTGACCGGGGGTGATCAAGCATGTCAGAATTTGTAACCGGCGTAACTTTTGGTGGCGCGGAATGGACTCCGTCTTATGTTAACGACATCGACCAGACGACCTGCATCGGCTGCGGCCGCTGCTTTAAAGTCTGCCCGCGCGATGTCTTTGATCTGGTGGAAAAAGCCGACGTGCTCGATGCCGATGATTTCGACGACGCTTATGGCGATGAGGACGAGGACGAAATCACCATGGTCATGAGCATTAAAGACGCCAATGACTGCATTGGCTGCGAAGCCTGCTCGAAAGTCTGCCCGAAGAGCTGCTTTACCCACGACCACAAAAAAGCGGCCTGACGCCAATTGTGTAGTGTACGCACCGCGTCCCTTTGGAACCTGTAGGTGCGAATTCCTGGTTCCCACGGTCCTGAGACTGTGAAAGTATTCAATTTAAAGGATTTAACCACGAAGGACACGAAGAGCACGAAGTTTTAAGATATTGATTAACTTGATTTTTTCTTCGTGTCCTTCGTGATCTTCGTGGTGAATAAGGCTTTTTATGACGTTTTTCACTAATACTTTCACAGCCTCTCCTCCGTGGGAACCGATACCGAGCCTTGAGAGCGGCACGTCGTATGCTAGGTCCGGTAGGCATTCTCACTTATGCCCTTCAGGGTGCGCGGGAACGAGGAAAGGGGCAAGAGCTAAGGAGCGCAGGACAAAATCGCCTGTTAAGGCGAAAAAACAAGGATGTTTTTCATAAAACCCGATTAGACAAACTGTCGCGCAGCGACACATTAACGACAAAAAGGAATCCACCATGCCCAGACCCGATAAACACGTATTCGTCTGTACCCAAAACCGGCCTCAGGGCCATCCTCGCGGTTCCTGCGCCAGCAGCGGCTGCGCGGAAGTCATGAACGAATTCATGAACGAGATACAAAACCGCAACCTGTTCGAAAAGATCGCGCTGACCAACACCGGCTGCATGGGCCCCTGTATGATGGGACCGAGCGTATTGGTTTACCCCGAAGGCGTCATGTACGGCAGAGTCAAACCGGCCGATGTCAAAACCATCATCGATCAGCATCTGCTGGGCGGCGAGCCTGTCACCAACCTGATTGCGCCCGCCGAGGTCTGGTAGCCATGGACGTGGGGGAACGCATCACCTTCAGTCCGAACATGCCGCCCGAGGTCAATCAATTGCTGCAATCGGCAGTCATAGCCAGTTCGGTCGACCAGAAACGCGCGGAAACGCTGTTCATCCGGGCGCAGACCATGGACCGGCATTGCCTGCAAACGTATTTCGCCCTGTACAAGTTTTACTTCTACCAGAAGCGCCTGCCTGAAGCTGAACGCATCGCCCTGTCGGGACTTGAGGAATCGGCCAGGCAGGGCGGCTTTCCCAGTGATTATCGCAGGCTGGCCAGGGAGCCGAAAAAATGGAATCTGTACGCGAACGAAATTTCGCTGTTTTACCTGTACACACTTAAGGCGCTGGCGTTCATCAAATTGCGCCAGGGCCTTCTGGTTGAAGGCCAGCTTATTTTGTCGCAATTGCAACAATTGGACCCGAAGGACCTGTCCGGCGGCTCGGTGGTCATGGACCTGGCCGCCGGCCTGGAGGCGTAAGCGATGGAACTGGACGAGCACATCCGGATAAAACGCGAGCTGGGCGCCTCGATATGCGATCGGATCGGCGATGAAATCGACCGGCTCGGTTTCACGGCCGGCAGCATCGAGCACTACCCGTATTTCGATCAGGCGCGCTTTGAGCTGATCAAGGACCCGTTCACCGGCGACCATAACCTGGCCGGTTATTGGCACGACCAGCGCCAGCAGCGTATCGGCAGCCTGCAATTCAACAGCGACGGCACCTTTTATGCCGAATACGATGTGGTCAGGCCGCATCCGACCAAACCTAAATGGTTCGTCGAAGGCATCACGGCCTGGGGCAGCGCGGACAGGATCACGGCCGAAGCCAAATTGCTGCCTATGCCGGAATAAGCCAAGCCCATGGCCCAAGCGAATCGAATTTACGAACTGCTGCTCGATTATGCCGCCGACAACGCGCGCATCACCGAATTGACCGTCGGCCTGGTGTGGACGGCCTGCAAGGCGCAACGGGACGGCGATAGCGTTTTAGGCCTGGCCATGAGCCCCGGCCTGCCGACCCGGACCCTGGCCTGGCCCGGCACGCTGGCCGGCAAAACGCTGGCCGAGCTGGCAGGCTGGATTACCGACTGGGAACCCTACAAAGCCACTGTCGGCATGGCCGCGATCAATTGCAGCCTGAACGCGCGCGAACTGCCGGCCGGCCTGACCCTGCAGCCGGCTCCGGGGCTGGGCAACCTGGCCGTGTTCGAACATTTTCTGCCGCAACTGCAGGGCAAGAAAGTCGTGGTGATCGGCCGTTATCCGGGCATCGAGCGCTATGCCGAACAAATCGATTTGCACATTATCGAGCGGCAGGCCATGCACGGCGATTATCCTGACCCGGCCTGCGAGTTTCTGCTGCCGGATGCCGACTGGGTCTTCATCACGGCCAGCTCACTGATCAACAAGACCTTTCCGCGCCTGGCCGAACTGGCTCGCGATGCCGTCACGGTATTGATGGGGCCGACCGTGCCGTGGCTGCCGGAATTCCACGACTTCGGCATCGACTATCTGGCCGGCATCGAAGTGACGAATACGGACAGCCTTTACCGGACCGCGGCCGAAGGCGGCGGCGTGCGCATTTTCGAGAACGGCGCCCATTACCGGATCGTGGAACTGAATCCCGTCAACAGCATGGCCTGGCTGAAAACCCAGATCGCCCAGTGCTACGCCGAAAAAGAACAGCTGACCCAGGCGATGGAGGCATGGTACGGCGCCAGCAGACCCGGACGCTATCCCGCGTTTACCCGGCTCTCTCAGATCACCACCCGCCTCTCGCGCATGGACAGCAGTTATAAAAACCTCTGGGACATCCACCACTCGCAGCCATCATGACCGAAGCTTTCGAAAACAACCGCGTTATCCTGTATTACAACGGTGCCATCAGCGCCCTGACCCTATTCGTGCAGCATACCAACGGTTGCGTCTGCGCGCCCTCGCCTTTGCCCTTGCTGTCTTCGGCACTGGAACCGGAAGAACTGGAGCATGATGTGGTCAGCACGCATCCGGCCGCCGTCGTGCAGGCGGTCGGCACCGCCCTGGATCTGCCGACCCAGCTGCTGAAAGCCGAGGCCGGCTACCGCGAACGGATCGAGACGCCGGGCGGCATCATTACCGTTTACCTGGCCCGCTTCGACCTGCTGGATCCGCCGCATCAACTGGTGGAAAGCAAAGGCTGCCAGTTCAGGACCCTGACCCAGTTAAGAGGCCAGTCGCCGACCGAAATGGAACTGCTGCGCCGGGCCTATGCCTTCATCATGGAGTCGTAAACATGCTGGAATTTTTCGAGGATGACGGATTCGGCACTGACGCCGTATATCAGCAGGATGGCTTGTACATTCCCGAGGCTGGCGATTGCATGCGCTGCGGCCAGTGTGTCAGCCACTGCCCGACCTTCAGAATCGACCGTATCGACGAAGAATCGCCGCGCCGCCGCATACGCACCATCGACAAGATCCTCAACCAGTCCGCCGTGCCTTCCGATGAAGACCTGAAGCACCTGAACAACTGCCTGCAGTGCCGGGCCTGCGAGACCGTCTGCCCCAGCAAGATGGCTTACGGACAACTGCTGGACCAGAGCCGGCAAAAGCTCGCCGACACGGTCAAGCCCGCGCGCTGGACCGAACGTCTTGAAAAACTGTCGCTGGCGCTGATCGAGCACAAACCCCGGCTGCGCGTGATCAGCCGGCTGCTCGGTTTTTATCAGCGCTCGGGCCTGCAAGCCCTGCTGCGCAAATCCGGGCTGTTATCGGCTTTAAAACTGCAAGCCTATGAATCCCTGCTGCCGGCCATCGATGCCGCGCCGCTGGAGCCGTTTTATCTGACCCCTGCCGAGCGACGCGGCAGCGTGGCCTTGTTTACCGGCTGTATCGCCGAAAGTTTCGACAAGGCCACGGCGCTGGCCGCCATACGCGTGCTGAACCGGATCGGCTTCGACGTGATCGTTCCCGAGCAGCAGAACTGCTGCGGCGCCATACACCAGCACCGGGGACACGCCGAAACGGCGGCCCGGATGGCCTGGCGCAATATCGGCGTGTTCAATTCGCTGGATGTCGATGCCATCGTCTACACAGCCAGCGCCTGCGGCCTGATGCTGAGCGAATACGAACAATTGAGCATCGACGATTTCGATGACGAAGAGCTCGATTTTTTCAATAACCAGCTGTTCGACATCACCGACTTTGTCAATCGGCACTGGCCCGATAAAACGCCGCTTCAGGCCTATCCCAAAACCGTCGCCGTGCACGAACCCTGCAGCCAGCGCAACCAGCTGAAAAATCAGCAGGCCGTTTACGATCTGCTGGCGCGCATCCCGGACATCGATCTGGCGCCGCTGGCCGACAACGCCGTCTGCTGCGGCGCCGGCGGCACGCACATGCTAACCCACCCGCACATAGCCGGTCCTCTCGGCGCCGAAAAAATCGAGCACCTGCACATCAGCGGCGCGGACCTGCTGGTCACCTCCAACATCGGCTGCGCCCTGCATCTGGCGGCCGGCGCCGGCCAGTTAGCGCCGCCGGTGGCGGTCATGCATCCGGTCGGGCTAGTCGCGCGATTGATTCAGGAAGTTGGTTGAAGGATGTGGGGCTTTGACTAAAGGCATTAAAGCATAAACATGAAGGCCACAAACGACTGCAGGGATAGGAAATGATCCCTGCCAATTAGCGGTCCCGTTTACTCAGGCGCATTCGGACCCAGAAGATTTTCAGTGCTGTCCTTTACATTTTCCTTCGCCACCTGTTTTTCGGCAGTATGATCAGCTGTTATGTCTTTAACTTCATCGGATTGCAGATCAATGTCATGGGCGCTTGCTGGTATGGCCGGTTCGGTTTTTTCATGAGAAAGCCTGAGGTCGTAAACCGGATTCGGCATAATGATTTTTGCCTCATCAAAGGCTTTTTTCACCGATTTTATTGCTTCACTGCGCACTTTTAATAAATCATAATCCCGTTGATTAACCCAATTAAAAATGCGTATGACTACATTTGAATCGCCCAACTCATGGATAATGGCTTGAGGCTTAGGCTCACTCAGAATGCCCGGAACTTTTTTAAGTGTAGCCAGTGCCAGGCTTTGGGCTTTAGAAAGATCCTGATCCGTCGCTATACCGAGATCGAACTGGAACCGCCTTTCAGGATTGCGGGTGAAGTTCGTGATCACGGCCTTGTAGACCATCGAGTTGGGAATGCGGATATGATTGCCGTCCGGCGAAATCAAAATAGTGGCGCGCGAGGTCAGGCGCGCGACATTGCCTTGCTGACCGTCAATATCGACAAACTCATTAACTTCAAACGGATTTCGGATGCTCAGCAAGATACTGGCAATAAAGTTTTCCACGGTATCCCGCACGGCAAAACCAACCGCTAACCCGAAAATGCCAGCGGCGCCCAGAATGGTGCCCAGTAGCGCCGTTGCATCCAGTAAGTTGAGGGCGAAGACAATGCCGACAACGATGAAAATCAGATGGGTGAGTTTGCCCAATAAATCGGAAATGAAAAAGTTAATACTGATGTGACGAAAGAAACCTTGGCGTTTCGAGATCCATCCGCCCAAGATCCAGAATAGGAAAATCACCAGTAAGGCCAGCAAAAACAAGGGAAGTCCGGCGATTAATTGCTCTCCAAGCGCTGTCATTTTAACCATGGTTTTTTGTAGACGCTTTTCGAGGCTGTGGCTGACGATTAGCCGATTCTCAACTTCGACAACATTTTCTATTTGTTTGGCGAAATCCACGGCTTTATTTTCCGCTGCTTTGGAATCCACCATTCCTTGCAAAGTGACTACACCATTACTGACAGATGCTTTTACGTCTTTTAAATCATCCATTTCTGAAAAAATCTGCCGCAACCGTTTTTCGATTTTTCTATCGTTTTGTTTTGAATGGTCGACGTCGATAACCTTATCTGGCTCAGAGGTACTCTTGGGCGCAGTATCGCTCGTTAACAAATCCGATACATCCTGTGCTTGAACCAAGTGAGTTACGGATAGCAGAACAAGCAGCCAACCGACCCTTGACAACCTTGATAGTGTTTTTACCATTGAGTTAATCATTATTTTCATAAAGGGAATGTCATTTTTAGGGGCTTGAATAACTTTTCCCGTCGCTATCGGCCGAAAGCGACTTTTAAAATTTAGAATATAAAGATCCTTAGATTAATACGATACGCAGAGGGCAAGTCCCTTACGCATTAATCTGCTGAGGTGCCATATTCTGAAACCGGCTGAACAAGAGACATGGCAAATGCATGCCTCTTGCTTCCTTTTTCATCTGCTGGGTGGAGGCGGCGGCGTGCCCTCCGGAGGCGGAGGAATCCGGATGGACGGCCCGGGCTCCGTGGCCTGGTCTTCGTAGATGAATTGTCCGGATACCGGCACACGATGCCCGTTGGCGTACATACACTGGATATAAGCATTATCGTAGTCTCGCTGGGTAGCATAGCCGGCTCTTCGGCCTTCTTCCGTCCCTACCAGACCGCCGGCTACCATACCGGTTCCCGCGCCTATTGCCGCGCCCTCGCCGCCGCCTATTGCCGCTCCGGCAGCGGCTCCGAGCGCCGAGCCGACAATGGTGCTGCCGACCTGGCTGTCCACCGCGGCCTGATTAGCGGTTCTGCCGCCCACCTGCCCATACGCATATTGCCGGCAAAGCGTATCATCCTGGCGAAATTGCTGGAACGACATCCCGGTGCCGGGCAATACCATGACACTGGGCCCGGTCGGCATGTACGCGCAGCCGGCCAGCCCCGTCACGATGATGAGTCCTGATAAACTTTTCTGATATTTCATGATGGCTCTCTCCTGCTATCTGGGCGACGGCGGCACCGGATCGACCTGCCGCCAGCCGGACGGGCATTCCTTGACGTAAGGGTAATAGCCTTCCGGATCGCTGCAATAATACCAGTACCCTGGCGGAAGCGGCTGTGCCGGCTGCGGCTTGGCGCGCTCGATATAGACCGGCGGACTGACCGGAACCCGGATGATTTCAGGCGGATAATAAGGATAATAAGGGGAATAAGGATAGTAATAGGGATAAGAATACGGTCTGGGATATAACGGCACGCCAAAATAAAAGCTGAACCCCGGATGACGGTGATAACGGCCGAAGTAGTACCCGTCCCTGGGATGGGCTTGCGCTTCAAGCCCTATGCCAAGCGCCATGACAGAAACGGCCAGCATGGCTGAAAACCTGTTGATTGTTAACATCTTCAATACCTCAATGTCTCTGCTTTAATTCCGCCGTCGGCAAGTATGTTTGTTATAGCATGTTCCCGGCTCTATAGTCAGTCTTGTTCTGACGAGTAAAATTAGTAGAGTATTCATAGCGTGCGAATAGTGCGAATACCCTGAAGGGCACAAGTAAATTCGCACCTACATTGCAACTTAGGTACCCTAACCTGAACGACTATTCATGCCGCAGCGCCTCGATCGGGTCCATGCGCGCCGCCTTGCGGGCCGGCATGTAGCCGAAGATAACGCCGACCGAGGCCGAAAAGGCAAAGGCCACGGGGCGACGCCGATCTGAGCGGTCTGCGCCGCCAGTTGGCGCTCGGCGCGCCGCACGTCGGGCCGCTGTCGCAACACATCGGCGGGGATGCCGGTGGCAATGCCGCCGATTGCCGCGGGGATAGGCGCGGTTTGATCCAGCAGCGCGTCGAGGGCGGCCGGCTGCAGGCCCAGCAGCAGGGCGAGATTGTGTTTGGCCTGCGCCAGGGAACTGCCCAGATTGGGCAGCTCGGCGCGGGTGTTTTCCATGGCCAATTTGGCCTGGTCGACATCCAGCTGGGTGGTTAGGCCGGCCATCTGGCGCCAGCGGGCAATGTCGTAAGTTTCGCTTTGCGCGGCCAGATTGGCTTCGGTGATGCGCAGGCGCTTCTGCAGACTGCGCAGATCGACGTAATTCAATGCCGCTTCCGCGTACAGGCTCACCAGGACATCGCGCAAATCTTCCCGCGCCGCCTGTTCCGACGCATCGGCGGACTCGATGGCCCGGCGCTGTTTGCCAAAAAGGTCCAGTTCCCAGCTGGCACCCAGGCTGTAGCTGTACATTTCGTAGGTCATGCCGATGCCGGTCGCCCCCGCTCTGAAGCCGGCTTCCTTGCTGCTGCCGCTTTTGCTGGCCGAGGCGCCGAGCGAGGAAGTCGGCCACAGATTGGCCTGCGCCAGCTGCCGGCGCGCCCGCGCCTCGCGCACCCTGCCCTCGGCTTGCCGCAGCTCCCGGTTGCCGAGTTGGGCTTTTTCGATTAGCTCGGACAGGACGGGATCATTGAAGGTCCGCCACCAACTGCTGATATCCGCCGTGTCGGCTGCTGCAGCGCCGGTCAAGGACTGGCTCCAGGCGGCCGGCAAATCGGTTTGCGGCGGCCGGTAATCCGGACCGACCATGCAGCCCGGCAGCAGCGACAAGCTCAACCATAATGCGGTTTTTCCTGACTTCAACATGATCCTGTCAGTTTATTTTAAGCAGGGCATAGGCGCCGGCGTCAGAAAATGGCGGCGGATTTTGGTGATGTTTTGCATGGTATCGGCCTGAAAGTCCAATGCGGCAATGGTTCTATTATGCCGGAACCTTCGGCAAGTTGGTGTCAAACCGATGCAAGATCAGGTAAATACAAGATAGTTTGGTTCTACTGTCGCCAGCAACCGCCTGGTCACACCAGATCCTCGCC
Source organism: Methylobacter sp. BBA5.1 (assembly GCF_000746145.1). NCBI lineage: Bacteria > Pseudomonadati > Pseudomonadota > Gammaproteobacteria > Methylococcales > Methylococcaceae > Methylobacter > Methylobacter sp. BBA5.1. The sequence goes on from NZ_KN050816.1 coordinate 122,647, forward strand.
CGCCCTGTCCCCGCGCAGTTTTTCAAACGGCATCAGGTGAATGCCGTCGGCCAGCAGCGAAACGGTCACTTGCTCGCCATAGGCCAGCGCGTTGCGCCTGGCCACATGCAAGGGCACGGTCATGGCGAGATTGATCCTGAGCTGCCTGTCCACCTGGACCAGGACGCTGACATGCTCGCCCAGCACCATGTATTCGACGATAGTGCCCGACAGCGGGTTCTCGCGGTCGCCGTTGGAATGGCGGCCGCGCCGGTGCAGCAGCACGTTGGCCGACTGGATCATCCAGCATACGCGCTGTTGCACGGCGTATTCGGGCTGGTAACGCGCTTCCAGGATCAGGCCTCGCCAGCGCAGCCGGGTGATCCGGTTTTGCGGATCGTGGCTCATGACTTGGCCGGTAAACAGGTTCTGCTGGTCCATCAGCCGGCAAACCAGCGCGCTGACCGGGCGCGCGGCCACTTCCAGGGGCGTCCCGGCCTGCAGGGTCACGCCCCTGTGCAGCAGGCATAAGCGGTCGGCCAGCAAGGTCGCCTCTTCCAGATCGTGCGTGACCAGAACGATGGGCATGGACAGGGAGCGGCGCAGTTCATTGAGTTCACGGTATAAACGCCGCCGCGTGACCTGATCGACGGCCGAGAACGGCTCATCGAGCAGCAGCACTTTGGGCTCCCTGGCCAGCGCCCTGGCGACGGCGACGCGCTGCTGCTGGCCGCCGGACAACTCACGCGGATAGCGGTCGTCCAACCCACCCAGATGCACGCGCCTTAATAAGGCCCGGGCCCGTTCATGGCGCTGAGGCTTGGGCAGGTGCGTCAACGCCTCCAGCACATTGCCGAGGGCGGTAAAATGCGGAAACAGCGCGTAATGCTGAAAAACCAGGCCCACTTTGCGCTGATGCGCGTCAAGATAGATATCCCTGGCGCTGTCCATCCAGACTTCGTCCTGGCAGCCGACCGAGCCGTGCTCGGGATGATGGAGCCCGGCAATGGCGCGCAGCACGGTGGTCTTGCCACTGCCGGATGGCCCGACCAGCGCCAGCACCTCGCCGGGCCGGCAGTACAGGTCGATATCGAGCGGTATGGGCTGATCCTGTGTCAGCCGGACCCGCAGGCCTTGCGTGTCAGCCATGGAAGGTTCGGGTACGGGCGGTAATCAGATAGGTCAAGGCGATCATGATCATGGAAAAAAACAGCAGGAACGCCGACATGACCGCCGCGGCCTCGTTGTCGAACGCCTGCACCCGGTCGTAAATGGCGATGGCGATGGTTTTGGTCTCGCCCGGGATGTTGCCGCCCACCATCAGCACCACGCCGAACTCGCCCAGCGTGTGCGCGAAGGTCATGACCATGGCCGAGACGATACCGGGCCAGGCCAGCGGCAGCTCGATGCGCAGCAGGACCTTGGCGGGGCGCATGCCGCAGCAGGACGCCGCCTCCCTGACATCGCGCGGTATCGCTTCAAAAGCCCGCTGCATGGGCTGGATCGCGAAGGGCAGGTTGAAAATGATAGAGGCGATGACCAGTCCTTCAAAGCTGAAGACCGGCGCGTGCCCGATGAGGCTTTTCAGCAGCTGCCCCGCCCAGGAAGCATCGCCCAGCGACATCAGCAGATAATAGCCCAGCACGGTCGGCGGCAGGACCAGCGGCATGGCCAGCAAGGCCTGCACCATGCTCTTGCCGTAAAACTGGCTGTAGGCCAGCCGGCGGCCGGTCCAGATGCCGGTCGGCAGCAAAAACAGCACGGTATAGGCGCTCAGTTTTACTGATAGTAACAGGGCTTGCCAATCCATCGGTGTTATTGGGGCAGGATAAAGCCGTACTGCTCAAAAATGGTGCGCGCGGCCGGCTGCTGCAGATAGGCATAAAAGGCTTTGGCGGTTTCGCCCGCCGGCTTCAGCAGCACCATGCGCTGGCGCAATGGCTGGTGCAACGTTTCGGGCAGCAGCACGAAGCGCCCCTGCGCTTTCAGTTTCGGCGAAAGCGCCAGTGCGTAGGCGAAAATACCGCTCTCGGCCGCGCCCGATGCTGCAAACTGGGCCGCCTGCGACACGTTTTCACCCAGCACCAGATGCGCCCGCAGGTCGTCCCACAGGCCCAGCGTTTGCAGCACCTGCTGCGCCGCGCGGCCATAAGGCGCGTGCTCGGGATTGGCGATGGCGAATTTCTTGAGCTGGCCTTTTTCCAGCGCTTCTTTTACGCCCTTCAGGTCGGCATCGGGCGCTAGCGGCGAGCCTTCCGGCGCGAACAAAACCAGCCGTCCCAGCGCGTACAGCACGCCCTGATCGATAGCCCGCCCCTGCTCGGCCAAGGTCAGCGCATACTGCTCGTCAGCGGACATGAACAGTTCGAAAGGCCCGCCCTGGCTGATCTGGCGGAAAAAGTTGCCGGACGAGCCGAAGCTCAGTTTGACGTTGCGCCCGGTGTCCTGAGTGAATCGCCGCGCGATATCCTCGAGCGCGAATTGCAGATCCGACGCGGCCGCGATAACCGGCACCTCAGCCGCCTGCGCCGGACGCGCGCCAATCGACAACAACAGGAACAGGCTCAGGACAATGGAGGACATCAATTTCGATTTCATGGTGTGTTCTCAAACGCAAGTTAAAAAACCGGATAGAGCATTAACTATACCAGTATTGCGCTAGGCCTTTCTCAGACAAATCAGCTGCGTGGGTTGCCAGGCCTGTTTTGCATAGAATTGCAGAGCCGGTCCATTGTTTTTATCGGCCAGCAACTGCAGACGCTTGAGCCCCCGCCGCTCCGCCCAGTCGACGGTCGCGGCCAGCAGTTCCTGGCCGATGCCCTGATGACGGAACGCCTCTGTCACGATCAGATCCTCTACCAGCCCCACCGGTCCGCCTTCGGCCGTGGAAATCAGGGTTTGCAAACTGCACATGCCCACCACGCGCCGGTCCGACTCGGCGACGAAAAGAGCGTCCTTCTCGCTGGCCAGCAATTGCTTGAGCCCTTGAATCTGCTTGTCCCGGTCAAAGGCAAAATCGGCTTCGATGGCAAACAGCTCTTCCAGAAGCGCCGCCAGTTGCGCGACGTCGGAAGGTTCGGCGGTTCTTATAGTGATCATGATGGCAATATGAAAAATGACTGGTTTTTTATTTTACGGCAAGACGCCCTTAAAAGGCAGGTCTCGATCTCGTCGAAGATAGCCGCGTGCACGTTCGCCTCAAATTTCGCTATCGTGCTGCAAATTCAGGCGTTTGAGCAAAGCGTTCTGCTTGCGCTTGTTGTATATGATGCGAATGATTTGCAGGAAAAGCAGAAAGGCGCCGTAAAACAGCGGAATGGATATATCGACTTTTTCACTGAAGACGAAATGCAAGATGCTCAACAAGGCGGCGGTATGCACGAGATTATGCAGCTTCGCCCAGCGCTTGCCCATCAGGCGCATCATCTGGTTGGTCGAGGTCACGGTCAGGGGAATCAGGATCAGATAGACCATCAGGCCGATATCAACGGCAGGACTTCTGACAATGGCTTCAAGGATATAGGCGCCGTTGAGGGAGTGATCAAAAACCAGAAAAACCAATAAATGGACGGTACTGTAAAAGAAGGTAAACAGGCCAAGCATGCGCCGGTATTTCATGACCGGCAGTTTCCGAAACAGCATTCGGGCAGGGCTGACCGACAAGGTGATCAGTAAAAAACGCAGGGCCCACACACCGCTTCGGTCTAATAATTCTTCTACGGGGTTGGCCCCCAAGTCGTCGGTTATGATATCCGCCACCATGAGCAAAAACGGTAGCAGCGCACAAATAAACAGGGCGTATTTAAATTTAAATGTCGGACATATTTTTCTAGTCATTAACACCGGACTTGTCAATTGGCCTCGCCAATTATTCATCATATTCCCTAATTGTTAAAGTGCAAAAATTCATTGATGACACTGTAGGTTCTCCTGGTCGTGCGAAAAAAATAAGCCATGGAATCCAGGGCGCTTACAAAGCCCATTTTCAGCAACTGCGTACAACTGGGATGTTGTATAGCCGCCAGCCCGATTTCCGCGGGGCGGGCATCCTGATAGGTGGCAAAAAGCCTGTCCCAAAACGAAAAGACGACGCCGAAATTTTTGTCGCGCTGGTTTAACGAGCGCGAATGGTGCAGCCTGTGTAAACGCGGCACGACAAATATTCTCGCGATCCGCTGTTCGTAAGGGAAAGTGATATTGGCATGCTGGAAAGTGACGAACAAAGCCACGATGCCTTCATAAAACAGAATGGTTACCGCGCTGAGCCCCATGGTAATAAAAAACAGGGTCTTGACGATGATGACCAAGATCAGGGACAGGGTATGAAAACGTACCGAGGTGGAGACATTCAAGCAGGCATCACTGTGATGGACCTGGTGAAAGCCCCAGAGAAGCTTGAAGGCATGCTCCGAGCGATGCCATAGATAGAGCGTTAAATCCATCAGTACAAACGCCAGCAGATATTTGAACGGCCCGTCGGGCATGTCGCTCAGCAGCCCGTGCCCTGAAAACCTGTCGACCAGCAAATACAGCGATTCGATAGATAAAAGCGCCAGGGTTATTTCATTAAATGCGAACAGTTTGAAGTTAGTCTTGTAGGACTCCCGCATTTTATCGGGAGGGTCTTTAAGGTAAGGCATGTTCTTTTCTGTTTTGATAAGAACAGCGAATAAAATCAGTGTCAGGAATATTAACCACATGGTTGACACCTCAACTTTAACGATCGTATCTCCACCCCAAAAGATACAAAAACCAATTTGCCAAAACCGTCAACGGTCTGGACAACATATCGGCAGTTGACGTTTTGTAGCATTTCCTACATTTTTATTGTTTGTATTGCCTCAAAGACCGCAACTGTTAGTTCTTTGAACAGTTTTCGCGTAAATTTGTTCAAAGAACATTTTCTGAAAAAAGCCCCGCTGTCGCTCACCGCTCCTGAATCAGCCAGCCTTCATCGCCTGTTTTTTTATAGTCGCTAGTAAATAGATAACTTTTGGCAAGCATTTTGCTAATCTCAAAATAAAGCGGGAAACCAGGATGCTGCCCAAACAACAGACAGCCCCAATCTCATTATTTAATCAAATGTTCAGGAGAAAAACACAATGCTACTCGACACTTACCAAGCGCAAGGATTATTGACTGTCACACTGGTGAACGGCCAGACCAGCGATACCGGTGTTTACGCTTACCGTGGCGATCTGGTTTTGAAGGAAGGTAAATTGCGTGAAGGCAGTACAAATACAAACGACCGCAACCCGCCCGAAGCTCTTTTGATTCACTCTGCCCTCGTGATTGAAAACGACAAGATCAAATTCATCAGCGGTTTGCTGGCGGAATTGAAATTACTGCCTTTATTCGTTGAAAAATATAAGGCCGACTTCGCCGAAGACTGCATCGCCCTGATTTATGTTGAAAATATCGGCAAAGGCATGCAAGTGGTCATGGAAGGCGTGACGTTTAAACTGCTTCCTTACAAGCAAGGCCTGGTGTGGAATGAACTGCTTGAAGAACTGTATATAGAAAAAAATGATTTAAAAGGCCAGTCCGCCGAAGACAAGGTGGCCACGGCTTACAGGGAGGCAAAAACCTATAAGCCGAAGACGGAGGTCGTGTCTTTTGAAGAAGCCGAAAAAAATACCATTGTCGTGATTAAAGAAGCGGCTGTCGGCGCGATTTAAACCGCTTTGGGTCGCACCAAAATGGTCGTTCAGCGAGGCAATCTTGGTGCAATTTATACATTTCGTTATAACCGCGATTTAAAGAAATATTTAACAAGTTATTGAAATTATGGGAATTAGTAACTTGGCACCATTAGTGCATCTTTAATGTGTAACCACTTTCATCGTCCTTCTCAATTTGCCCATGAAGCTGAGCTCGGCGTCTTATCTTTATAGATAAGACGCTTTTTTTTGCCTGACAAAACAGCACGTCCCCATAGGCTCGCCGCGAGAAAATTGGCAAATGTTTTGCTTATCTTCTGGACAGAACCTGCTGACATTGGCTAATTGATTGAAAGTGATAAACAAAAACTTTTCCAAATCCATTTTTGAGCGACAAAACCGAGCGATTGTCAGCTTTACTACAAACAGCCGTATTTTTATGAGGGTGACTTTAACGTCATGACACGCCGATGAAATATAAAAAAATCTCCGTTACCGATTCTGAGAAACTGATCAAAGACGCCCGCCCGATGATTCTGGACTGCCGGGACCTGAAAGACTACAAGGCCGGCCATCTGGAAGATGCGCTGCATGTGCACGAGGGTTTGAAAGAGTCGCTGATCAAACGCGGCGACAAACAGCGCAGCCTGTTGATTTATTGCTATTACGGCCATGCCAGCGAGCATCTTGCGGAATTCTTCGCCGACTTTGGCTTTAAGGATGTCTACAGCCTGGAAGGCGGCTATTCCGGCTGGAAAGAAAACCACAAGGGCGCCAGCGATGCAGCCTGAGATCGCGGACTGGCTACAGAACCATTATTTTTCCGTCAGCCATCCCTCTTCTCCCAACAATACCGGCATGTATCCGCTGATTTTAGCCTGCCAGCAAGGCCGCGACGATATCGTCGGGTTCCTGATCGCACATGGCGCCGATTTAAGCGTCACCGATCAATACGGCAATAATGCGCTGTGGGCCGCTTGTTACGCGCAGGATCTCGCCAGTATCGACGCCTTGATCGCCGCCGGTATCGATATCGATTACCAAAACGCCGCCTCGGGAGCCACCGCCTTGATATTCGCCGCTTCCAGCGGCCGGGAACAGGCGGTTGAACGCTTGCTGGCGGCCGGCGCCAATCCCGATCTGAAAACCCACGACGATTTCAGCGCCCTGGATCTGGCCTCGACAAGAAAAATACTGAAATTATTACGCACCCCCTCTCGCCCCCTACACCCACATTTATCAGGAGCTTGATATGGAATCCTTACCCCGTGAACTAGCCTTGCGCATCGCCCTGGCGACGCGCGTCCTGCCCGGCATCGGCGTGCCGAGATTGCTGGACATCCTGCATGAGCGCGCCGGCTCGCCGCTGAGTGATGAAAAACTGAAATCGATCACTGTCACCAATCTCAAGACCGGCATCGGCAGTCTTGATGGCGAGGAAGACGGCGAGGATATCGGCATCGGCCTTGAAAACATCAAGCTGGCGGTGCGCTATCTGTGGGGCGATGAAGCGGAAGATGAAAATCTGCCGGAAATCCAGCCCTATAAAGAAGGCGACATGCCCGAATCGATCCGGGTCGCCATCGGCTCGAACAGCGGCGCGCTGCTCAACGGACATTTCGGCTCCTGTATCCGTTTCCTGGTTTACCAGTTGTCGCGCACCGAGTGCAAACTGGTCGATATCCGCTCAACCATCGAAGCCGACAGCGCCGAGGACAAAAACCTGTTCCGCGCCAACCTGATCAAGGATTGCCATGTCCTGTTCGTGCAGTCGATAGGCGGCCCCGCGGCCGCGAAAGTCATCCGCGCCGATATCTACCCGATCAAGGAGCCCGAAGTTGTTGAAGCGCTTGATAAACTGAAGGAATTCCAGAAAGTATTCGACGCGCCGCCGCCCTGGTTTGCCAAAGTGCTCGGGCGCTCCGCCGAAGAGCGGGTACGGTTTAGCCATGCGAGCTAGGAGGTAATGATTTACTGCTGTTACGCACGAATCGTTTTATGTTTTGTTTTACTGCGAACATTGCGGTACCTGAATCGCGGTGTAGGTGCGAATTTATTCGCACAGTCCGAATGAATTCGCACCTACACCAGAAATTCATCCGCGCACTTGAGGAAGTTATTTTTGTGCGTGTTCCTAAATCAATTGCCCGCGTAACATCAGTGACTCATCAAAACAAAATTGTCAGAGTACTGATGATTATGGTCGAAGCCAGATAGCCCATTGCAACAGTTCATTGAACCGGAGTATTCAGATTGCTTTTATCGCCGATATACAAGATGGTCTGCCAGTTTTGATCTTTGAAATAACGAATTGAGACAATCGTCTTGGACCCCTCTTTGCTGAATCGGGTATGTTCTCCCCCGGAAGCGGTCGTATTGGTCTGGGCTGTCCATTGCGTTCCCAAGCACCGTTCCAGGATGCCTTCCCCTTTATGAAAATCGGCTTGCGCTCCCTTCATGCCGTTATGTGATTTCCATTCGCAATAATAATTGCTTAAACCGGCAGCCCATTCCCAGACCTGACAGTTATTAGCGCCAGGAAACAATATCGTTGCATCCCAAAGGATCATTCTTCGAGTGACGCTTTTGTTTTTCCTGTACCTGGCAAACTTATCAGGATGCGCGTCTATCAATTCTTGCAGCTGAGTACAAATCTGTTGTTCCGGCACGGCTTCCGACTTGGCTTCTTGTTTAGGCTTTGAAACGGAACATGAAGTTGAAAGAAGCGTAATCGCACAGGCCAAAATCAAAATAACCGATGGGGTCAATCCGGCTGGACTGGATGACTTTATCTTCATGATTATCTCCTTATGATTGAAATTTTCACTCGACCTGGAGTTTATACCCAGCACACCGGGAAAAAGTTCGCCTGCCGGGGAAATAGCGCCGTTTTAGACGATCCATGTCAATTCCGCTATGCAGGTCGAAGCAAGCTTATCGCGTCACTTTTCCCTATCGTTATCGATATGCAAATCCTTAAGCGCTTTGCCGGCTAATTTCGAGATATAAAACATGATTCCCAGTGTAAGCAACAACCCGGCCGCCAGTAACGGATACGGCACCGTCGGTTGTGCCGAGGCGCCGCTGGCCCACCCGGCCAGATGCTTGGTTGTGTAACCGATATAGACCAAGGCCAGGTTGTAAATGAATATGCCGCTGGTTGCCGTCAGATAAGGCCAAAATCGGACCGGGGCAATAGCAAAGGCATAACTGAGCAACGCAAACGGCAGCGGCGTCAAGCGCAATAGAAACATTAATTTGAAAGGCTGATCGGCCAAGGCTGAATTCAGAGCGGCAATTTTTTTATGCCTGGCAATAAAACTGACCACTTTCTGCCTGAATAAATAACGCCCCAGTACAAATATGAGTGCTGCCGCAAGATAAGTGGCAATGACAATGTAAAACGTACCGGCACCGATGGAAAATAGCAGGCCCGCGGCAAAACAAAGTGCGTCGACAGAGACAAAAAAAGGCGTCAGTACTACGAATAAACCGATAAAGCCCAGCGGCGCCCAAGGCCCCAGATTTTTAACCCAATGCTCGAGATCCGGAAGATGCAATTCCAGTTGATGTCCGATCACCAGTAAAATTCCGACAATTGGCACTAAAAGCAATAATTTTCGGGTCAATTCGTTCATATCTTTCCCCATAAGCAGTTATCAAAACAGCGGCTTGCCGTTGACCTTATGCCAATCGAGAATGCCCTGCCAGATTTCCTCGGCGGTTTCCGCATACCAGAACAGGTCCCGATCCTCGATATCGATCACGCCTTCATCGACTAAAAAATCGATATTGAAAGCCTGCTTCCAATACGCCTCGCTGACCAGAATCACCGGCACCTGCTGAATTTTGCGGGTTTGCATCAACGTCAGCGTTTCAAACAATTCGTCAAATGTGCCATAGCCGCCCGGAAACACTACCAATGCCTTGGCCCGCAATAAAAAATGCAATTTGCGCATGGCGAAATAATGAAACCGGAAACAAAGATCGGGCGTGATATAGGGATTCGGAAATTGCTCGTGGGGCAGATTAATGTTCAGGCCCACCGATTTGGCGTCGACGTCGTAAGCGCCGCGATTGGCGGCCTCCATCATGCCCGGGCCACCGCCGGTCATGATCACGCACTGGCAATCGGTCGGGCCTTCGCCGGATTGGCCGACTAAACGGCCGAACTCGCGGGCGACATTATAAAAACCGCTTTTGGCATAGATGCGTTCGGCGATCGCCAGTTTTCTTTTTAACTCCGGATCGTCCGGCCTATTTTCCAGTACCGCCTGCAAGGCTTCGACTTTCCGCTTCGCACCGCCCGGTTCCTTGATCCGGGTGCCGCCGAACACGACGATGCTGTGCTTGATCCGGTTCTCCACCAGCAGACGTTCGGCTTTTAAAAAATCGACCTGCAAGCGGAAAAAACGCAGATCGTCCTGATAGAGAAAATCGAGATCCTGATCGGCTTGCCGATAACTGGGACTGGCGAGAATTTTCTTCAGCCGTTGCGGAGCTTCCGGGTCCTCCTCGGCGGGTTTCGGCGTCTCCCAGGGCAAAGGCTCCAGTCTCGGGCTGGTGCCCGGCTTTAAATCAGGTGATTCGGATTTTACGTGATTAGCCATAGGACTCGCCTCTTCCATTTTTATTACGATTAAATGTTTCAAGCCATTCTCAACCCATCACGGCCTGGATAACAATCAATTTAGTTAGCTGAACAAAATCCTGACCGATGTTATGCGTACATTCGGTTAATGAGTACGTGCAGGACGGGTTGGCGCTTCAGCGGGAACCCGGCCCAGGCGGCTTTGAACGCTGGCTTTATCAACCCGGCCTACCGCTATTAAAACCGCACGGCCTGTGCGTAACATCAGATCCTGAATACTAAGTCTTAGTGTCATTTCTGACTGTTTCATTCCGGATAAAACGCGCGGGACTACTGTAATATATAGCGTTACATCGCCTGTTCAGGCCTGAAAAAATACAGTAGGGTACGAGGCTGTGAAAGAATTAGTAAAAAACGTCATAAAAAGCCTTATTCACCACGAAGATCACGAAGGACACGAAGAAAAAATTAACTTAATCAAAAACTTAAAACTTCGTGCTCTTCGTGTCCTTCGTGGTTAAATCCTTTAAATTGAATACTTTCACAGTCTCGTACGCATTGGGTACCTTTTCCAACGGTTCCGGTGAATGCCATCCCAGAAGGTACGCACTGCGTACCCTACCGAATTTATGGATACCTCTGGCGCCCTGCCGGTCAGTGAATGGCTTGTTTTCATGGCGACGCATGCCTGAAGGCAATGTTTCCAACTAATGAATAACGCTGTAAGTATTTGCCCGTCTTGTCCTGCTTTCTTTTATCGTGCTAACTTTGCTGGAAAATACCGGAGGATCAAAACATGCACGTAACCTATGAACAGGCTGAAAAGGCGATCGCCGCAGCCATTGAAGAAGCCAAAAGAATCAACACGCAGATGTGTATCGCGGTAGTGGACTCCGGCGCCGATCTCAAGGCGTTCGTGAGAATGAATAATGCCTGGGTCGGTAGCGTGGACATCGCTATCAAAAAAGCCAAGACGGCTTGCTTCTTCGGTATGAATACCGGACAGATCGGCGAGCTGTCACAACCGGGCGGCAAGCTTTACGGCATTGAGCATTCGAACAATGGCCTGATCACGTTTCCCGGCGGCATTCCCATCGTGGATGAAGAGGGCAATCTGATCGGCGCGCTCGGCGTCAGCGGCAGTACGGTGGAAAATGACCATCAGGTTGCCAAGGCCGGTGTTGAGGTCATCGGCGTTACCGATCTGCCGGCACATCCCTGGCGGACTTGAGTTCAGGATTAACAGTAAAGCGGATTGCAGGGTTGATTGTATAAGCGGCAAGGTATGCAGCGCATACCCTGCCGCTTAGGATTGAGTCGTCAATCATGTCCCTGTCTAAGCATAGGATGTGCCGACGACAGGAGGCGCACTTGTGCCCTTTAGGGTATCGTTCGCGAGCGATGCCAGCATAAAACAGATAACCGTCCTATTCAGCTAACCTTGCATCCGCTCCAGCCGTTCCGCCAATTTGGTACAGACCAAGGTATCGTGATGGCGTTTCAGCACTGAATCAGTCGGGCTATCCGGCAGCTCGGACTCAATCTGGGTCTGAAGATTAGACAGGAAATGGCGCCTGAGAATCGAGTCCTCCGGTATGCCGGTCTTGCTTTCCACCCGAACGAAGGCTTCATTACGCATGGCGGGCTCTGCCTTGGCTTCAGGTTGACTGCTTTGAACGACGGACGGCTTGCTGGCCGCCACCTCGACCGCGCGTTCTTGCGGCACAGGCGCCTGTTCCCGACTTTCCTGAGCCGATGGCCAATCCAGTTGCATTCTTATCATGGTTTCATAATGCCGGCGCAACATGGAATCGGTGGGATAAGGGTTGGTCAGGGCTTCGCGATCGGCCTGCAGCTGTGTCAGATAGTGCCGCCTGAGCACGGAATCCTCGGGCAGCCACGCTTCATTCACTGTTTCGGTTTCGGCCTCGGCCTGAATCTCATCATAAGTTGCTACCGAAGATGACTCACGCTCGGATGCGATTTCATTTTCCAGACTGTGAATGGCCGCCTGGCCGCTGGCCGCATTCTGCCGCCGGCTCTCTTCCCGCGTCGGCACCTCTGCCTCGCTGACCTGTAGCGATGGCTCGTCCACCTGGATTTTCACCATGGCATCATAGTGCCGGCGTAGCGTCGAATCAGTGGGATAAGGGTTGGTCAGGGCTTCGCGCTCGGCCTGCAGCTGTGTCAGATAATGCCGTCTGAGCACGGAATCCTCGGGCAGCCACGCTTCATTCACTGTTTCGGTTTCGGCCTCGGCCTGAATCTCATCATAAGTTGCTACCGAAGATGACTCACGCTCGGATGCGATTTCATTTTCCAGACTGTGAATGGCCGCCTGGCCGCTGGCCGCATTCTGCCGCCGGCTCTCTTCCCGCGTCGGCATCTCTGCCTCGCGGGCCTGTAGCGACGGCCCGTCCACCTGGATTTTCACCATGGCATCATAATGCCGGCGCAGCGTCGAATCGGTGGGGTAAGGATTGGTCAGCGCTTCGCGCTCGGCCTGCAGCTGTGTCAGATAGTGCCGTCTAAGCACGGAATCCTCCGGCAACCAGTCGGCCGGCAGTTCCTCGCGCCCGACCGACGGAGCCGGTTCCGGTGTCGGCGCTTTGGCTTTCTCGACAGCCACCGGCGCCTCCTCTTTAACCGCAACCGGCTCCGGTTTTTGCATCGGGGCTTCGGCTATTTTAGCCTCTTCTTTCAGCGCCGCCGGCGTCTCCTCTCTAACCGCAACAGAGGCCGGTGCCGCCGTTTGTTCCTGGACGGCATGCTGACGCCGGTCCTCGATACCCGCCTGACGTCTGTCAATGACCGGTCGGACGGTTCCGGAATCGCCAGACCGGTTTTCCGCGGCCGCGGGCGCGCTTTCGGTTTTCCGCAGGCCTGGCTTTGCCGTCCTGTTTTTAAACGCTTTCCGTCTGATCAAGTAGCGCTTGACCACCCAGAACATAAGAATAATTGCCAACGCGGCCAGTATAAGTAACGCTTCCATAGTAACCTCCCCTCTCTGATTAATAGAACCCCGTCTGACCGACAACTTCCAATCAGCCCATCAGGGCCGTTGGTTGCTTCATTTACAGACAGGCCATATCGTTTGTTCTTCAGCAAAAAGTACTTTAAGTTAATGTTACCCGCTGTCCCTGAGCGGCGGACTGCAAGGCTGCGACAATAGTCTTGCAATTGATTTTGGCATCATCGAGCGACAACAGCGGCGGCTTGCCATTCAGCACGCAGTCGCCGAAGTGTTCGATTTCCAGCCGAAAATGGTTGGCGACCGGCAAGCGTTCCTCGCATTGCCGCCCGTCTTCGGTCCACCAGGAAATCACCGGCACATCGCCGGGCAACTGCCAGACCGTATGGCATTTAATGCCGCCTTTTGTACCGGTCACCTCGTATTCGCACCGGCGCGCCCGCTCAAAACTGAAATCGAAATGCGCGAACTTGCCATCGCCGAAATCCATGATGCCGCTGGTGGTTATATCGGCGCCGCTTTCGACATACTTGGCCATGGCCGTTACCGCCAGCGGCGCCTGATCGAAAAACAGGCGCGCGGAATGAATGGCATAGCAGCCGATATCCCACATGGCTCCGCCGCCGCGCTCGACACTTTCCGCCAGCCGGTACATGCGTGCGGGCCGCATCATGAACGAATAGCTGGCACGCACCGAACGGATCTCGCCGATAAGGCCCGAATGGACCAGTTCCAGCACTCGCGCATGCTGGGGATGAAATCGGTACATGAATCCTTCCATGACGGTGACGTAACGGCGATACGCCGCCGCCTTGATCGCCTCGATATCGGCCACCGTCAACGCCATCGGTTTCTCGCACAGCACATGCTTACCCTGCTCGATCGCGCGCAACGCCCATTCCGCATGCTCGTGATTCGCCATGGGCAGGTAAACGGCCTGAATATCGGGATCTTGAAGCAACTCGTCCAGGTCATCATACACATGGATGCCCTGCAGCCCGGGTGCATACTTCGCCAATGTCTGCGCGGCCGCGCCGGGACGCCGGCTGGCAATCGCCACCAGTTCCGAGTTCCCCGCCTCCGCGATGGCAGGCAACAGACGCTCATTGACGCGCGCAGCCCCCAGAATGCCCCAACGTAATTTCGAATTGTTGCCCATAAGAATCACCTTTGTTTACCAATTGTGTATGCATTATATCCAGACAGGCTCAGTTCACAACATCGGTGTTAAGAATAAAAGAGTTTGTCAAGACCCGAATTCAGTCTGGGCTTTAGTTATACAGGCAGGACAGGCAAGAAAGCGAAGCCATGACTGAAGCATTTTTTGCCGTCCGGTTGGTGCATTCCGGAAGCTTTTTTATGGCGTGCATTGTCTGTTGTGGCTTTCCAGAAGACAGCGGCACTGAATATCAGAAGTTGATTGCACCACAGAAGACACAGAGGGCACGGAGCGTATAAGCTACTTTGGAGCTTTTCAGAAAACCCGGCATAAGGGCTTCGACATGCCGGGTTTATCAACCCAACCTATGAGCTCTGTGTCCCCTGTGGCTATTTATTAACTTGGTCTAAAAATGAATGTTTTCACGGGTGCAATTGGCTTCGGAGCAGACCGGGCTTTCCGCAAAGCTCCCGCTCAATCCGCGGGCTGACGGGGAAGGGAAGAAGAAAAAAATCTCCCCGAACGAGTCGGGGAGAGAAAATGGCTGTTATTTGAAAGTCCCGCCGTAAGTCGTGGATTGATCGAATTCAGACCAGGCATATTTAGGCTCGACCATGCTTTTAGTCGGGATCGGACTGGTGATTACGTCAAATACGCCCGATGCGGTTCTCCCTAACGTATGCAATGTACCCATTATCAGTCCACCGGTTGCGCCGACGATCGGATTGGTATCCTTGCTGGTGTTGACAATATTTTTAGGAACTTCGCCAATCCCGGTAAAAATATTGGCAAATCCTGTTAAAAACTTGTCGCTCGTTTGATGCAAATAACTTTCATCGGCTTGGCTGGCCGGGGCGTATAAGCCGCATGACAAAACCAAAGCCAACCCGATCGATTTGAATTTGTGCATAAATCACTCCTAAAATTATTATTAATATTGTATCGAATCGCTATTACAGTATAGAGCAACGGATTTGGCCCGTCAAAACCTGGGCGCTGTTGATATTTGAAGCCGCAGGATTCCGGGTTTCAGAACTCGAACCGGGCTCAAATTGAACGGTTCACAGCCCCGCAGGAAAAAACACCGCATCTTTTAATTTGGTGGACAATTTGGCTGAACCTTGAAAAAGGTACGAGACTGTGAAAGTATTCAATTTAAAGGATTTAACCACGAAGGACACGAAGAGCACGAAGTTTTAAGCTATTGATTAACTTAATTTTTCTTCGTGTCCTTCGTGATCTTCGTGGTGAATAAGGCTTTTTATGACGTTTTTCACTAATTCTTTCACACTCTCGTACGCTATGCGTACCCTACTTCCAGGCCGGGTTTCCGCAGAGCGCCAACCCCTGCGAGCACGCGGATAGCTGCATCAGGCGTCCTGAGGCATGAAAGCCTCTGTTAAGGAACGGAAATAAAATAAGACGCCGAAGAGTTGGCGTCCCTCTTGATCTCTGTTACCGGCATTACAAAATTGAATACCTGGCTTGCAATGATCGAGGAGTCCATACATGGGTTGATAAACCCGGCATTTCGCAGCCGCCCAGCGACAAGCTACGCGGCAGGCTTAACGTCAAACGCCACGCAGACCCGCTCCTGGTCGGACTGGAAAGGCAGGGTGCGATGGAACAGCGAGGAAGGAAACAGCACCAGATCGCCCACCTGCACATCGGCTATCCGGCTCGGAAAGTCGTCGTGCAGCCTCGGATAATCGTCGCCGTCGGTGCTGTAGGCAAAACTGCCCTCATGGTCGGCGATCCGGTCAGGCAGTTTGAGGTAGACGCAACCGCTGATCCAGCCTTCCTCATGAATGTGCGAGCTCAGGTAACCGCCTTGTTTCATGCGCAAATACCAGGAACTGGTAAATTCGATGTGCTTGGGAAAGTCCACGATCAGTCGATCGCTTGCGCCCGCGTAATGCCGCCGGTATTCGAGAATCTTCCCGCGAATCAGCGCCGCAAGCTGCTGAAAGGAATGCTCGGAACGCTGCAGCAAGTTGCCGGCGGATTGTATGCCGTAATACAGTCGCCCCTGCTTTCTTTCGGCGATGGCCAGATGCTGGATGTCGTGCAGCAGGTCCTGAAGCAGCGGATTTCCGGGACGGGTCAGTTCATCGATGTGCGTATGCCGCACGTAGTCCATCGGCGCCGCGCAAAACCGGTAGGGGTTTTCCTGACGGAAATTGGTCGCGTAGTGGGTCGATAAAGCCCCGAGCAGAACGGTGGTCTTCCGGGCCTTGGCGGTCAGCGCCTCAAAGCGCTGCTTGAAAAGCTCGAACTGTCCGGTTTTGTACAGGCATTGCAGCGCCCGCTCCTTGCTGTCGGCGAAGTCGGATGCCTCGAAATACGGAATGGCGTCATCGAGCCGACCGGCAAGACACAGGTACTCGCCCAGATTGTATTTGGCCCGGTCATGGTCAGGCTGGACCTCGATGGCCTTTTTATAACAACGGATCGCTTCATCCATCTCGCCGCGGTCGCGCAAGGTTTCGCCCAGCGAATTCCAGGCATCGGCAAATTGGGGTTCCAGACTGACGGTTTGCCGAAACTGCCGGACCGCCTCCTCGTGCTGCCCCAGCCCGTACAACACTGTTCCGAGATTGAAATGCCCGCGCGCATCGGCATTGAGCGCCAGGGCCTTGCGGTAGCATTGTTCGGCTTCCTCGAGCCGGCCCTGCTGTTGCAGGAGCGTGCCGAGATTGCCCAGCGCCGCGAAAAAACCGGGCTCGATGGCCAGCGCTTTTTGATAATGTTGCTCGGCTTCCTTCAACATGCCCCGGGCTTGCAGCAAGGTGCCCAGGTTGAAGTGCGCTACCGTCAGGTTCGGTTTGAGCTGAAGCGCTTTCCGGTAACTGATGATCGCCTCTTTGGCCTCATCGAGCTGGGTGTAAAGCACCCCGAGATTGAAATGGACTTCGGCAATACGCGGATCGATCGCCAGCAGTTTCCGGAAACTGCCCACGGCCTGACGATGCTTGCCCTGCCCTTGCTGACAGAGCCCGAGTATGTTGTACAGGATGGGTGCCTTGGCGTGCTTGCCGAGCATCGATTGCGCCATCACTTCGGCCTGCTGCAAACGCCCGCCCTGGAAGAACTGATGCAGCGTCTGCAATTCGGCGGGAGACGGCTGGCTCAGTTGTTTCGGTTGCTTTTTCATCGAAAATCAACTCAATCGTAGTAACAAATGACCGGATTCTAACGCAATGCGCAAACACTGTCAGCTCTCCAAAGCGCAGTCAATGCGTGGCGCATGGCTCGCAAAGGAAGCGCTTCATGGCGCCGTACGTGAAAAGGAACTACCCGGTATTGCGGCAGTCAGACCCCTAAATTCAATCTTTGCAAGCGGAGGGTTACACGATATGGCCGAAACATTATCCACCTCGAAAGCCGAACTTGTCGCCAAGGCGCATGAGCAAATGCAGCGTGAACTGGCCGAAAGTCCGTGGAGCATGACCGAGAAACTGGCGCTCACGTGCCGGATTCTGTTCGACGCCGGACATGATTCCGGTTTGGCGGGACAAATCACCGCACGGGCTGAAAAACCCGGCACCTATTACACGCAGCAATTCGGTTTCGGCTTCGATGAAATCAGCCCATCCAATTTGGTGCTTGTGGATGAGGACCTGAATGTCCTCGAGGGCGAGGGCATGCCTAATCCCGCCAACCGTTTCCATACCTGGGTGTACCGTGCGCGCCCCGACGTCAACTGCATCATTCACACCCATCCGCTGTATATTGCCGCCCTGTCCATGCTGGAGACGCCGTTAGTGGTGTCGCATATGGATATGTGCCCGCTGTATGACGACTGCGCCTTTTTGAAAGACTGGCCGGGCATACCGGTTGGCAATGAGGAAGGCGAGATTATCTCAAAAGCGCTAGGCGACAAGCGGGCGGTTTTGTTGTCCCATCACGGCCAGCTGGTGGCGGGCAGCACCATTGAAGAAGCCTGCGTGCTTGCCGTGCTGCTCGAGCGGGCCGCGAAAATGCAGATGATCGCCATGGCCGCCGGGGAAATCAGGCCCATACCGGAAGCCTTCGGCCGCGAAGCCCATGACTGGATATCGACCCCGAAACGCAACCAGGCGTCCTTTGCCTACTACGCCCGCCGCGCATTGCGGAATCATCCCGATTGCCTGGATTGACGACTTTAACAAGCCATGCGCTTTTATTCAGGCCTGTATTTCACTCACCAGAAAGGCGTTTATCATGTCAAACACTCTTTTCAAAGGCATTATCTCTTACCCGATTACACCGTTTCGCGCGGAAGACGGCGGCGTCGATCTTGAAACCCTGGGGCGCTTGATTGACCGCCTCATTCAAGACGGCTCCCATGCGATCGCGCCGCTGGGCAGCACCGGCGAGAGCGCTTATCTGAACGATAATGAATGGGACGAAGTGGCGGAAGCCTCGGTGGCGCAGGTCGCCAACCGCGTGCCGGTTGTGGTCGGGATATCGGACCTGACGACGATGAATGCCGTGCGCCGGGCAAAATTCGCCGAGAAGGCGGGCGCCGACGCGGTCATGGTCTTGCCTATTTCCTACTGGAAACTCAGCGAGCGGGAAATCTTTCAGCATTACCAGACCATCTGCGAGGCCATCAGTATCCCGGTCATGGTTTACAACAACCCTGCCACCAGCGGTATTGATATGGCGCCGGAACTGATCGTGCGCATGGTCAAGGAACTCGATAACGTCACCATGGTGAAGGAAAGCTCCGGAGATATTCAGCGCATGCACAAGCTTTATCACCTCTCCGACGGGGAAATTCCGTTCTATAACGGCAGCAACCCCTTGGCGCTGGAAGCATTTGCCGCCGGCGCAACCGGCTGGTGCACCGCGGCGCCCAACCTGATTCCCGAATGGACGCTGCGGCTCTACGAGGCTAGCGTTGCCGGTGACCTGATACAGGCGCGCGAGGTCTTCTACAAACAGCTGCCTGTGCTGCAGTTCATCCTTAAAGGCGGCCTGCCCACCACGATCAAGGCCGGCTTGCAGATATGCGGTTTTGAGGCGGGCATTCCGCGCCATCCCCTGCTGCCTCTGGACAACGCCGGCCAAAACGAGCTGGCCGAAATGCTCAAGCAGCTGAATGGCTGATGGTTATGCCGAGGCCGCCAATGGTTTAAGCACAGCCTGGCAGGTTGGGTTGATAAACCCAGCATTTCGAAGCCCTTTAAGCTGGGTTTCCGCAAGGCTCCAACCCAGCCTACCCGCCAGGGCATAAATGCCCCTACCGTTAATTAAAACTCAAGCTCGCGCTCCTCGTCATCTTCAATGATCAGCGCGTGTCGCAATGCACCGCTGTCATCATACCGGTAGCGGTGCTCGGATTCGACTTCGCCGTAGACGATCTTCTGGCATATCAGCAGGCGGTCCTGGTCATCGAAATAGCCGCGATAAAAGGTGTTGCGGTTATGCAAGCCGTCTTCGGTCAGTTCGTTGACCAGCTTTAACGGCAGTTTGATGCCGCTGTAGCTGACAAAATGGCGGCGTATGAGTGACGGTTCCTGGTTCATGAGCTCGATGTCAAGAAAATAAGTGGGTGGTGATAATCTCCAATACCTGATCCAGCGACAGGTTTTCATTTTCGCCGATGATATTGTGCTCGGAGATGGGGTATCTAAGATCGATGCCGTAGCATCCGCGGTTCTGCGCGAACGTATAGACATAAGCCGAAACGGCGGGATCATGGGGCAGGCATAGCTCGATCGCCTGACGATTTTGCTCCCGGGTTTTCAATGCCAGGGTGTTTTCGCCGTATAGGCGCACCAGCTCCAGAAGCAACAGCTTCAGCGTGATATCCTTATCGATAGCCCAGACATTGACCATGGTTAAACTTTTTTCAGCACGACAGGCCTTGCGCAATAGATCATTGAAAACAGCTTCTGCAGCCTGTTGATCAGCCACATCGTCAGCAACAGGCCGAGCAAGGCGCTGCCGGCCATCCACAGATCGGCATGGGGGCTGGTATCGGCCAGCAGCCAGTCCGCAATGCCGGCGCCGGCGAACATCGCCAACAGCGGCAGCAGGTATAACAGTAACGAGGCCTTCAGCACCAGGCCTTCATCGACGGCGACGAGAACTTCATCGCCCACGCGCAGACTGATCCGGCTGTCGACGGCAACGGCTTTTTTGCCGACCACGCCACTGATCGCCGAGGTCGAACACGAGGTACTTTGCTTGCACGCCGCGCATCCGCTGCTCTGCCGGCTTTCGACCCAGACCTGGTGGTTTTCCGTCTTTACGACGACGGCTAATTCTTCAATCATGGTACGTTCCCATTAACGGGTGTTGGAAAGGCAGGCATTCAATTGTAGGGGCGAACCTATGTGTTCGCCCTTGCTCAACGGTTTCCCCTCGGCCAATGGTTTCCCGATAACCTGTCGTGCACCGGATACAGGGCGGACACGCAGGTCCGCCCCTACATGAGCGCCTGTAGCCAACCTTAACCTTGTATCTGCAGCAGGCCCGAATCCTTGCTCGGCTGCCCTGCCTGCCATTCATCGGGCGTATAGGCCTTGACGCTGACCGCGTGCAGTTTGCCCGAGGCCAGCGGCTCTTTCAGCGTCTCCAAAACCATTTGCTGTTCTTTTACCGGCGTCAGATCCGCGAATTGCCCGCTGACGACGATGAGCGACAGATCACAGCCGGTGCCTTCGACGAACACCTGCGCATCGGCGATGCCCTGGCGCACCAGCTTTTCAACCTCGGCGGCGCTCAAGGCATCGTCGACCGGCTGTTCGCTCTTGACTGACACCTGCTGCAGCAAGGTCTGCAAGCTGCCATCATTGGCCATTCCCTCGATAATGTCGCAGCCGCCGACCAGTTCACCGTTGACGAACAGTTGAGGATAAGTCGGCCAATGGGAAATGCTCGGCAGTTTTTCGCGGATGAAAGGCGCCTGCAGCACATTGACATAGGCATAGGACACGCCGGTATCGTTGAGATAGCCTACGGCCTTGGCGGAAAACCCGCACTGCGGCTCGGCCGGTATGCCTTTCATGTAAATAATGATCGGATTGGATGCCAGTTGCTGGCGGATTTTGTCTTCGGTTTTCATAGTGTTCCTGTATTCCTGTTGGATTGGATTCAAAACAGCATCCGATGTCGATTTTATGCCCCCCGTGGGAGCGATGCCCTCATCGCGACTGGCGGAGGTCTTTAGTCGCGATGAGGGCATCGCTCCCACAGCGGTTATTACGATGCCTGTTGCCTGATTTTGACCTCGTCTGTTTCAATCACGTCTTTTTCGATCAGCTTGATGTCGCCCTCGCCCTTGACGACGGCGGCATCGATGATGCACTGCTCGACATTCTCGCGCGACGGAATCTCAAACATGGTTTTTCTGAGAATCTGTTCCAATATGCTGCGCAGGCCGCGTGCGCCGGTTTCCCGCTCGATGGCCTTGTTGGCGATTTCCACCAGCGCATCCTGCTGGAAGGCCAGATCCACGCCCTCGTAGGCGAACAGTTGCTGATACTGGCGCACCAGCGCGTTTTTAGGTTGGGTCAAAACCTGTATCAAGGCGTCCACATCCAGCGGTTCCAGCGGCGCCAGCACCGGAAAGCGGCCGATAAATTCGGGAATCAGGCCGAATTTGCGCAAATCGCTGGGCTGCGTGGCGTTCAGCATCTCTTCAAGCGCCGGCTTGGTGTCCGGATTGGTCACGGCGGCATGAAAGCCGATGGCCGTATCGGTCGGCACCAGGCGTTTCTCGACGTGCTTTTCCAGACCCGGGAACGAGCCGCCGGCGATAAACAGGATATTGCGCGTATCGATGATGATGTCGGCGCCGTCCTTGCCGCGGCCCTTGGACGGCACTTTCACTTGCGAGCCCTCGACCAGCCTCAGCAATGCCTGCTGCACGCCCTCGCCGGAGACGTCGCGCGTGCCGGTCTGCTGCTCCGGGCTACGGGCGATTTTGTCGATTTCATCGAGGTAAACGATGCCCCATTCGGCATTGCCGATATTGCCGTTGGCCACGTCCAGCAGCCGGACCAGGATATTCTCCACGTCGTCGCCGACATAGCCGGCCTGCGTCAGCGTGGTGGCATCGGCCACCACGAACGGCACACCGACGATCTTGGCCAGGGTGCTGGCCAGCAGGGTTTTGCCGGTGCCGGACGGTCCGATCAGCAGGATATTGGATTTGCCGATTTCCACGTCCTTGTCGTACTCGCCCAGCCCCGCGTCGCCGCTTTCGTGCTTAAGCCTTTTGTAGTGGTTGTAAACCGCGACCGACAATATCTCCTTGGCCAGATGCTGACCGATGATGTATTGATCCAGATACTCCTTGATCTTGGCCGGAATCGGCAGCGGCCCCTGCATTTCGGACAACTCCTTTCTCCGGCTCCAGCTCGAGACGACCTGGCTGGACAACAGGACGCAGGCCTCGCAAATACAACCTTCGGCACCGGCGATCAGCGGCACCGAAGCCGATTGTTCGATACCACAAAAAGAACAGTGTTTAGTTTCTTTATCCGCCATAGCTATTTCCCTCGGGTTCAGCGACCGGTAAATTGGCCAGCCAGGCGCGCTGGCAGTTGCGCCTGTAGCGTTCTTTCATTAACTGGCGTATTTTCGGCGTCGCATTTTTTAATGAGATGGTTTCCGCTCTGTGTATCTGTTTGCACAGCAGGACGTGAAAGCCGATTTCCGACTCCACGACCTCGCTGATTTCGCCGGCCTTTAAATTGAACAGCACGGCATCCAGTTCGGGATACAGCTTGCCGCGCGGCACTTTGCCCAGCGAGCCCCCATTCAGAGACGTCGGGCATTCGGAATGCTTCAAGGCCAGTTCGGCGAACTTATGCGGTTTCTTGTGCAGTTTTGCGCAAATTTCCTGAATTCTGGCCTCGGCATTCTCGCGCGTGTTTTCGGGATAATCCGGGTTGATGCTGATGAAGATATGGCAAGCGTCGCGCAATTCGGGACGGTTGAATTTCTCGGCATGCAAATGATAATAAATGCCGATTTCGACTTCGTTGACCTCGGGCGCACGCGCGGCAACCGACTCCAGCACCGCGTTCACCTTGCACTGCCGGTACAGCGCCTGGCGCAGCGTTTCTTCGGTCAGCCGGTTTTTCGCCAGATCGCTCAGGAACTCGCTCTCCTCTTCGTAACGATCGCGAATTTCCTTGTAGGCCATCTGCAATTCACGCTCGGGAATGATCACGCCCGAGGCTTCCGGCGCGCCCAGCACCCGGCTTTCCAGCTTGTACTCATTCCTGGCCTGCGCTTGCGCCCGCTTCAGCTCGGCCGGCTCCAGCTTGTCCGGTGCTTTCTGATACATCGCGAGCGAAGCTCTCAATAAGGTGTAGGGTTCTGTCCGGACCGGTTTTTCAACGGTTTTCATGGTCAAACCTCCGGCTCGCTAAAAGATTCGGGATGGGCGGGCGCCAGGGCCGATTCAGGCACTTGCAGCATCCGGCCGGTGAAACTGACGTGGTACTGGATATCCTCGCTGTCTCTGATGACTTTGAAGATTTCCCCCGGCGTGCCTTTCGGGTACAGGACCTTGCCCTGCATGCCGATGTCCACCGTGCAGACCACCTTGTCCCTGAATTCGAATCGGCTCGGATTCCAGGGCTCATCGGCGCTGATCAGTTCTTCCATCCGGCAGCCGACCATGCGGCCATGGTCGAGAAAATGCACCGTGAAAATAACCTGGTCCTGCAGAAAGGTGCCAACTTCGACCACGTTGCCGACGCTGCCGCGCCGGATCAGCAGATGGCCCACGTCCAGGCCCGGATAAGTGCCGTCGTTGCGGATGTTGCGCGTGACGCGCACCGCTTCGCCGAATTCAAACCGGCCTTCGTCAAAGCGTTCAGGGTTCATGTCTTAATATCGCTCAAGGAAACAAACGCGGTTTGCGGCTCGCCCATGGAGAAGACCTTGAATACTTTCTCGGTCTGGGCATCGGATTCGACGAAGTCCTGATAGGCGCGCATCAACAGCCTGCTGTATACGGCGCGTTTGGCCTCTTCGCCGTCCGGCATGCTGTCCGCGGTTTTTTGCAGATAGTCGTGGAAACGCTGCAGGATGTGCAGGCGGTTTACGTGCACGACGCGTTGATCGTATTCCAGTTGGAAATACTGCATAAAGTCTTCGGCAGATTCCAACTCTTCCATTTCTTCTTCAAAACTCATCGCTTTTCTCCAGATATTTTTAAATAGGGCCGACCAGTGAGACATCCTGAAACAGCAGGTACAGCGCCAGCAGCACAAACAGGACGGTCATCGTGACGGTCATCAGCATGGAATAAGGTTTTTCGTTCGACATGACGGCCTCCTAAAAAGAATTTGGTTAAAAATGGCTTCCTGGTCCACTGATGAAATCAGCTTGTAGGGTACGCATCGCGTACCTTTTTAAAGCTTGGCGGCTCATCGCAACTCCGAACAGGTACGAGACTGTGAAAGTATTCGTTTTTTGAAATTTTAACCACAATATATTGTGCATTTGATATTTGTATATAACAGCATATAGACATTGAAGAGAAAAATGCTGAATACTTTCACAGTCTGGTACGCTATGCGTACCCTACGAATTACTACGAAGCGCAGGGGCGATTTCAATCGCCCAGGGCGAATACCCTCTGGGGCACAAGTGAATTCGCCCCTACAGTCTCGGCCCTGCACTGCTGCAGCAATTCCAGCAACCCCTTTGCGCCGATGCGGTCCATGCGATCCAGTTCGACCAGCTTTTCGAAAATCGACTGGCTTAAATCCAGTTTATGCAGGCGCATGTTTAAAAAGCCGATGGCTTTCAAAGTAAACAAATACATCCGGACCCGCGTCAGCAAATCGGGCGACACCTCGTCGATATGGCGCTGTTTCAGCGCTTGCCAGTCCTCGGGAAAGCCGATCATGGGCCTGAGCACTTCCAACGCCTTATCGGTCGCGCTTAAGGCATCTTCCAGCCGGTGCTGGTAGTAATAAAAGCGGTTCAGCGCCACCAGCACGTTCAACGACTCCGGCGCCAGGAAATAGGCCCTCAGCAGGGGCAGCTCGGCATCGCTGCTGTAATCTTCGGCCGCTTTTCTGATCAGCCCCTCGACCTCGGGCGCATCCGGCCGGTCGAAATACAAATCCTTCGCTTCAAAATCGAGCAGGTCCATTTATTCCCCCACCGCGCGCTTGATGACTATTTCCTGCTCGTTGGCGCATAGGCTCTCCGCTTCGCACTCCTCGCAGTGATGCTCGTGCAGGACCTTGCTGGTTTCGGTCTGTCTGGCTTCCAGCTCGTCGATGCGGTCCATCAGGCAGCTGATAGCCTTGCCGACCGGATCGGGAACCAGATGATGGTCCAGATCGATGCCATGCCGGTTCTGTATCTTGGTGCCCTTGCTTTGTATGACGCGGCCGGGGATGCCCACGACCGTGCAGCAGGGCGGCACATCCTTGACCACCACGGAGTTCGCCCCGACGCGCACGTTGTCGCCCAGCGAGATGGCGCCCAGCACCTTGGCGCCGGAGCCGACCAACACGTTGTTACCCAGCGTCGGATGACGTTTTTCCTTGTTCCAGGTGGTGCCGCCCAGGGTCACGCCGTGGTAGAGCGTGACATCATTGCCGACGATCGTGGTTTCGCCGATCACAACGCCCAGGCCATGGTCGATGAACAGGCGCCGGCCGATGGTCGCGCCGGGGTGGATATCGACGTTGGTCAGCATTCTGGCGACCGACGCGAGGATGCGCGCCGGCAATTTCCAGCCGGCTTGCCATAATCGATGATTCACCCGATGAAACAGCGTCGCATGCACGCCCGGATAAGTCAGCAGGATTTCCCAGACACTGTGCGCGGCCGGATCGCGGGCGAACACGCAGTGAATGTCTTCATGCCATTGCGCCATCAGACTTAGCGGCGCGGTCCCGCTGTTGTCGCGCTTATCAAGGGCCGTGGAAACCATCAGCTTAGGCTCCAGCTCGTTTTGCCGGGCACCGGCGGCGCGGGTATCCTGAAAAAGGAACCGGGATAGCGATCATCGCCCTGCTCCTGCCGGTGGGATGCCGCCGGCAGCGGTTGCCGGGGCACTTCAACGGTTTGGTCCGCTACGGGTTGTTTGTATTGATCATTCATAGCAATAGCCTCCGGAGAGATTTTGATGAAACTGGTTCAGGTCGGCAGCGGTCGGCGAGGTTTTCGTCCGGCTGACGAACAGGCGGACCTCGGTCAGCAGTTGCTGCGCCTGCAGGCGCGTCAGTTGAATGCCCAGTTGTCGATAGGCATGCATGACGCCGCGCGTGCCCGAGTGTTTGCCCAGGACCAGTTGGTGGCTGCGTCCGACGATAGCCGGATCGACGCCCTGATAATTGTTCGGGTCTTTCAGCAGGCCGTCGACATGGATGCCCGCTTCATGGCTGAATACGGCCTTGCCGATCAGGCTCTTGCGACTGCCGATGGCATCGCCGGAAGCGCTGGCGACCAGCTCGGATACAACGGTGAACCGGGACAGATCGATCCCGGTTTCAAGGCCGTATAGCTGCTTCAGACCGACCACGACTTCTTCCAGCGCGGCATTGCCGGCCCGCTCGCCCAGTCCGTTGACCGTGGTGTTCAGATGGGTGGCACCGGCCATGGCCGCAGCCAGGGTATTGGCCGTGGCCAGCCCCAGATCGTCGTGCGCGTGCATTTCGATTTCCAGATCGGTTGCGGCACGCAGGGTCTTGATCGTTGCAAACACGCCGAACGGTTCCATGATGCCGACCGTATCGGCGAAGCGGATGCGGCTTGCTCCCGCTTTTTGGGCGGCTTCGGCCATTTTTATCAGAAACCCGGTATCGGCGCGCGAGGCGTCTTCCATGCCGACACAGACCTCCAGGCCCAGGTCGCGCGCTTCGCGGACACAGGCGGCAATGGTCTTGAGCACCCATGACCGGCTTTGTTTCAGCTTGTGTTTGATATGCTGGTCCGACGCTGAAATCGACAAATCGACTTTATCGACATTAAGATTCAGGCAGGCCCGCAAATCCTCGCGCCGCATTCTGGACCAGACCAGCAGTTTCGAGGGCAACCCCAGGGCCGCGATGGCTTTGATCTCCTCGCGCTCAAACTCGCCCATGGCCGGAATGCCGATTTCCAGTTCCGGCACACCCAACGCCGCCAGCTGGCTGGCAATCGCCAGCTTTTCCTCCAGCGAAAAGGCGACGCCGGCCGATTGCTCGCCGTCCCTGAGCGTGGTGTCGTCAATGATGATGGTGCGATTTTGAGCTTTCATAATTCACGTAGGGTACGCACCGCGTACCATTTGTTGAGTTTTAATCAAGGTACGCGGTGCGTACCCTACATTTTCTATCATGCATACGTCGGCTGGAACGCCTGTTCAGGATTGGCGACCGGTCCGTTGCCGTCCCAGTAAGGCGACAGCTTGCGCAGGTTGGCGGCAATGTCGGGCATCACTTTCAGCACCTCGTCAACTTCCTCCATCGTGTTGTAGCGCGAGAACGAGAAGCGGATGGTGCCGTGCGCGGCCGTATAGGGGATATCCATGGCCCGCATCACATGCGACGGCTCCAGCGATCCCGAGGTGCAGGCCGAGCCGCTGGAGGCGGCGATGCCGGCTTTGTTCAGCAGCATCAGAATGGCTTCGCCCTCGATATATTCAAACGCGATATCGGTGGTGTTGGGCAGGCGGTTTTCGACGTCGCCGGTGATAAAGCAGTTCGGGATCAGCTCGACAATGCTGCGTTCCAGTCGGTCGCGCATGGCTTTGACTACGGTGTTCTCGTGTTCGATATTCGCCTGCGCCAGTTCGCAGGCCTTGCCGAGGCCGACGATGGCCGCCGAATTCTCGGTGCCGGCGCGCCGTCCGCGCTCCTGATGGCCGCCGCGCAGCAACGGGCGGAATCGCGTGCCGCGCCGCAGGTACAGCACGCCGATGCCTTTGGGCGCGTGCAGTTTATGGCCGGACAACGACAGCATGTCGATCTTGGTGTCTTTCAGCATCATCGGAATCTTGCCGACCGCCTGGACCGCGTCGGTGTGGAACATGACGCCGGCGGCATGGGCCATCTCGGCCATTTCCACGACCGGGAACAGCGTGCCGGTTTCGTTGTTGGCCCACATGACCGAGACGATGGCGACGCGATCGGACAACAGGCTTTTGTAAGCGTCCAGATCCAGGCGCCCGACCTTGTCCACGGGCATCCGGTGGATGATGTAGCCTTCTTTTTCCAGATACTCGCACAGGCTCAATATGGCCGGATGCTCGACCGTCGTGGTAATGATTTCCTTTCTGTCAGGCTGCGCCTTGATGGCGGACAAAATAGCCGTCGAGTCGGATTCGGTGCCGCAGGAAGTGAAGATGATCTCCGAATCGTGTTCGCAGCCTATCAACTCCTGAACCTGGTGGCGCGCCTGCTTGATGCCCTTGGCGACGCCGTCGGCGAAGCGGTGGATGGATGACGGGTTGCCGAACTGTTCGGTGAAGTACGGCAACATCGCTTCAACCACCAGCGGATCAACCCGCGTGGTGGCATTGTTATCGAGATAGATGGCGTTCATGGCTTACGCTCCTGCCGCAGCGGCTTTGGGCATTTGTGACGCGGGGACGACCTTGATGAATTCGCCCAGTTCTTCCATCAGCCGTTGCTGAATGCCGCCGATCGTCATCGCGGCCATCTGGCAGCCGCTGCAGGCGCCGGTCATGTTGACATAGGCGGTGTTACCGATGACTTCGACCAGTTCCACATTGCCGCCGTCAGCCATCAGTTGCGGCCTTAACTTATCCAGCACCTCTTCAATTTTCTTGATGCGTTGCAAGTTGGTCATCGGCATTTTTTCCTTGGCCGACGCGGCCACCTCAATCGGCGCGGTGTTGGGATCGAATTTCTCGCCCCGCTCGGCCAGCACTTTCGTCAGGATGCCCTCGATGTCTTCATGGCAGGCCGCGCAGCCGCCGCCCGCTTTGGTGAAGTTGGTGACATCCTCGACCGTGCGCAGGTTATTGGCCACGACCATTTCCTCAATCATGACGGCATCGATCGCAAAGCATTTGCAGATCAGCGCGCCTTCTTCATGATCATCCTTCCATTCCTCGCCGCGATAGTTCGCCACGGCGGCCTGCAGGGCTTCGCGTCCCATGACCGAACAATGCATTTTTTCCGGCGGCAGGCCGTCCAGCTCGTTGGCGATATCCTGGTTGGTCACTTTCAGTGCCTCGTCCAGCGTCAGGCCCTTGATGATTTCGGTCAGCACCGAAGACGAGGCGATCGCGGAGCCGCAGCCGAAAGTCTGGAAACCGGCATCCTCGATAGTCTCGGTTTCCTCGTTAACGCGCAGCGTCAGTCTTAACGCATCGCCGCAACTGATTGAGCCGACCTCGCCGATCGCATTCGCATCAGCAACAGCCCCGGCATTTTTAGGGTTGAAAAAATGTTCTTGGACTTTTTCTGAGTAATCCCACATCGTTTAATCCTCCAGAAAATAATAAATTAGGGCTGTTAAGAGCACGTATTAAACGACGTGCCGCAGGCACAACTTTTAACGGCGTTAGGGTTGCTGAACTTGAACCCTGATCCTTCCAGGCTGTCGATAAAATCGACAATCATGCCGTCCAGCATTGGCATGCTGTCAGGCCCGACAAAGACCTTGACGCTTCCGCAATCGATAACGGTATCTTCTTCGCTCTGATCGTCTTCGAGTTTCAGACCGTATTGCAGACCGGAACAGCCGCCATCGGTTACTTCAATCCGTAAGCCGGCGGTTGGCTTGTCGGAGCCGGCGATAAAACGCCCAACAGCGTTAATAGCGTTTTCAGTTAATGTAATCATGTAAGTCTCCTGAATGGGTTTGGCATCGTTCTTGTAAACACTTATAGCAACCTGTATGCCATCAGCTTTTTTAATTATTTAATGCGTTGTTTAATAAAGAATAAATAAAGCATGAATAAGATGTAAGGCGGGGGCGGGAACAGGTTCTAAACAAACAAACACGTACACTTTGTAGGCTTTACTACAAAACAACCGGAAGCTTTGAGGAGATAAATCATGAGAATAGAAGATCTGGATATAGGCGATGTTGTTTTTGCCGCTCACGCGATCACCGATGACGGCTCCATACCGAATGGCCTGGAAGGCGAAGTGCTGGCCGAAGCCGGCGCGCGCGGCGTCATCACCATGATTGGCCACGTGGAGGAGCAACCGGAACGCAGCGTTTTTCTGGTACGCTTTGAAGACAAGAACATGACCCTGGGCAGCCCGATCGGATGCTGGGCCGAGGATCTGACCGTGGAGAGCCGGCATGAGACGATACCGGGCGGGTTTAAACTTTCGTAGTTTTTTATGCCGGCTTTTCGCTAAGGCTCCAACCCAGCCGACCCATGGAGCAGCATTTAACAATAACATTAAATATGAACGAGCAAACACAGACCGTTATCAACTACCACCATCGCACCAAACACCAGCTGGAGCGCTATGCAAAAGGCCCGGAAACGCTGGACTGGGACGACCAGCCCGATCCGTACCGGCGCTTTGCCGGCTGCGAATCGGTGCCGCTGCCCGAGCCGGGCGCCGAACTGCCTGTCCTGTTCACCGAACTGGATAATCCCCAGGCCATCGAACCCCAGCCGTTGACCCTGAAGACGCTGGGGTTGCTGCTGGAGCTGTCCTTCGGCCTGTCGGCCTGGAAACAGTACGGCCCGGACCGCTGGGCCTTGCGCTGCAATCCGTCCAGCGGCAACCTGCATCCGACCGAGGCCTATCTGATCAATACCGACAGCTCGCTGATCCAGCCGGGCGTTTACCATTACGTCAGCCATGATCACCATCTGGAGCGGCGCGCCCTGTTTACCGCTGACCTGGACAATGCCGGCATCCTGATCGGCCTCAGTTCGCTGCACTGGCGCGAAGCCTGGAAATACGGCGAGCGGGCTTACCGCTACTGCCAGCATGATATCGGCCATGCGCTGGGCGCCTTGCGCTATGCCGCGGCCGCCTTGGGCTGGTCGGTCGAATTGCTGGCCGAATACGCCGATGACGACATAGCCGCGCTGCTGGGGCTTGACCGGCTTGAGGATTTCAAGCCGAATGAGCGGGAATCGCCCGACGTGATCTGCCGCATACGCACGACTGCCGACGCCTGCTCGTTTGGAATCGATACTTTGTCGGAAATCCAACAATCGGCTGCCTGGTCAGGCCGGGCGCGCAGTCTGAACGCCTATCACATGTACAAATGGCCGGTCATAGACGAAGTAGCCGCCGCGGCGGCCAAGCCGCGCACCGAGGAACCGCGCTGGCTGGCCGAGCCACAGCCGGTCGTCAACTCATCCTGCCGGCAAACGGCAACGGCCATCATTCGCCAGCGCCGCAGCGCCCAGCATTTCGATGACAAGACCACCCTGCCGCAGGCCGATTTTTTCCGGCTGCTGAGCGCGGTCCTGCCGGGCCGCAAGCCGCCTTTCGACCTGTGGCGCTGGCCGGCGAAAGTCCATCTGTTTATCTTCGTCCACCACGTTGAAGGCCTGGCGCCCGGCCTGTATGCCCTGCCCCGCGCGCCTGACGCCATCGAACCGCTACAGGCGGCCACGCTTGCGGACTTTGACTGGCAACCGGTATCGGACATCCTGCCGCTGTATCATCTCTATATGGGCGATTGCCGGCAGATCGCCAAATCGCTGTCCTGCCACCAGGCGATAGCCAGCAACAGCGCATTCAGCCTGGCCATGGTCGCCGAATTCAACCTCGACGATCAGCCCTGGGCCTACCGGCGCCTGTTCTGGGAGTGCGGACTGATCGGCCAGGCGCTGTATCTGGAAGCCGAAGCGGCAGGCGTGCGCGGCACTGGCATCGGCTGTTATTTTGACGACAGCGTGCATGAAATTTTCGGCATCAAGGACGACCGGTTCCAAAGCCTGTACCATTTTACCGTCGGCACGCCGCTGGAAGACACGCGGATACAGACGCTGCCGGCTTATGCGCATTTGCAGAAATAGAAAAGAGCCGCCGCACTTTGACAGGACTCTGTTTAGGTTTTAATCTGCCGCTGATGCCACACGCATGTCCCGCCTGACAACAATAAACAACAAGCATTAAGCACAAGGTGATTTTATGAAAAGCAACAATCAGGTCATCGACCAGTTGAATCAGTTACTGGCCGGCGAATTGACCGCCATGGATCAGTATTTTATCCATTCGCGCATGTACGAAAACTGGGGCTTCACCAAACTGTACGAGCGCATCAATCATGAAATGCAGGACGAAACGGGCCATGCCGATGCCCTGATCAAGCGCATTCTGTTCCTTGAGGGCGTACCGAATCTGTCGGTCCGCAATCCCCTGACCGTCGGCGGCACGGTGCCGGCCATGCTGAAAAACGATCTCGACGTGGAAATGAGCGTGATCAGCGCCCTGAAGGACGTCATCGCCTATTGCGAATCGGTCAACGACTATGTCACGCGCGAGATGCTGGAAGGCATGCTGCAGGATACCGAGGACGACCACGCTCATTGGCTGGAACAGCAACTGAACCTGATCGACAGAATCGGTCTGGAGAACTATTTGCAGTCGCAGATGTAGCCGGAAGACCGGCGTCATCATCCCGGCCTGCACCGCTGAAAGAGCGCAGGCCGGGCGGATTCTGATCAAGATAGGGGCGAAAATGGTTAACATTGTCTATCTGGTTATTGCTTACAAAAACCTTGAGCAAATGATTCGCCTTGTCAATCGTTTGAATGCGCCGAATGTTCAATTTTTAATTCATATCGACAAGAAAACCGACGAGGATTACCTGACAGGCGCACAGCAGGCTCTCAGGGATTATCCCAACTGTTACTTCATAAAAAGAGAAACCGTGTATTGGGGCGCATGGGGGCTGACCCAGGTGTCGCTTAACGCTATTCACTATATTGAAGCGCATGACTTAAAGTGCGATTTTTTAATTTATATGAGCGGGCAGGACTACCCGCTACAGAGCAATGACCGCATTCATGCTTTCTTCGAAAACCATCAGGGCAAACAGTTTCTGGATCATTTCACCTTGCCGTATGAACATTGGCCGGGACGCGGCGGGCTGAATCGCGTGGAGCTTTATCATTTCCAACTGGGCAGTAAAACCCTGGTCTATCCCCCCTTTGCCGGGCGCGATTCCCCGCCAAGACTTTTGAAGCCGATCATGCCCTTTTTTTCCTTCAAACCGCGCAAATTGCCCGGCGGTTACCGATTTTACGGCGGTTCCGCGGCGATCATTCTTGCCCGCAGCGGCATCACTTATATCGACCAGTTCGTAAAAACGGATCTGGGGCAACGGATAGTGAATTTCTATACTCGGACAACAAATGCCGATGAAATGTTTTTTCAAACGGTAATGATGAATTCCAGTCTGGGAAATACCGTCGTGAATGACGAACTGCGCTTTACGGATTGGTCGAAAAAAGCCGCGCATCCCGAAATCCTGACCAAACATGATTACCAACGTTTAAAGGATTCAGGCCATTTATTTGCCAGGAAATTTGATGTTCAAGTTGATGCCGAGATTCTTGATCTGCTGGATGAAGGCAGTGATTAACTGATGTTACGCACGGAAGATTTTATCCCGTTTGCCGCGCCGAGCACCGCAGCTTTCGGCGAGACAAATCGGCAGGATAGCCGATTTGCATGCATCGCACCCAAAGGGCGAGGCACAGGGATGTGCCGAGTGAGCAGCCCAAAGGGGCGCTGCATGGATGCAGCGCGTTGCCAAAGGGACAGGAAGTCCCTTTTGGCAACCCTCGCCGAAAGCGAGGAGCGCAAGGAAAAAGCGGCAACGGGCGGCCTTTTCTTTGGTTACTTTCTTTTGGCCGCGCAAAAGAAAGTAACTCGCCTTCGGGTGCGATAAACCCGATTCAAATAATCGTCGCGCTAGCGACACCTTGCTAAACCGATCTGAATTCAACTTACTGCGTAACATCAGTGATTAACTGAATGCG